>CAYMWP010000018.1:0-27104 GCA_964393895.1 uncultured Anaerolineales bacterium | reverse complement strand
GCCTCCTGCCTCTTGCCTCCTGCCTCCTGCACACCAAAGCGCCAGGCTGCCGAACAAGGCAAAGGGGGCGAACGTCTCTGGGAGGACCCAGAAGGGGGTGAAAAAGCCGCTGAAAAGGGTGAGAAGAGCGGCGGCCCAGGCTTGGCGGCGCGACCCCGCGACCCGCCAGGCGATGGAGTAGCTGACCAGGGGAAGCAGGGCGGAGAGCAGGATGAAGGGGAGTTGAGCTGCCAGGAACGAGCGGCCCAAGAGCGCCACAAACGGCGCGGCCAGGATGGAGGGGATCGGCATCCAGTAGAGAAAGCCAGGGTGGGGGAGGCCGGCCGGGTCATCCAGGTAGTTCCAGATGAAGGGTTCTGTAAGGCCGTCTCCTTCCGCCAGTTGGTAGGCGCCGGCCGTGTAGTAGTAGGCGTCCATGTAGGGCGGGCCGGTCAGCAGCAAGGCGACCAGCAGCCGCACGGCCAGCGATAGAAGAAGGAGCTTTAGACAGGCGCGTTGATAGTCAGACACGATGATGACCTCTACAAACGTCGCAGATTAAAAGATCTGCGGTACTGCAATGTTTGAGCCTCAATCTGCTCGTAGGTCGTCCTCCCGGTCATTTTCTGGCGCGAGGTAGATTTCCAGTCGTTGTTCCCCCCGGGGAAGGGTATCCAGCAACGTGAAATGATCCTGAAGGTAAGCGCGAAAAGTATCATAGTCCTCCAGGTTCACGAGTTGATGGCCCGTCTGTGGCGAGATATCCAGAAGCACCACTTTGACATCCTGAGCCTCGATCTCGGCGATCAGGTCGGCGCCCGTATACTGTTTGCTGGCTATGACGACTTGGGATATCTCTGCGCCCGAGTACGTGGAGGGACGGCGGGCGTAAAAGTTTATTTCTTGATAGTCCGAGAGTACACGATCGTTCGGTGATGTGTGCTTTTGGATATAGATAGAGACAGCTTTTGTATCGTGCTCTCTGCGCAAGAGCGCTTTGACGTCGGTCATGGTCCAGGAAACGAGAATTATGCAAACGGCGACCCAGAGCAATAGCAACCGGCGCGGCGGTAGGCGAACCGGCTCAAGGATGGCCGCAAACAGAACCGACAGGGATGGCACCAGGTAGAGTAGTAAGCGAGGGAACAAATCACGAGAGAGAAATATAAAAGCCAGAGCCGTCGGCAATTGCCAACTGAACAGTCCTATCTTCCGGCTGCCAGCCCACCCTTTCCGAGCAGCAGGAAGGGCAAGCAATAGGAAAGGAGTATAGGCAAAAAAGTATGCTATCAGGAACCCGATCCCTTTGAGAGCGACCTGAAGGAATGTTAACTCTCTCCCCTGAGCCAAGTGGAAACCGATCACACTTTCGTAGAAACTGGGAACAGCTAACATGAATCCCAAAGCCACTGAACTAAACAGTACCACATAGGGCAACAGCAGAAAGATCGCTCCAAGAGCGACCTGCCGGCGGGATTTCCGCTCCCTCAGCCATAACGTCGCCAGAAACAGCACGCATCCCATCACAACCAGTACTGCCAGGAGCTTGTATAGGGAGGCTACAGCAAAAGCGAGGCCAGCGCCGATAAAGAAAACGGGTTTAAATTTCGTTTGTCCTTTGGAAAACAGGTACAATCCCACGGTGCTGAAAAATACATAGAAAGGCTCTGGCTGAAACGAGCGTCCGAAACGGAAGGCGTCTGGGTGGAGCAGGAAAAGGACCATGCTAAGCAATGCTGCTTCTGCAGGCAGGGTCTGCTGGGCCATAAAGAAAAGGGTGATAGCTGTTCCTAGCGTCATACAAACAGAGAGTACCCGCATCGGCACAATTTCTGCGCCCCAAACTCGCATCCACCCGGCCCCAGTGTACAGAAACAGCGGCCAGCGTGAGGTGAATACGTCCCGATAGGGATATTCTCCTTCACTGACGCGCCATACTTGATACAGAAAGGTTCCCTCGTCATCGTTGATCAGCCATCCCCCCAGATTGTATAGGTAAAGCACCCCAAGAACCAACACTATCAGGAAAGCAGAGAGGTTAATTAAGGAGGAATCAGAAGCGCCAGGACGTGGGTTTTGGAATTTTCGTCTGCTCATAGTTGCTTTGTGCGTCATTAACGCCTGGATCTTTTCCTCTTTGCAGTCCGAGTTACCCCTCAGAGTTGATCGTATCAATGCGGCGGTAGATTTCTTGACCCTCAATGATAGTCTCCAGTTCGTAACCATTTTCGGCCAGTTCTGGGCGCAGCCACGCAGGATAAGGAGCCTGGCTACTTTCGCCAACGATGATGTACTTGGTCCTCGGCGCAAAAATGCGTTGATGCGGCCCCGTCGCTGCGACGCAGATGGGCCATATTGTGTCAATTGGGCAGCGCCGATCCGCCATATAGTAGAACTGAATGTTGTCGGACCAATAGTAGACGTAATCGGCTGGCGAGCTGTGCTCCTGCACGTAATCTGCCAATTCTTGAGCTTGCACCAGTTGTGATTCGAGCATGGGCCATCCACGCAGCGCAAAACTCTGATAGGTGTCAAGTCCAAGTTTGTATCGAGCGTAGAGGCGATAATAGTCAAAATTCTGTTCTGTGCTGGCAATCAACGCGGCGATTAGCAGTGCGGCCGGCAGTGCGTGGCCGATGATCCTGGCGCGGGTTTTCAGGCAGTGGTAGGACTGGGCCAGGAACCAGGCTGCCAGCAGTGATAATGGAGGCACGATGAGCAGATAGTAGTGCAGGTATAGGTTGCTGCCGACGTTTGACTCGACAAAGGACAGAGCGTACCAAACCACAATCGAGGATAGGAGCGCCGTTCTGCTCGTCCATTTGGATCGGAATCCACTCAGCACCGCTGTCGTCAGTCCCCCCAAGCTACAGACGAGCAGTACGGCGTTGTTTCTCAGCAATCCAATGAATGGGAAAAAGAGCCGGTATTTGCCCGTTGTGCGGACGATCTCTTCGGAAGTGATGTATCTTTGCCCCAGGATAAACACCAGGAGCAAGCGGGGAAGCAACCCCCGGGCCGCAAAGTAGGCGATCACCGCCAGCAGCCCGCCAGCGAACCCCAGGCTGATCCAGAGGCCGCGCGTGATGACTGTGCGCCAGATTCCCGGCGTCTCTTGGCGGCGACGCAACTCGGTCAGCAGTACGAATCCAGCCACCACCAGAGACGAAAGGTAGACCGCCCTGAACAGAAACGCTGCTACGCTCAACAATCCCACCCAGGCAAACTGCCACGCCGGCGCGTTCCGTTTCGTCAAGTGCAACATCGTCAAGGCCGCTGCTGCGCGCGGCAGATTGGCGAACAACTCAGCCTGGGCTGTGCTGCCAAACAGCCAGATGTGCGAGGAGAGGACAGCATAGAAAACCGCAGCGAGTGAGGCAGCGGTTTTGCTCATCACCAGTGTCCCTATGCGGTACAGCAGGCAGACGGCGGCGACGGTCCACAAGATTAGCATGAACTTGACGGCCCAGACGCTATCTCCGAACAGGGTGAATGCCAACGCATAAGTGTAATACACCCCCGGCAGTTGGTGGGCCGGGTGATGCGTGCCGTACAACGGTTCGCCGCGCCTGATGAGCCGGGCGTGGTAGGCGTTGGCTCCGCTGTCGTTGTCGAAGGGTTGTTCCAATGAAGGCAACCGGAGCAAAACGACGAGCCACAACAGTACTATTAGTGCCTTGCCAGTGACATTCTTGTACATTCGGCGAGAAGGTTCTCAGCAAAACGTCAAAACCGGCCAAATTCAGCCCATTGGACACTGGATCTGGCGCGATCCAGTGGGAGAGTTATTTCTTTGCCCTAATCGCTGCTAAAAAAGCAAACACGTACATTGCCAGGGCGATAAAGTACAATGCCCGAAACCCAAAATACATGGAATTGTATTCGAGAAAGCCGCCAAGCATGGCCCCCAACAGATTTGAAGAAAGCGCCTCAGCCACCGAACCAGACTTTTCCAGTTCCACGGAAAAAGCGAATCCCGAAAAGAGCAAAGGGAGAGTGAGCGTCGTGGTCATGATTACCTGGCCCAGTAAAGCGGGAACAGCACTCAGATTAGCCAGGGGCAGGGCCAGGCCGACTAGCAACGAAGCGATCAGCAAGCCATAAGTGACCCAGGGTCGAGGTGCACCGGCCTTGATCACCAACCAGTTGGATAGAAAAGCCATGATAAGAATCGCAGCAACCACGACACTCGTCACAACCCAGGTGCTGCCGTAAACAAGAGCTAACTCGGTTATCCCCTTGGTCTCTACGAGCATAAACCCGGCTCCCAGGAAAAAGCACGATACCGAAAACCCCCGCTTTGCTCCAGGCATGAATTGGAAGACAAACACGAGCGAGATAGCGAGCAATGCAATAATCATCGCGATGTACGAAACAGGATATTTCCTGACAGGCATATAGAAAAAGGGCCAATCGTCGGTAGATTTGTCAACTCGAGCTTGGTCACCAGCGAACTCGGCAGTCACTTCTTGGAACCCAGGCGGCAAATCGAGAGTGCGCTCGGTCAACTCTCCCCCGATCAGAAAGGTATACCCCTCGTCGTAGCCAGTTCGATAAACGACGGGGCTCTGACCATCAAAAGCATCTTGAAGCATCAGGTACAACTTGTGGCCCAGCTCAGGTCTTATGAGCGAGAAAGAGATGCTGAGGACGCCGTCCGCCTTCAACTTGGCCCGCGCCTCACGGAACGCTTCGACGGTGTATACAAAGCTGTCCAGGCGGACGCCCGATTTCCCCGATAGTAAAGTGTGGGAATCCAAGAGGCCATAGACGATCAGATCGTAGCGTTTGTCCGTATGCCGAATGAAGGCACGGGCATCGTTTACGACAGCGTTCACTTGGTCGGATTGGTAGGGGGATTCAGGATGCAATGATTCCCCGAACGCAAGAATGGCGGGGTCAATCTCGACAGCATCAATTCTACCAGCTCCATGCCGTATGGCAGCAGCTACGTCGTTGCCTGTGCCACTGCCAACCACCAGCACTTGCTCTGGCTCAGGCTTGAAGTAGTAAGGCAGTGCATAGTTGTCACTCCATTTCTGCAGGTACTCGTTGGTGTGCACATTCTCGCTCAAGTCCAGAATCCGCTGATAGTACACATTGTTGACCCTCAACACGTGAAAATCACTTCTAGAGACGGCCAAAGTCAAGATCTGATACGGTGAGTGAACATCGAATTGATTTGGAACGAGAGGCACGCTTAGAAAAGCCAATAGTAAGAGCGCAGCCAGAACTGATGGAAGCAAGCTCTCGACGTGGGCGTACAGAAAAGCCATCATCCCCAAAGTGAGAAGGAGAATCCAGACAGAAGGCGGCGCCCACATGAACGAGATGCAAGAGAAGAGCAAAATGCCCAGCAAGCTGCCTGCCAGATTCCAGCTATACGAGACTAGCTTGCGTTGGCGCATCATCAGGCGAGAAGTCAAGTGTCCTAGCGGGACAAAGGTCAGCGCATTGAAGACAAAGACCATGCTCAGAAAACCATATACGGCCGCCAGATGATCTATGCCACCAATCTGCTTTAGCCCTAAAGTGAGTTGCTCTGAAATTGGGTTGTGCAGCAAAGAGGCCGCCTCGCTAAATCGGAAAAAGCGCATAAAGATAACTTGAAGCGCCAACAGGGGCAGAACCAGAGGGGTAGTTAGAGGCCTCCTGTTCCCCATTGCATAACCAATGCCGAGGCCCAGAAAACAGGATAGGAGACTGACGTTCTTGAAGTATGCGAACAGTTGAAGTGAAGAAGCGTGGAAGCGAATGATCATCAATTCAGTGTACATCCCCAAGCCCGCGGCCAGCGCGATCCACAGTCCTATGCGTGAAATAGGGATGGCGTCCATAGTGTCAGTATGCTTTTCCAACTGCCTGTGCACCCAGGGCCACCAACGGTTGCGCCTAAGCCAGACGACTCTGAAGAGAATCGCCAGAGCAACCGGAGATAACAGCGTGCTATACACTGTCAGGTTCCTGAGAAACTTGTTGGCATACTGCTGCTCAATGTGCGGCAAGTAGCTGTAACTGAAAAGCGCCCACCCCACCAGGAATGGTGCGAGAACCAGCCCAACTCCTCGCTGGTCGCTTTTCTGTTTCTCTTTTTTGACCATATCAAGCTCCCTCAGTTGTTCGGGTGTTGTGTGGCGGATGAGTGCGCCATTGCGTTGTCTACCACAATCGCCGAGAACGCGAGGAATATCCCCAAGAGCTGCCAATACCCCTGGTACGACCACTGTTGCCACATCAGAACGCTGAAACTTTGGAACAGCAAAACTGCCACGATGAAACGGGTTGCCCTCCGTAGTGATGGCATTCGCATAAATATCCAAAAGAGCGGTATGGTCAATGGAACGTAATCATATTGTAGCGCATAAGGCGTGATCAGCAAGGCGAGTATGGTCGAAGCGGCAGCTAGAACCGCCGGACTTTGATAACGGTACCATGCGAAACCTACGAGCACCAGACCGGACAAACCGATTCCGGCGATCACGAGGTACTGTAATGGCGGCTCGATGTGAAAGACGTGAGAGAAAAAGTCAAAAGCCGTCGAGTTCACCCGCTTGGAGACGATTCCTGCGGTTCCGTCCAGACGATACACAAGCCCTTGCCCAAAACCTGTGGCGTCGAATTCCCACCAGTGGGGCATGGCGATTGATGCCAGTATGATCAATATCACCAACCAGCCGCCCGCCCACAGCACTGCCGACGGCTTGTGAAGCAACAGCCAGAGACCCACAAGGACGACGGTCAGAGCTGTGATTTGAGGCTTTGTGACCGCGATCACCAAGCCCAAGCCCACTAGCGGAGGACGGTCTTGCTTTATCGCTCTCAAAGCAAGCGCCAGCCCGAACAGGAGTAGGATGCCGGCTTGCTCGCTGTGCAGGCAATAGGCTGCAAACATCACGACCGCGCTGAGGAAAGCTCCCCAGCGTCGCCAGCCGTCAACTTGCCACTCCAGGGCCGCTTGCAGGTACTCCAGGCTGAGATAGAATAGCAGTAGATTGACGAGTAACCAGAGCGCTCGAGCGGCCTGGTAGGGTATCAGCGACAGTGGCACGAAGAAAAGGCAGTACCAGGGTGGGTAAAAGTAAGGGTTGTTGCCTGGAAATCCGGTTATCTCCTCCAGCACTGGAGCCAACTGGGCATAATCGTAAGGGTTGCCGCCGCGCGCAACAAGGGCTCCCGCAGCATAGTACCCCCTGAAATCTACTCCCCCTCCTGCAAAGGCGATCAGGCCAAACCCAAGCAGGGTAAAGAGAAACGTCAATTGGGCAGCGAAATTCAGGTATTTGTCTCGGATTTGGGTTAGCCGTCCTGGATTACTGGGCATGGTTCATTTTAGGTCCGTTTGGAAAGCCCCTGACACTTTGCTCTCTGGACATCAACCAGAACGGCAGGCCGCCCCGCCGTAAAATAGGTGGGGCTGGATAGGGAAGAACACGACCTGTTTTCACGGGCTGCCTGTTTCCTGGAAAACGTACAGTTCGTACACGTTGCCCAAGTCCTTGATTGGCGTCATTTCCTTGTTCAACAGCGTTGCCAACGTCGTTCGGTCCTCTTCAGTGACCGGGTCGAAGCCAGCCTCAATGATAGTCTGGTAACCGGTCCGATACAACAGCACGTGGGTCACTCCCTCTGCTCGCCAGGCATCGGCTATAGCCTCTGTGCTGTGTCCATAGATGTGCACCGAGTGGAGCCAGCGGTCGAGCATCGCGTCCGGCCGGCACTCCACTTGGCAATGGTAAGAGCGTGGCTCCCACAGGAATAGAACGAGGGCATCGGATGGCAGTTCCTGGTTGATGTACTCAATAGTGGCATAGTACCACCCCAACCGGCGGGTCAGGTAATCCTCGCGCGACTCTAGCCCCAGGATGACGGGCAGGGGATTGGTCTCCAGGAACTCGACCGACATTGAGAAGAGTAGCAACACCAGCGTCAGGCCGGCCACCATCCGCACCACCCAGTCAACGGCCAGTTGCGAACGGCGCAGGCCTCTCAGCCGGTCCAGAGCGACACCCCCCAAGACCGCTGCCACGCCAAAGACCAGGAACAGAAACCTCGTCCGCAGGAGCATCGCCGTGCGGGCCAGTCCGTTCAGCCACAAGACATAGTTCACGCCAAAGAACAGGAGCATGTGTCCAGCGACGGCTCTTTCCTCTCGCTTGAGCCCGCGCCAGACGAGGGCGAGCAATGCCACACTGGGCAGCAACAGCGGGCCGATGGTGGCTTCGTAGAAGACGGTGCCCCGAGTGCCCAGGACAGTCGCTTCCAGCGGGGCGATCAGTAGCCGCCAGGGGGCGGTGGTCGCCAGGCCGGTGCCAGGTCGGTCGTACCACCAGCCGCGCCACTCGTCCCAGTATATGCCGTTGGCAAAAAAGAACGGATAGACCGGGTTGCCCGTGGTCAATAGGTTCTCCAGCAACCCGGGCAATACGACGGCGGCGGCGACGAGCGCTACCAACGCCAGCCGCCCGGCAATGGCGCGGATGCCATCGCGGCGTGAAACCCAGACTATGCTCAGTCCCAGAGCGACTGGTATCAGGACAGCCGTGTACTTGATCCCACCGCAGAATCCGCAGTAAAGCCCCACCAGCAGCAGCCACCGCCAATTGCCTGGCTGCCCTTCTGGCGCTCCTTCGCGCCAGCGGAGAAAGGCATAGAAAGCGGCAGTGGTATAGAATAGGAGCGCGGCATCCACGTAGGCCCAGGTCATCAGTGTGAAGAGGGTGGGGACCGATAGAAGCAGCGCTGCCGCCAGCCAGGCCACGCGGTTGCCAAAGGCACACTTGGCCAATGAGGTCGTGATAATCAGGGCCAGCAGCCCATAACCAAAATGCAGCAGGGGAGCCACCCGCTCTCCAACGAGCAACAGGCCCAACGTGAATTGCATCTCGCTCAACTGCGGGAAACCCAGGTACGGCAGGTCAATGGGATGCACCAGCCGGCGTGCCTCCGCGAAAAGACGAGGGCCTGTCAGATGGTAGACGAGCGTATCCCAGCCGGTCGGCGGGGTCAACGCGGTCAGGAAGGTCAGCAGTAAACTGACAAAGCCATATATCGCCAGCCAGCGCTGGAAACCGCTCACGGGGCGAGGCAAGCGCACTGTCCGCAGGTCGGCCAGCGACGCCCGCACGTCACGCCACAGCATCCCGCCCAGCGCCAGTACCAATCCCCAGGCGACGGCTGGTAGCAGCAGCCCAACCGCTCCCAGGCCCAGCACCAGCAGCGCAAGCAGCCCCAGTCCCGCTCCGGCCGACAGGGCCAGCCGCGTGACCGGCCATTCGTCGTCTAGCAATCCACCCAACACGCGCCGCCCCAATGCCGCGCCCAGCAAGGTGATTCCCAGCCAGCCAGCCACGCTCAACAACGACCGTCCCAATCCGGTGACAATGTTCGCATCAAAGGGCTTGTGCGCCCAAAAGTAGACCGCCACCACAGTGAACAACCACAAGAACACGGCGGCGACTTTTACCCACCATTTAGGTTGGGGAGTAAAGGGATTGTGGTGCATAAGGTCTCGCTATAGCTTGTGACAGATCAACATTCTGCGCAATCCAATCCAGGGCATTAAATAGCGTTTCATGCGTGCCTCTAACCGCTCGCCCAGTCTAATCAACCACCTGGGGCCTTCGGGAATGAGCACGTTCGTCTCGGCGTATTGCACCCGGAACCCGGCTTTTTCTACCATCGCCAGCAATCTTTTGTAACGAATGAAGCGGTGCGGCCCCTCCGAGTGATGCAGCTTGGTGATGGCGGCCAGGGCGTGGACTGGTTCCCACAAGACGTTGGGAGTGCTGAGAATCATCGTTCCGCCAGGCTTGATCACACGCCCCAGCTCGATGACCAGTCTCTCTGGCCGCGGGACGTGCTCGGCCGTCTCGAGAAAGAGCACCACGTCGAACTCGTCGTCGTCAAGAGGCAGGGTATAATCAGAGAACTGTATCCATTCAAAGTCCTCCAATCCAATCTCTTGTAACTGCTGCTGGCAGATCTCGCCCATCTTGAGAGAGACTCCCACGCACACCGCCGAGCTTACCTTCCCTTGCTGGTAGAAATAAGCCATCCCCTCTCCGGTACGGGCGAATATCTCTAGCACGCGAGCCTGGTCAGGCAGGCGAGCGAGACGTAGCGCGTCGGTAAAGCGCCGAAAGTGAGCGTCGGTTGATTCGTTGATGGCGTCATAATCCTGGGCAAGATGGTCATAGTGCTCCGCCACCTCGGTAAGAGACCAATCCGTCCTCATCCAATGTCGTATCTCTTCCAGCGTCCTTCCCAGGAATCCTTTTGCCATCTTTATCTGTCCTTATGTGACTATTTCGAAGGAAACATCATTCATTCCCTTGCGCTTTGCAGGTTGGGATGCTTTCTTCCAGGCTCGGCGCAACACGTCAAACGAGAATCCAATCAAACTCAACGGAACTAACTCGACCATCTTTCTGGCAAAGCGCGTGCGACATATTCCAAAGACAAAGGCGATGCCCAGCTCAACTACCCTGCGCGAGAAGGGGATGGACGTCGGACGGTAGCCATAGTCAGGCACCCGCCTCCCTCTTCCATTCCGCCAACTCTGGCGGATGAACGCGCCCCGCTTCTTGAAATCAAACATGTGGGCATGCATAGATAAAGCTTCTGCTAAAGCAATTTCCTCCAGGGTTAACGCCCCATCTTGCTGCATAGAGGCTAACAGAGACTCTCCCTTTTTCGAACGGGCCACTACAACTGAAAACCCGCCTCCCTGTTTCTCGTATCGCGGGTGCCAGGCATCGCCGACCGATACGTCGGTCAACTCGTTGGTAAAGTCCACTGCCAACAGGCTGCTCTGCGTAATGTAGAAAGGGATCAAATAGTTGTAGTAGAATTTCCTAGCCCTGAGCACCAGGCCCGAACGGGTCCGAATTTGCAGGTAGCCCGGCCACTCACCCTCACGGTATCTCAGCTCGATAATCTCGTTCAAATCGTCTATCCCGTTTGACCTGAGGTAGCTCTCGACCGCCCCAAAGTACATACTCGTACCAACGTAGGGACCGAGGACGTAATCCACCTTTGACGCCCCTCGGTGCCCCAGTTTTTGCAGTTGACGCAAGGCGGCCACCTGATCGGGCAGTCCGACGTATGCTAATCTGCCGTCAAAGGTCTCCATATCCGCCAGGATCGTGTTCACCGGTGCGGGCACGTACACGCTCTGGCTGGCTGCTCTAACCTCCTTCACCGATTGGGCGATGATAGGCTCCGCGCGCCACGGCTTGGGCCGGCCCTGGCATAAAACGACGGCGCCGTCAACGAGCCCCTTTTCCAGTAAATAGATCAACGTCTGGGTGATGACGCCGCCAGAAGCGCCTCTCCGGCGAATCTCGGGCACGAGCGAGTACCCGACGAACAGCCGCTGGTAGCAGCCAATCAGCCAATTCTGCGGATGTTTGCCAAATAAATCCCGCCAGGCTGTAGGATAGTGGATTCCCTTGCCAGGACAGGCTTCATACGCCATCTGGTCGAGTCGGGGTTGCTTTCCGGGAGTAGCAGCGGGGAGCGGGCCGTCAGGAGTCGAGCGCATTTGCAGCGTACCGCCAGACAACCCCACGCAGGTTCCACAGTGCGTGCACAAGCCAGCATCTATGACCTGTGATGATATTCTTGAAAAGGCGTCGCTCATTGGAAACCTGCTCATTGATTCCCGATTATGGTCGGTCGTCAGCGCCCTCTACGTAATAGTTGGGCATCCGCTGGTTGATCAATTCGGCCAGCATACCGATGACTGCCACCTGGAAGCCGGTCATGGCGATCACCAGTGTGCTCACGTCGGCCAATTTCCCAAGCACGAACTTGCTGAACAGCGCCCAAGCTGTCGCCAGGAGCATCAGCACAATACTG
This sequence comes from uncultured Anaerolineales bacterium, assembly GCA_964393895.1. Taxonomy (GTDB): domain Bacteria; phylum Chloroflexota; class Anaerolineae; order B4-G1; family B4-G1; genus B4-G1. The sequence goes on along the minus strand of CAYMWP010000018.1, from coordinate 15,266 downwards.
ACAGGTAAGAATACCTTTAGCGGAGCGAAATACAAACCGATGCGTAACACCAACTGCACAAAGTTGAGCGTGTCCTGAACGGGTCTAATTTTGGAACGGCCAACCCGCGCATAATAATTGATAGGCACATAGTCCACCAGATATCCGTTGACCTGCATCGCCAGAGTGATGGTTGTTGTGAAGGAGAATTGATCGGGCAACATTCTCAAGAGCCGCAGGGCTACATCGCGGCGGAATATCCGCAGCCCGGAATTCAGATCCGGGATAGGTGCTCCGGCCACGTAACCGGCCAGCCGGCCAATAGCCCACTTTGCCGGGCGGCGGGCGAGGGGAATGGAGACCTTTTCTCCCACCCGAGCGCCTATCACCATATCATATTTTCCCTCAACCAAGTGGGCAACGAGATCGGGGATGCGTTCGCCAGGATAAGTGCCATCGGCGTCGGTGATACAGATCAGATCGTGCTGTGCGTGGCGGATACCGGTTTTGATTGCCGCTCCGTATCCCCTATTCTCCCGGTGGCGCAACACAGCCACCCCGTCGAATCGTTCTGCTATCTCGACCGTTGCATCCCGCGATCCGTCGTCCACCACGATGATTTCACAAGGCGCTCCGGTACAACTCGCGACCTCTGACAATTGCTCCAGTACAACACCGATGGCCTGCCCCTCGTTATAAGCCGGAATAACGATAGTAGTCGCTTCCACAAATACACCTCCCCTCCCCCTCCGTTACAACCTGGTCGAGCAGAGTCGCATGGATTTGACAATTGTGCCAAGCGACATCCTCACCCATTATACACAAGTGCGGCGCACTGACAAAGTGCGCCGCACCTGTTGCGTGGGACAAATCGCCAATTTGTCCTATTGATAGTTCCGCAACGTCAGCGGCAGATAGATCTGATACGGAGCGACGATGATGGTGCGTTGAACCGATTCATCGAACACACCGTCGCAGTTGGTCACGGTCAACTCTACGACGTACGAGTCGTCATCGTCGTAAACGTGGGTGGCGAACTGCCCGCTGGCCGTGTCTCCATCGCCAAAGTCCCAGGCCCAGGTGAACGGAAGCGTGCCGCCAGAGGCCGAACCGGTGAAAGCGACCGTCTGACCGATCAGGGGCGCCGTGGGGCTATAGTCTATCGCGACCCCCGAGACCGGGATACAGCCGATGGTCGTCGTATCCACGGCCGTGGCGTAAACGCCCGCCTCTCCCTGCCAGGTGGCCGTGATGACGGCTACCGCGTACCCCGCGCCGGGAGGTGACTGCACCGTCAGGGTGACGATCCGGCCCGCGTCCGCGCCCACGTCCAGCCCGACCACCTGGGTCGGCTGTAGCGTAAAAGACCAAGCAGCGGGCGGCTCGCTCACCGTCAGCGTGGCCGTCGGCGCTATCACAGTGCCCCAGTTGATCAAAGTGTGGGTGTAGACCACCTGATCGCCGGGCGAGACAACCTGGTTCATCTCTGGCGCTTCCAGCCTCAACTCTTTCCACAGCGGCACCGTGGAGATGAGCGGCCCGCCCGCATCGCCCACGCCCTGGACGCAGGTGACGGCGTACGTCGGGTTGACGATGACCGTGCCCGAATAGGCGTCGCTATCCACCAGCACAGTAAAGGTGACGTCCGCCTGCTCCCCGGCCGGCAACAACGGCAACGTCCAGGTCACTGTAGCGCTTCCGTCGAACCCACAGCTACCGCCGTCGCAAGAGTAGTACGTCGTGCTCAACGGCAGCGTGTCGCTGATGAACAACTCGGTGGCGTCGCCCAGCCCAGAGTTGGATATGGTGAGCGTGTAGGTCAACAACCGGGCGGTGTACGGCGTCACGGCCGTCTTGGTGATAATCAGCGCTGGCATACGAACGGTGGTAGCGACCGCGTCGTCGTTGTTCGCCCCGTCCTGATCCGCGCTGGTGGTAGTGATGGCGACGCTGTTGGTCAGCACAGTCCCCTCCGGAGCCGCGCCGGCGACGGTGGCCGTGATCCAGATGCGGCCGCTGACGCTCCGGCTCACCGGGGCCGTCAACGTCCAAGTGACGGTCTGCCCCACCTGCTCCATCGTCGCGCCGGCCGAGGCGACATAGACGACGTCGGTCAGATAGGGCGGCAAAGTGTCGGCCACCTGAACCCCCTCGGCCCGCACCACGCCGGTGTTGGTGTAGCCGATGGTGTAACGGATACCCTGGTGGGGCGAGCGCACCGCCGGGCCCTCCTTGCCGATCTCGAGATCGAGAGGCCCGGTGGTGGCGGTGAGAGGCGCGGTGACGGTATAGGTCCGCTCGTACTGCTCCGCGCCGGGCAGAGAGTCGCCCCGGGCCTCGGCCGTGGCCGTGAGGGTCACCTCCGGCCCGACGTCGTCGTTCACACGGACGGTAAAGGGCGCCACGACCGAGTCGCCCGCGCCTATGCTGCTCAGCGTGTGGGTGAACAGCGAACCGCCGGTGTCGTTCACCACCCAACCACTGCCCAGCGTGTCGCTTATCACCACGTCGTAGAGAGTGACGCTGCCCGAGTTGGTGGCGGTGATGGTGACGGCCACCAGATCCCCCATGCCCAGGTTCTGCGTATCCTCCGCGGCGTGGGCCAGCGCCAGGCCCGGCTCGACCAGGGTGAGCGTTCTCTCCTCCCCGATGAGGCGGGTGGGGCCGGAGGGGGAGCCTTCGGCGTAATCTATGGTGACGGTGTTGGTGAGAGGATCGCCGTCGTCGTTATCGGCCAGGTCGAGCACGCGGCCGTTGAAGGTGAGAATAGCGACCGTCGGCACGCCGCACGTGGCCGTCACCGAGCTCAATGTCCAGGTGATGGCGCCGCCGTCGGCCGAGATAACCTCAGTCTGAGTAGTGGCGCCGGTGATGGAGAGACTGCCCGGCACATAAGTTAACGCGGGCGCGCTGGAGACTGCGCCGCCGCTCTCGATGACGCGCGGCAGTTGATCCACCACCACGGGATCGTAAGCCTTGTGGCCGCCGGGGACGGTGTAGACGACGGTGTAGGTTACCAGCTCGCCGATGGTCGCCTGGCCGGCCAGCGAGACGGCGCCCTCCGCTTCCTTGCGTATGGCAGCGGGGATGGTGCGCACCGTCGCCGTGAGTGGGTTGCCGGGGAAGGCAGAGACGGGATCGCTGATGGAAGCGGTAAAGGTGATGGCGCTTCCGTCGCCCAGGTAGGGGTTGACGTTCACGGTGTAGGTGATGTACACGCTGCTCTGGGCGGCCACGTCGCCGACCCAGGTAATGGCGGCCGGCGAGCCGGCCAGGTACGCGCCGCTGCCGGCCGTGTAGGTGAGAGAGCCGCTGTTGTACGTGACCTCTTCCGGCAGCGTGTCGGTCAGCACGACGCCGGGGATGAGACTGTCGGCGACGTTGGCGAGCGCCAGGGTATGCGTCATCGTCTGGCACGGCGCCAGTTCGGTGGACGAGGCCCACCTATCCGTGCGCAGGTTGTACTGGTCGGCGCCGATGTCGGGCGGCGAGGTTCGGGTTTCGCCGTCAATGTCCGTGCTCACTCCGGCGTCGGCGCCCGCTCCGCCGGCGGCGGAACTGCCCGTGATGTGATAATCCATCCCTGCCTGGTCGCGATAGTTCGGCGAGCCGGTCACGTCGTTGCTGTGGCTGATCGAGCCGCCGCCAGAGCTATCGTAATCGCTCACATTGCCGTCCAGCAGCGTGTGGTCGGCGGAGACGGAGGCGCTGCCGTGCGAGGTGACGACGCCGACCGTGTGGCCGCTCAGGATAGTGTTGGTCAGAGCCAGGGTAAAGGCGCCGACCCGCACGCCGTCGCCGTCGTTATCGGCGATGGTGTTGTGGCGCAGGTCGCCGCTGCCGGAGCCATCGAACAGCAGGCCGTCGCCGCCAGAACTCGCCTGGTTGGCGCCGACGATGTTGTTGACCATGGCGACGTCGGTGGCGTGGATCGACGCGCCGCCGCCATAGTTGGCCGCGTTGTCCAGGATGACGTTGCGCTCTATCGTCAGATTGTCCCCGCTCTCGACGCGCACCCCGCCGCCATAGCCGCCGGCCGTATTGCCATAGATGCGGTTGGCGCTGAGGGTGAGGTCGGCGTTCGTCGCATAGATGCCGCCGCCGTCGTTGCTGGTCGCATTGTCGTGCACCTGACTGTTGGCCAGGGTGACAGTTGCTCCGTTGACGTAGAGGCCGCCGCCATCGCTGGCAGAGCCATTGCGCAGGTGGAGACCGTCTATCGTCACGTCCACCGTGCCGGTGACGACCACGGCCCGCCGGCTGTTCTGACCGTTCAGATAAGTGGGGTTCGTCTCGGGAGCGCTGGCGTCCCAGTCGGAGGCGGCGTAGCCGCCGATCAGGGTGAGGTCCTTGCTCAGGCCGACCACTTCTGACCCTGCGCCGGTATAGTCGCCGCTGGCTACTTTGACCGTATCGTCCGCCTGCGCCTGATCCACCGCCCACTGTACCGTCGCGCACGGCTTCCAGCTCGCCAGGCAGTTGTTGCCGCTGCCGCCGTCCATATCGAGGCCGGTCGCCGCGTCCACGTACCGCACGCCGCTCATCGCGTTGATCGTCGTCGCCACCTGGTTGGTGTTGTGCACGTCGCCCGCTATCAGCACCTGGGCATCGTTGAGTATCTGCACGCCGGGCGCCAGCCAGGAGGTGATCTGGGCGGTGTAGGTGATATAGATCGGATGGTCGGCGGGAGCATCGCCGTTCCAGGTGACGGCCCGTTGGGCGGCCAGGTAGCCGCAGCTCCCAACGTCACACTCCACCGCGCCGACTAGAGTCAGGTAAGCGTCGAGGGTGTCGGTGAGCACCAGCCCGCTCTCCCCGCCTTGCAGCATGATCGAGTAAGTGATGACCTGATCGGGATGGGCGCTCGCCGGAGCGGATTTGGCGATGACCAGCGCGAACTCGTCGGCGCCCAGATCGGGGTGCTGCAACAGCGGACGCCCGTCGCCGTCAATGTCCTCGCCCAGCCAGGTATCCAGCCCCTTGTCAATGGCGCTCGAGCCCGGCTGGATGTGGTAATTCACTCCGTCAGGGTCCTCAAAGCGCGGGTCCTGATCGAACCAGTTGGTGCTGCTGACGACGTTGCCCTGATTGGCCGTGTTGCTGTACCACAGCGTGTGGGAGAGATAGGCGCTGCCCGCCGTGACGTTGACGCCCACGTCGTGGTCGTAAAAGACGGTGTTGGTAAAGCGGGCCGTGTCGTTCACGATCACGCCGGCGGTGGCGTTGCGAGCAAACGTGTTGTGCAGCAGCGAGCCTGTGCTGCCGCCGGCCGTCCGCACGCCGGCCCCGCTGTTGTGGGCCACGACGTTGTTGATCATTGTGTAAGAGCCACCGTTCACGTCCACGCCGTCGGTATTGTTATAGATGTGGCATTGGCTGATGACGACCGTGGCCGCGTCCACGTCCACGCCGTCGGCGCCGTTGACGATGTGCAACCCGCTCAGCCGGCCTGTAGCCGAGTTGGCGACGACCACGCCGGCGTTGCCCTGGGCATCCAGCGTCGTCGTGCTGGCGCTGGGATCGTAGGTCCAGGTGGGCAGAGTGGGCGTGTAGCCCCCCGTCAGCGTGAGGTCCTTGCCCAGGTAGACCACCTGAGTCGTGCCAGTGTAGGTGCCAGAGGCCACCCGCACCTCGTCTCCCGCCAGCGCGTGGTCAACCGCCTGTTGGATCGTGCGGCACGGCATATCGAGCCGCATACAGTTGTTGCCTACGCCGCCGCTCGTGTCGTGGCCCGTCTCTGCCACGTAGCGCGTGCCGTGCGTGCCTGTGACCACCGTCGTCACCACAGAGCCGGGGACATAGTTGATTTCGGCGACGTTGGTGATGGTCGTTCCCGCCACCAGCCACTCGGTGACCGTCGTGGTGACGGTGACGACCGCCGTGGTGTCGCTATAGACGACGCCCTCCCACGAGACAGTGTGGTCGTCGTAACTGCTGCTGCCCGGCGGAGTGGAGCTCACGCCGCTCAGGTCCACATAGTCGTGCAGCCGGTCGGTGATCAGAATGTTGCGATGGGCCTGACCAGAGTTGGTGATGACGATGGTGTAGGTGAGGGTCCCGCCGGCGGGCACATACTCGACGGCCGTCTTGGCGCTCTGCAGGCCGTTCTCGTAGGCCCCGATGTCGTGACGGCCAGCAGCCGGCAGTGGACGGGAGTTGCCGTCCAGGTCCACGTCCGGCAGCGTTCCGCCCGGATCGCCCATTTCGAGGGCGTTAGAGTTGCTGCGCAGGTGAAAATCGTAACTCGCCGCATCCACAAAGCCGGGCGTCGTGGTGATGGTGTGGCTGCCGGGGCTAACCTCGTAAAAGTTGCCCGGGCTGTTCGCCCACACCAGGTTGTAATCCAATTGGGGCGAGCCGCCGGAACCATAGACCTTGTAGATGCCGTAAGCGGCGTTTTCGGCCAGGATCGTGTTGCTGACGGAGGGCGAGCCGCCGTTGATGCAGATGCCGCCGCCGTTGGGGGCGGTGTTGCTGTAAAAGGTATTGTTCCACACCGCAGCGTCGTCGCTGGAGAGGTACAGCCCGCCTCCGTAGACGCCGGTGTTGTGGTAGAGCACGTTGTTCCACACTCGCTGTGCGCTGCCAAAGCCAAAGACGTAGAACCCGCCGCCGAGGTGGGCCGTGTTGCTGTAGACAATGTTCCGCTCCAGGACCAGGTCGCCGCTGGTGCCGCTCACGTCATAGTACACTCCACCGCCCTGGCCTTCGATGCTGGCGGCCGTGTTGCTGTGGATAAAGTTATGCCGCACTACCGGCTCGACCCCAGGCCCGATGTACACGCCGGCCCCTTCCCCCTCGACGTAGCCGCGTTGCAAGTGAAAGCCCTCGATCGTGGGCGTGATGTATCCGGTCAGGTAAACCACGCGCCCCTGCCCGGCGGCGTCCAACACCGTGGCGTTGTTCACCGGGTCGGAGGCGTCCCAATCGCCGGTGGTGTAGCCGCCGCGCAGCGTGATGCCCTTGTCCAAGTAGACCACCTGCGTGTACGCGCCAGTGGCGTGGACGTCGGTATAGACCCCTTGCGCGACGCGCGCCTCGTCCCCCGTCAACGCCTGGTTGACCGCTTGTTGGACGGTGGCGCACGGGCCGTACTCGTAGGGGGCCAGACAACTGTTGTTGTCGTCCGTCCCGTCCCGGGCGACGTAGCGCGTGCCCGGCATGGGGGTGACGAGGGTATAATCGTGCCCCACGACCCGTTCGCCGGCGAAGGAGACCAACAGTTGCGTCTCCTCGGTCTCTCCGGCCGCGGCGTGCGTGGGCAACAGCACGGTCACGACGACCGGCCAGTACGACTCCCCAGGCCCCAGGTCCAACACCCACTCGGGGTTGACCGTCGCGTTGGCAAACTCGCTCCACATCTGCAAGTGGAAACTCTCGGTATAGTTGCCGGTATTGGTCAGCGTGTGAGTGTAGACGATGGGGGTGTTGGCGTTGGTCTGCCCGTAGGCCGGGTTGGGCGCGATCTCTGCCCCCGGTACGTAGGGCACCACCGTCACGTCCTCGGCGGTATCATAGACGACGGACGTGATCTGCGAGGTGGCAGTGACGACGAGCGTATCCCCGGTGCCGCTCAGAATGTCCGTGCCCGAAGGCACGCTGATCGTCGCCGTGATCGTCGTTCCCTCTCCTGGCAGCAAGGTGGAGACCGTGGCCGGGGCGACCGCCCCCCAGCCCAGGTCGCTGTGGTAGGTGATGACGTAAGAATCACTGACGCCGCCAACGTTGGTCAGCCAGTGGACGTGGGTGATGACGTCCCCCGGCCCGACGTTCTGTTCGTAATCCGGCCAGAGCAGCACGCCGGGGCGCCGCACGACGGTCGTGTCCATCGCCGAGCCCGTCACCGTCGGGCTGAATTGCGAGGCGGCTGTGACCACCGTCCGGTTGGTGATGGTATAGACCCACTCGGGCAGGATCGTCGCCACCTGGACCGAGGTCGTGAGGTTGGAGCCGACCGTCACCTCGACCGGCTGCCCGCTTTGCCCGTTCACGGTCGTCTGCCAGCCATCCTCGTTCGCCCAGGTCAGGTCGAAGGTGTCACTATAGTTGCCGCTGTTGGTCAGCGTGTGGGTGTATAGCACCTGGATTTCTGCGGAGGCCGGCTGGGTGATGGTGGCCGTATTGTCCGGCGCCAGATCCACGCCGGCGGCCTGGTTTACGATGGTCGTATCCACGACTGCTTCTCGGGGGAGCCCTACGTCCAGTTGACCGGTGACGATGGTGGTATCCACCAGCAGGTCAGTGGTAGTGGTGGGCGGCACGGTGACGTAGACGGTCACGTCCGCGACCTCGTCGGGTTGCAGATGCACCGGGTTGGGCGCGACGGTCACGTCAAAGCCCTGGCTGCTGTGGTAGAGAAAATCAAAGTCGTCCGGGCAGTTGCCGGTGTTGGTAAAGCGGTGGGTATAAGTGATGACGATTTCCTGGCTGGGATTAGAGTTGACGTTGCTGGTCCGGTCCGGCGCGAACTCGACCCCTGGCACCGTATCCACGGTGGTAAAATCCTCCACGCTGACCATCACGATCTCATAGTCGGGGGCATAGTAGCCGGCGTAAGAGATGGCGGTGATGGCCGTCGTGTTCGTCACTCCGCACGTGGCATCTTCGGGGACGGCGACTTCCACCGTCACCGTCACCCAATCACCGGATTCACCGTGAGGCGCCAGGTTTATGTCCTCCGGGGTGATGGTAACCGTCCAGTCGGGGTCGCTGTGGTTGGTCACGGTGATGGTGTTGTCCCACCAGTTGCCGGTGTTGGTCAGGCGATGTTCGTACCGTATGGTACTGCCCGGCAGGGCCACATCGGCCTCGTCCTGAACCAGCGTCAGGCCCGGCTCCTGGTTGACGATGATGGTGTGCTCGGTGACGTGCAAGCCGCTGCAACTACCTTCAGCAGTGACGGTGACTTGGTTGACCATCAGGCCCGTGCCCGCCGGCACGGTGGCAGTGAACCATATCATCCTCGACTCGCCGGGTCCCAGCGTCACCGGGTCAGGAGCGGCTTCAAAGGGCCAGGCAGAGCCGCTCCAACTCCAGTAAATGTCGAACGTCTCGGTATAGTTACCAGTGTTTTCGAGAGCCTGCGCAAAGACAACGTCCTTAGGATCTGTGGGGTCCGAACTGACCCGGTGTGCTTGGTTCGGTCAGCCCTTCCATTCCAGGCCACAATGGCGATTGACGGTAGTCGCGTCCACTGCGGTATCGTTCGTGAGCGGGTCGTGGATAGAGGTGGCGGTGACGACCATGGTGTTTACCGTATAGGCCACGGCGTCTTCGGGGACGGACACGGCCACCTGTACGTTCGCCGCTTTGCCGGCCCCGATCGTCACCGGGTCGGGAGTGGTCACGCTCCAAGCGCTGGCGGCCGAGATCGTAAAGGTATCGGTATAGTTGCCGGTGTTCGTCACGACGTGATCGTAAAAGACCTGCACGCCGGGGTCGCCGTTCTTGGCGCCATCCGGCTCCAGTTCCACGCCGAGGCGCCGACGCTCGTCGGCCCCTATATCGGGCGCCGGCCCCATCGTGCGCGGGTCTCCCTCAAAGTCCTCCGCCACCGAGGTCGCGTCGCCGGCGTTCACGCAGGGGGCAGGATCACCGGGCTGCAGGTGAAAGTTCCGCACCCCCTCGTTCACGAAACGAGGGTCGGTCGCTATGCTGTGGGCGCCGGCGGTCACACCCACGTAATCGCCGTTGACGTTGTCCCACACGTCGTTATAGCCCAGCGCAGCACTGGCGGCCGTATGTTTGTAGATGCCGCCGCCGGTGATGACGGCGCTGTTCTTGACGACGATGGTGTTGCTGACGACGGACGAGCCGCCGGCCAGGTAGACGCCGCCGCCCCGGTCGGCCTCGTTGCTATAGATGGTATCGTGCCAGATACGGGCGGCGCCGCCGGATACGTACACGCCGCCGCCGTCGGCGCTGGCGACGTTATCGTATATGGCGTTGCTCCAAAAGCCCGGCGTCCCCGCCTTGCTGGAGAAAGCAGCGCCCCGTTGAGCCGTGTTAAAGGCCAGCTTGTTCTGCTCTATGATAGAGTTTCCCAATTCGTTGTGGATGCCGCCGCCGTTGACGGTCGCCGTGTTGCTAAAGATGTTGTTGCCCCGGATGATGGGGTCGCCCAGGCTGTAGATGTACACCCCGCCGCCGGAGCCGGCCGTAGCGCCACCCGTGATGGTAAATCCCTCTATGGTCGGGGCGCCAAAGACGTAAAAGACCCGGCCCGCCCCCTGGGCGTCTACGATGCTCTCGTGCTCCGCAGGAGCCCATTGGGAGAAACCGGCGTAATAGCCGCCGCGCAGGGTGATGTTCTTGTTGATGGTGAGATCATACTCGTGATAAGTGCCCTCGGCCACCTTGACCGTGTCGCCGCTGACCGCCTGGTCTACGGCGTGGCCCACGGTGCGGCAGGGGGAACCGGACACCAGGCAACTGTTGAGCTCGTCTGTGCCTGTCGCCGCCACGTACCGGTCGCCAGTGGTATAGTTCACGCCGGTCGTGTCGGTCACCACCTGGCGCACGCCGCTCTCGGGGCTGGCGGCGCTGATGGCCGTCCTTTCGATCAGCCCGCCCGGCGCAGTGTCCGGCACCTCGACCCGCACCCAGATGGTGGCCGTGCCTGACGAGGGCAGGTCGGTTACGTTCGTCCAGGTCACTGCCGCCGTCCAACCGTAGGCATCGTCGTAGGTGATCTCGAACGAGTCGGGGGCGTTGCCGCTGTTTATCAATGTGTGCTCGTAGGTAATTACCGTGCCGGCGTTGACGTATTCGGTATAGACCGGCGTGACGTCCACGTCCGGATTCCAGTCTACGAGGGTCGTGTTGCTCACCACGTCGTATACAGTGACGTTGCTGCTCGAGGTAGCGGTGAGCAAGACGGTCGCCAACGTGCTGCTGACGGCGCTGGGAGGCACACTGACGGCCACCAGCACCTCGGCCACCTCGCCGGCGGCCAGGGTAAAGACCGGAGTATAGTCCACGTTCCAGGTAACGGCCAGGGAGTGGGTCAGGTGGAAAGTATCGCTGATGCTGCCCGTGTTGGTTAGAAAGTGAGTGTGGATGGTTTGGCTGCCGGGTTGGCCGCCTTTGCTGCTGTATGGCGCCAAGACCAGGTCGGCGTAGAGCGCGGCCTCGTCGGCGCCGACGTCGGCGCCGCGCCCCGACGGACGGGGGTCCCCCTCCAAGTCCCACACCAGGCCGGTTCCCGGATCGGCCGCGTGGATGCAGGGGGACTCGACCGCCAGGTGAAAATTCTTGCCGCTAAAATCCACAAAGCGCGGAGCAACCCAGAAATCGGTGGCTCCGGCAGACGCACTGCCGCCGTAATCGTCGCCGCTGTTACCCCCTACGTCGTTGTAGGCCATACTGGGGGTGACGCCAGCCCCGGCCCAGATGCCGTCGCCGGTGTTGCTGACGACGATGTTGTTGCTGATAATGGAACTACCGGCAGCGATGTACGCCCCTCCACCGTCGGCGGTGGCGGTGTTGGCGACAAAAGTGTTGTTGTAGAGACGCGACGCGCCCCCCGTCAGCGCCAGGCCGCCGCCGTATTGGGCCGTGTTGTCGTGAAAGATGACGTTCTGCACCGTAGGGTTCAAGGGTGCGGCAAAGTAGACCCCGCCGCCGATGTCCGCGCTCCCGTTGCGCACGATGAACCCGGCCACCGTCACAGCGCCGGTGCCGGTGATATAGACCCCCCGCCCCGCCCCCGAGGGATCGAGGATGGTCTGGTAAGCGGGCGTGATCCAGTGCCCGTCTTCCAGACCGAGGGAGACGGTGTAGCCGCCGCGCAGGGTCAACGCCTGGCTAATGTAGACCGTCTGGGTAAAGGTCTCACCGCCCACCGCGCGCGGTTGCACTCCCTGGCACACGCCGGCCACTTTGACCAGGCCACCGGCGGCGGCCAGGTCCACCACCGCCTGGACATCGGTATAGACCCGCGTCGCCCCGTCGAGTTGGACGAAGCAATCGCCGGTGTAAAACTCGTAGGCGCCCATATCGGGCGTGGGGCCAAAGGGACGAGCACGGCCATCGTAATCGTTGGCGGGATAGTTGTTCGGGTCGCCAACGCCGATGCAGGGAGAACCGGTTTGAAGGGAAAAGTCCACGCCGGGTTCCTCAAACTGGGGATTTTCTGTAATAGTGCCTGTCCCGGCTACCACGCCGCCGTCGCCGTAGCTCCCGCCGCCGTTGCCCCACAAGTCGGAATATGTGACCAGCGTTTCAGCATCACCCTGTACTCCGCAACCTGCGTTGCTGACTATGATGCTATTACGAATAACGACGGTGCCGGCGCCGCTGTCCACATAGATGCCGCCTCCGCCATTGGAGGCAGCGGCATTGCCGTAGATAGTATTGCCGTCCACGGTTCCCTCACTACCACCACTACCAAAGGCGATGCCGCCTCCATTGGTCGCTGCGGTGTTGGTGTATACAAGGTTGTTCTCGATGGTCGGGTTAGAGGGAGTTTCTTCCCTCACATAGATACCGCCGCCCTTACCGGCCCCGTTGTGGTGGATGGTGTTTTGTTCTACTGACACGCCACCGTTGTAAATGTGTATCCCTCCGCCGCTGGCGTCAGGTGCGCTGTTACTGTAAATCTCGTTCCCGCGAATTGTGGATGCGCCACCGGCATAGACCCCGCTGCCGCCGAAATTGACAGTGTCGCTGCCGCTGACGTGATTGTCATAGATCCAGTTGTCCTCAATGTTGGATGAACCTCCAGCGTAGGCGCCTCCCCCGCGCCTCCTGGCCGTATTGGCATAGATCCAGTTACCCTCGACGACGCCTTCGCCAGCACCAATATAGATGCCGCCTCCCTGGCCTTCATTGCCTGATGTTCCATTTGCTACGTTGCTGTACACGCGATTGCCCCGGATATCGTGAGCGCCGCTATCCAGCCCGAGGTAAATCCCGCCGCCGCTACCAGCCTCGTTCTCGTAAATCCAGTTGTCGTGGATAATGCTGTCATACTCACGAATGTATACGCCGCCGCCATAGCCCAGGGCTACCGAGTTGCTGTAAATGGTGTTACCCTGTATCGTTGGGCTGCCGTCGCCGTTGAAAATACCCCCTCCATTAGCGGCTGTGTTGTTGTAAATGACGTTGTTTCGTATCGTCACACTGTCGCCGTAATTAAAGATACCACCGCCTTTGTTAGCCCCGTTCACACCACTTTGCGCGCTCAGACCTCTGGCGTCTCCTCCCACAATGCGCAACTCTTCTATTATGGGAGAGCCGGCGCCATCGGCGATATAGATCACACGGCCTTCCCCTAGAGCATCCAGGGTGGTTGGATAGGCGTCCGGGTCGGAGTCGGTCCAATTGGTGACGGTGTAGCCACCACGCAGAATCAAAGACTGGTTGATAAATACCGTTTGGGTCAGTATGGTCGCACCGACTGTGCGACTCTGCACGCCGCGACAGATACCGGCTACTTTGACCAAATCGCCCGCGCCAGCCGCGTCCACCGCCGCCTGGACGGTGGAATAGACCCGGGTAGCGCCCTCGATCTGGGCCAGACAGGTGCCGGTGTAGAACTCGTGCGCTCCTATGTCAGCCTGGGCGCCGAACGGGCGCATCCAGCCGCGGTAATCTACCGTGGCCTCTTGTGCCAGCGGCGCTTGGTCTCGACAGGGTGAGGTGGACCGGATGTGGAGATCCGGACCGGCCGGGTTTACAAAGAGCGGATCGGACGAGATGCTATCGCCACTGGGCAGCGCGCCGCCGCCATAGTTGCCGTCGTCGTTGCCCCACACGTCGTTATAGTGCCGCACTCCGCTGGCCCCATAGATGCCGCCTCCCTCAGAGGCCACGTTGCTGACGACGATAGTCGCGCGGACAGTGGGCACAGCACCGCTGGCTATATAGAGCCCTCCACCCCGGGCGCCGGCCTCGTTATCGTACAGCGTGTCGTGGAGCAGAAGCGGGCCTCCGCTGCTGATATAGACGCCGCCCCCGCTTCCTGTGGCCGCGTTGGTGTAAACAAAGTTGTTGATCAGTGCCGGAGCTCCGCTGGCGACGTAGACGCCCCCACCGCTGGTCGCCGCGTTGTTGTAGATATGGTTGCTCTGCAACGTCGCCCCGCCGCCGTCAATGTACACGCCTCCACCCTGGTTGCCGGAACCGGCGTGGATGTGGAACCCCTCGACGGTCGGCGACACTCCATTGACTATCCAAAGCACCCGGTTGCTGCTCTCGCCGTCCAGATAGGTTGGATGGGCGACCGGGTCGGGTGCGCTCCAGTTAGTGGTGGTGTAGCCGCCCTGGAGCGTGAGGGTCTTGGTGATATAGACCACCCGATTGTCCGCATCGTCATCCGTATAGGTTCCCTGAGCCACCTTGACGACGCCGCCGGCGGGAATGGCGCTCACCGCACCCTGGACGGTGGCGTAGGGGCAGCCTGTATGGCAAACGGTGATGACGGGTGTCCCACCGCCGTTGAGCAGTGGGGCCGCTAGAGGGTTCGCAGCCGGCCCGAACGGAGGAGCCAGACGTGTGGATAGATCTCGACTCGCGGGCTGGGAAGAAGCGGCGTAGGCTTGCCTCCCTGCCCCATCCAATAGCACTAAAAGCGCCGCCAGGCTTACGACGACCAAGCCTAGCACCAGAACCGAACGCACAACTACTTTCCTGCCCATCGCTCTTCTCCCATCACACAAGTGCACACGAAATAAGTTTGATAATTCGACAATGGCAGCTCTGGTACCCGAATAACAACGGTTTAGATAAGGCTGCCAGAAACCAAGTTTTTGTCGCTCCACCGAAGGTAGTACCTGAGATAATAACCGGACAATTTCTTCGATCTAGTCACTGTTTATCAGTATAGCATAACTCGGTATCCAAATTAAATAGTACACAAGTACCACTGCCTGCAGGTTGCAGTTTTCGATGCCCAAACATCCAGGTTTAGGGCCAATTCGACATGAGAATCCTCCTGTTCTCAGCAATTCTCAATTTGAGGGTAACTGCTCAGCTTGGTAGTTATTTAGACCTCCGAGGTCTCATTGCAGCTTATTCAAGCGCAAAACATTGGCCGTTTTAAACATTTGCAGTGGGCGAAACGGTTGTCAAAGACCTCGGAGGTCTGACCTGATAGGTTCAGCTACTTGATAAAACTTGGAACATCTCTGCGGTGCATTCCAAATGCGGTAAACAGTACGGCTCCTTGTTATGACAAGAAATTCCCTCCCCCGCCAAATCGGGGGAGGGAATCGTGCGGTCTGGGATGGCGGTTGGGTGTGTATCTGAAATTGTGCATAGCTTGAGTTGACAAAAGGCAGCAATCC
>CAYMWP010000017.1:6168-47879 GCA_964393895.1 uncultured Anaerolineales bacterium | reverse complement strand
TGTTCTTCAGCACCCACTACGCCGCCGAGGGCGCGACCGGGGCCACCAAGGAGTTCATTGACCGGTACGAGGCGGACTATGGCGAGACCCCTGGCGACGTGGCTGCCCTGACGTGGGACGCGATGGGCCTGGTGCTACAGGCCATTCAGAACACCGGCGGCCTGAGCGGCGACCTGGCACAGGACCGTGAGGCCGTGAAGGACCAACTGGCCAAGATCAAGGACTTTGCCGGCATCACGGGCAACATGACGTTCACCCCTGAGGGCGACCCCATCAAGTGCGCGGTCATCGTCAAGATCGAGGGTGGCAAGTTCACTTTCTACGACTCGGCCTGCCCGTAAGAGGACACTGAAAGCTATCCCCCTCAATGTCTCTCTTATCTCTGTCTAGAGAGGGGAATGGCGCAGAGAGGAGAGGGGCCGCAGTACCAGGTCCCTCTCCTTCTGGTGCGAGGACGAGTATTCACAGGGTTAACGGATCGGGAAAACGAACGTTACTGCTTTCGAGGAGGCACGTATGACGCTAGACATCTTTCTTCAGCACATGCTCAACGCCATGCAGTGGGGCAGTTTTTATGCCCTGATCGCCCTGGGTTACACGATGGTCTATGGTGTCTTGTTACTGATCAACTTTGCCCACGGCGACATCTTTATGGTCGGCGCCTACGCCGGGTACTATGTTGCCACGTTTCTACTGGGGCAGTATGCTTTCAACCTGCCGATTGGCCTGCCTCCGTGGATCGTCCTGGTGTTGACCATCCTAGGCTCAATGGCCTTGACAGCGGCGGTGGGCGTGACCATCGAACGAGTGGCCTACCGGCCTCTGCGAGAACGCGGGGCGGACCGGTTGTACCTGGTAATCACCGCCTTGATGATCGGTATCTTTCTCGAGTACCTGAACCTGGCTACGCTGGGCGCTGCTGACAAGGGTTTTCCTCAATTGATCGCCAAGCAGATCTTTACGATTAGGGGAGTGAGTTTCACTAACGTCAAGCTCGTGGTCATCGGATTGGCCATACTGGTGATGATCGTCCTCGAACTGATCGTGCGGCGCACCAAGATCGGTATGGCTATGCGCGCCATCTCCTACGACAAGGTGGCCGTCCCCCTGATGGGCGTGCCTATGAACGTCATTATCGCTGCCACCTTTATCATCGGTTCATCATTGGCCGCCCTGGCCGGCGTCATGTTCGGCACTGCCTACGAAGTCATCAGCTTTGACATGGGGATTCTGATCGGATGGAAGGCTTTCATTTGTGCCGTCGTGGGCGGGATCGGCGAGATCAGAGGAGCCATGTTAGGCGGCTTTCTCCTGGCGTTCATCGAGATTTTCGTCGTCGCCATAGGTCAGATTCCCGGCTTTGAATGGTTGTCCTCCACCTACCGCGATCTGGTATCCTTCACCGTGCTGCTGGCAATCCTGACTATCAAACCCACCGGCATCTTTGGGGTGGCAAGAAGACAGAAGGTATAGCCAATGAAGAAACTCTACCTACCCCTGATAGTTTTGTTGCTATTTGTGGTAATCATAGCAATTTCCTGGTTGCGTGTCATCAACGACTACTGGCAACTCGTCCTGCTGTTTATGGGCATCAACATCATCCTGACGGTCAGCCTGAACCTGGTCAATGGCTATATGGGCGAGTTCTCCTGCGGGCACGCTGGCTTTATGGCCGTGGGGGCCTACGTGACCAGCATCCTGACTGTCTGGCTGTTCGCAGACGACAAGGTGTTTGGCCCGCCCGTCCTCCCCACCGCTTGGGCCATTCCGCTGTTCCCCGTGGCCTTGATCATCGGCTCTATCGCCGCCGCCCTGGTGGGATTGCTCGTCGCCTTTCCTTCCTTCCGCACCCGGGGGGACTATTTGGCGATCATCACTCTGGCCGTCAACTACATCATCAAGAGCGCCATCGAGAACATGGAGGTCATCGGCGGCCCCCGTGGCTTTGTGGGCATGAAGCGGGTGATGAATGGCATGGGAGACGTCTTTGACGCGCCGTGGCTGCTCATCTGGACCTTTATCGGGATGATCGTCACTATCCTCATCATCCGCAACTTTATGTCTTCCACGTTAGGCAAGGGGGTGGAGGCCATCCGCGAGGACGAGATCGCGGCCGAGCTGATGAGCGTCAACACGCGCCGCGTCAAGCTGATCGCCTTTATGCTGTCGTGCGGGCTGGCCGGGCTGGCCGGCGGCCTGTTCGCCCACGGGCCGGGCGGATACATCAACCCTGGCACGTTCACTATCCTCAAATCCACCGAGGTCATGGTCATGGTCTATCTGGGTGGGATGGGTTCCATCAGCGGTTCCATCATCAGCGCCATCGGCTTTACCCTGCTGTTGGAGATGTTGCGCCCGCTGGGGCTGTACAAGTGGGTGGTCATCCCTCTGCTGCTCGTGGTGATGATGCTGCGCCGTCCCACCGGCATCCTGGGCAACAAGGAACTGAGCGACGTCTTTCCCAGGTTGCGGGCGATCTTTGGTTCCGAGGAGGAGAGCTATGCCTCTGCTTCAAATTAGAGATATGACCCACTTTTTCGGTGGGTTACGGGCCGTTTATGACTTTAACCTCGACCTGGAAGAGGGGGAGTTGGTTGGCCTGATCGGCCCCAACGGGGCAGGCAAGACGACGATCTTCAACCTGGTCACCGGGGCGTACAAACCGAGCGCAGGCCAGGTGCAATTCAACGGCAACAGCCTGGTCGGTCTGCGCTCCCACCAAATCACGGCCAAGGGCATCGCGCGCACTTTCCAGACCATCCGGTTATGGAACGAGTTGACCGTGCTGGACAATATCCGCATCGCTCGCGCCTCTCGCATCAAGTACAACCTGCTGGACTCGATCCTACACGGCCAACGATATCGAAAAGAAGAGCAAGAGATCAGGGAACAGGCAATGAAGCTGCTGGCGGTGTTCGGCCTGGACAAGGACGCCCAAGAACTGGCCAAGAACATGCCGTATGGCGCGCAGCGGCGGGTAGAGATCGCCCGCGCGCTGGCTACCGAGCCACGACTGCTCCTGCTCGACGAGCCGGCGGCCGGGATGAACCCCGGCGAGATCGGTGACCTGATGGAATTCATCCAGCAGATCCGCCAGGAATTCGATCTAACCATCTGGATCATTGAGCACCAGATGCGGGTCATTATGAACATCTGCGAGCGAATCAAGGTCATTGATTTTGGAGAGACCATCGCCGAGGGCACACCGACCGAGATACAGAACAATCCCAGGGTGATCGAGGCCTACCTGGGCGAGGAGGCGTTCTGATGCTGCTTGAGGTAAAGAATCTGCAAGTGAACTATGGCAACATCGAGGCCCTGCACGGCGTCTCTTTCCACGTGGACGAAGGGGAGATCGTGACCCTCATCGGGGCCAACGGCGCCGGCAAGACTACCACCCTGATGACCATCTCCCGCCAGATCCCCCACGTGGCCGAGCTGGGTGGAGCGGTCACCGGCGGGAGCATCACGTACCAGGGCGAAGACATACTCCAGTACCAGCCCCACCAGGTGGTGGAAAAGTTTGGCATCGCCCAGGTACCCGAGGGACGCCGCATCTTTGGCAACCTCTCGGTGCTGGAGAATCTCAAGCTGGCTACCTACGCCCGCAAGGACAAGGTCCAAGTCGGCAAGGACCTCAAACGGGTGTTCGAGATATTCCCTCGGTTGGAGGAACGCAAACACCAGAGTGGCGAGACTTTGAGCGGTGGTGAGCAACAAATGCTGGCCGTGGGCCGGGCGCTGATGACCCGGGGTAGCCTGATGCTCCTGGACGAGCCCTCGATGGGCCTGGCCCCCGTCCTGGTGCGGGACATTTTCAACACCATCAAAGAGATCAACGCCCAGGGCACTACCATCCTGCTGGTGGAGCAGAACGCGAACATGGCGCTCAAGCTGGCCCAGCGCGGCTACGTGCTGGAAACGGGGAACGTCGTCCTGGAAGGAACGTCGGCGGAACTGGTCGCCAACCCAGAGGTAAAGAAGGCTTACCTGGGCGGGTGAATCAAAGAGGCAGGAGGCAAGAAGCAGGATACAGGATGCGAGGAATGGCCCCCTCGTTTGAGGTACAGGGGGCTTTTGTCTATCTGTTTCCTGTACATCCGCGCTCTGAGGAACAAACGTGGAACTGGACGATGTTCTAACCTGGGCGGAGATTGACCTGGACGCCATCGCCTCCAACGCTGCTGGCCTAAAGATGCGCGCCGGAGAAAAGGCAGAGTTGATGGTCGCCGTCAAAGCCAACGGTTACGGTCACGGCGCTGTGCCGGTGGCGCGGGCGGCGCTGGAGGGCGGCGCCACCCGCCTGGCGGTGCACCGCGTCCTGGAAGGGGCACAACTACGCCAGGCCGGCGTCACTGCCCCCATCCTCGTCATGGGCTACACTCTGCCTGCCGAGTCGGAGCAGATCGTGCGCTGGGAACTGACCCCAACGGTCAACAGCCAGCCCCAGGCCGAAGCGCTATCGGCAGCAACGGTAATCGCCGGCCAGCCGCTACCCATCCACGTCAAAGTGGATACCGGTATGGGACGCTACGGCCTCCTGCCCGAAGAGACACTCGATTTCGTGCGCTTTTTGAGCCAGTTGCCGGGCCTGGCGTTGGAGGGGCTGTACACCCACCACTCCGTGGCCGACCTGGCCGACAAAACCTTCACCCGCCGCCAGTTCAGCGTCTATATGGACGTGGTGAAGAGGTTGGAAGCAGCAGGCTTTACCTTTCCCCTCAAGCACGTGTCCAACAGCGCTACCACACTCGACCTGCCAGAGATGGCGCTGGACATGGTGCGCTGCGGCATCGCTCTTTACGGGCTGCACCCCTCAGACGAGGTGGAGGGCAACCCAAGGTTGCACGCCGTTCCACTGCGTCCTGCCCTGACGCTCAAGAGCCGGGTGGCCCGCGTGCGCACACTGCCCGCCGGGGCCAGCATCAGCTACGGGAGAACCTACATCACCGATGAACCCGCGCGCGTAGCCCTCGTTCCTGTCGGTTACGGCGACGGCTACCACCGCATCCTCTCCAATCGCGGCGCGGTTTTGATCCACGGGCAGCGGGCGCCCATCGTCGGGCGCGTCTGTATGGATCAATTCGTCGTAGACGTCAGCCACGTCCCTGGCGTACAGTTGCACGACGAAGTGGTGCTGGTGGGGCAACAGGGAGAGGGGCACATCCCGGCCGAGGAGGTCGCCCGCTGGGCCGAGACGATCAATTACGAAGTGACCACCGGCCTGTTGCCGCGAGTAGTGCGTATCTATCTGAAGGGAGGAGAGGAGGTTGAGCGAGTAGCTCTAGCAGGAGAGTGAACGTCCCAATCACTCGTCGGTTTGAGGCCAAGCCTTGCTAGACGCTCACAGCGGAGGATTTGCTGGCTCCCCATCAGATTGAGATTAGAGCACCCGGCGACTCACACGCACTGGTAACCGCCTTCAAACGCCACTTGACGTGCGCGGCAAGATAAGTATAATCCAGTAGTACCCAAGTCCCATCGCCCTCCACGACCACACACCCGCGCTCAATGTTCGGGTAAAACACAGCGCTTTCAACGCACAATCGTAACTGCTCAGGTCAGACCTCCGAGGTCTTTGACAACCGTTTCGCCCACTGCAAATGTTTAAAACGGCCAATGTTTTGCGCTTGAATGAGCTGCAATGAGACCTCGGAGGTCTAAATAGCTACGCAGTTACGCACAATCTACCAAACCAAGGCCAAAGCACCGGGCCTATAGTTGGATGCAGGGTTCATCAGCCAATCAACATCCCCATTAGTGGAGAAAGGAGGTGAAATAACAAGACCTGTCCAGTCAATACTTTGGTAGAATAGCAAAACTCAAAGAAAGGAAAAAGGAGGAAGAAACCGTGAATCGCAAACTATTTGCATTACTAGGGGGTCTTTTGGTTCTAAGTATGGTGCTCACGGCCTGCGGAGGTGGTGAATGTCCCCCGTGCCCCGAAGCTGGCGAGTGTCCAGAGTGCCCGGAATGCCCCGAATGCCCAGAGGTTGGTGAATGCCCAGAGTGCCCTCCGTGTCCAGAAGTGCCCGCGGCGGGTGAATCGCGCCTAGAGATCGTCAAGGCGCGTGGCAAGGTCGTCTGCGGCGCTCGCACCGATCTGCTTGGCTTTGGTTACCTGGACGAAGCAGGCAACAACGTCGGCTTTGACGTTGACTTTTGCCGCGCTGTGGCCGCCGCCATCTTTGACGATCCCAACGCCGTCGAGTTCGTGCCGCTGACAGCGGCAGAGCGCGGCCCGGCCTTGCAGACTGCCGAGGTGGACATACTGTCCCGCAACTGCACCTGGACCTCTAGCCGCGACGCGCAGTGGGGCAACTTTACAGTCGTCACGTTCTACGACGGCCAGGGAATGATGGTTCGCAAGGACCTGGGAGCCGCCATCTTGGAGGACCTGGACGGCGCGACCGTCTGCGTGACCACCGGCACCACCACCGAGTTGAACCTGGCCGACAATTTCCGCGGCCGCGGTCTCGAGTTCGAGGCAGTGACCTTTGAGGACACCGCCTCCGTGTACAACGCCTACGAAGAGGGACGCTGCGACGCCTGCACGAGCGACAAGTCGCAGTTGGCGGCCGTCCGGGTAGGCTTTGCCAACCCCGACGATCACGTCATTCTGAACGTCACCATGTCCAAGGAACCCCTGACGCCCGCCGTCCCTGCAGGCGACGATCAGTGGTTCGACCTGGTCAAGACCGTGGCGTACGTCCTGATCAACGCCGAGGAGCTGGGCATCACCTCGGCCAACGTGGACGATATGATGGGCAGCGACAGCCCCGAGATCAAGCGCTTCTTGGGCGTCGAGGGCGAGTTTGGGCAGGCCGATCTTGGCCTGGAGGCGGACTTTGCCGCCAACGTGATCCGCGCCGTGGGCAACTATGGAGAAGTCTACGATCGCTACATGGGTCCCAACGGCGACGCCTTTACCCTCGACCGCGGCCCCAACGAGCTGTGGTCGAATGGCGGCCTGATCTATGCGCCGCCCCTGCGCTAGCCGAATCTAAGCGGGCCGAGTTCTTGATGAGTGAAGCACACCCACGTGTCGAACGGAGCTGCACCTGGAAGTGCTAACTCCTCAAATCTGCATCCATCGGGTTTGCCAAGTCTTGGAGCATAGGGGCCAGGTTCCCCTAAGGAACCTGGCCCTTTTTAGAAAAAGGGGTCGAGTATGGATCAAGACTCTAGCATCCAAGTCGTCACCAAGAGCAGCATCCCTCTTTGGCGCGACGAGCGCGTCATCCAGGGGATTGCCCAGGTCATCTCTGCGGCCCTCGTGATTGGCTTTTTGATCTTCTTTGCCAGCAACGTGCTCCAGGCTGCTCACGCCCGAGGACTGAGCCTGGGGTATGACTTTGTGAGCGGATCGGCCGGTTTCCCCCTGGCGGAATCGGTGATCCCGTACGACGAGTCCCAGTCCTTCGGCTACGCTTTCCTGGTCGGCATCCTGAACACGATCAAGGCAGCGGTGGTGGGCATCATTCTGGCAACGGCGCTAGGAACAATAACGGCGCTGGCCCGGCTCTCCTCCAACTGGCTGGTCAGCAAGATCGCCAGCGTTTACATCGAAGTCGTCCGTAACATCCCTCTGTTGGTTCAGCTCTTTATCTGGTATTTTGCCGTCTTTCAGAACCTACCTATTGTCAAAGAGAGCATCCAATGGCCCGGCCCCATCTATCTCAGCCAGCGCGGCATCTATCTGCCAGCTCCGGTGCCGACCTCGACTTTTGGCAACTGGATCGCGCTTGTGTTGGCAGGGATCATATTGGCCGTCATCCTGCGCATCGCGTTGGGGCGCTATCAATTGCGGACAGGGCGCGCGACCTACCCGGTGGCGACCGCGATTGTAGTATTACTAGGTGCGCCCATCCTGAGTTGGTTCCTGGTCGGCGAAAGTCCATTGGTGGCAAATCTGCCGGTGATGGGCAATTTCAATTTCGAGGGGGGCATGCGGCTCACGGTCGAGTACGCCGCTTTGCTGGCCGGATTGGTGATCTACACCGGAGCCTTCATCGCCGAAGTGGTGCGCGCCGGCATCCTGGCAGTTGACCGGGGACAGTTCGAGGCAGCACGGGCGGTCGGCCTCAACGGTATGCAGGTCCTGCGTTTGGTGGTCTTTCCCCAGGCGATGCGGGTCATAGTCCCGCCGTTGATCAGCCAGTATTTGAACCTGACCAAGAACTCGAGCCTGGCTATCGCCGTCGGCTACCCCGACATGTTTTTCGTGGGACGCACGATAATCAACCAGGCAGGGCGCGCGGTCCCCGTCTTTTTGATGGTCATGGCCGTCTACCTCTTCACCAGCCTGACCACGTCAGTCCTGATGAACATTTATAACCGTCGCATTCAATTGGTGGAGCGATGAGCATGAGCACAGATTCTACCGCCGTCGTACGACCACCGGCCCCGCCGGGCCCTGTCCGCTGGCTCAAAAAGAACCTGTTCAGCACCTGGTACAACACTTTGCTCACCATTCTGGCAACAGTGTTCCTCTACTTGGTGCTAAAGGGCGTGCTGAGTTGGGTGTTGTTAGAGGCCAACTGGGATCCGGTGATACAAAGCCCCAAGTTGTTTGCGGTGGGGCAATATCCGCCAGAGCAACTGTGGCGAGTGGGGACCATCCTGTTTATGGTTTCCTTTCTCTTTGGCCTGAGTTGGCGCGTCTGGGGCGGCACGGTGCGCACCTTCGCCCTGGCTCTGGCGGTGGCGTTTGTCATCCTGGCCCTGCTGCCTATCAGCATGAGTCTCAAGGCACGGCTGGTATTCCTGGCCAATCCGATCCTGACCTTTATCGGCTACCAGGCGGGGCGCACACCCATCGGAAAATCCCGCTGGGTGGCGCTGGGATGGCTCCTCTCGTTCGCCCTGACCATCCTCCTGCTATCCGGGGTCGAAGGGGTAAGCTGGCTGCCCAAGGTCGAGACGGGGTTGTGGGGCGGGCTGCTCCTGACCTTTCTGCTGGCCCTGGTCGGCATCGTGGCCTCGTTCCCCATCGGCGTCCTGCTGGCGCTGGGCCGACAGAGCAAGCTGCCGGTACTCAAGGGGTTCTGCATCCTGTTCATCGAGGTCGTCCGAGGAGTGCCCCTGGTGACGATCCTGTTCATGGCCTCCATCATCCTGCCCCTGTTCTTGCCCGAGGGAGTGCGCATTGACCGCGTGCTGCGGGCGATGATAGGGATGACCCTCTTCGCCGCCGCCTACATGGCCGAGAATGTGCGCGGCGGCCTGCAGGCCATTCCTGCGGGACAGGTCGAGGCGGCCAAGGCGGTGGGGCTTAATGGCTTTCAGACCATGGCGCTGATCGTGCTGCCGCAAGCACTGAGACTGGTCATTCCCGCCATCGTAGGCCAGTTCATCGCCCTCTTTATGGACACCACCCTGGCCGTGATCGTGGGACTATTAGAGCTGCTCGCCGTCGGCAGGGCCGTATTGGAAAGTAACGCAGAATGGAAACTCTTGAACATGGAGGTATATCTGTTCATCGCCGCAATTTTCTGGGTCTTTAACTATGCTATGTCTTACGCCAGCCGGCGACTGGAAGTGGCCCTGGGCGTGGGAGAGCGCTAGAGGAGGATAACGTGGCCCAAGCAAACACGACAAGTTTACCTAACGACGACATCATAATCTGCCGCGACGTACACAAGTGGTTCGACGATTTTCACGTCCTGCAGGGCGTCTCGCTGACCATCAAGCGGCAAGAGGTGGTCGTCATCTGTGGCCCCTCGGGATCGGGCAAATCCACCTTTATCCGCACCATCAACCGCCTCGAAGAACATCATCGGGGAGATATCATCGTGGACGGCATCGAGTTGAGCCACGATATCCGCAACATCGAGGCCATCCGGCGTGAAGTAGGAATGGTGTTCCAACAGTTCAACCTCTTTCCACACCTGACGGTGATTCAGAACGTCACCCTGGCTCCCATCTGGGCCCGCAAGTGGCCCAAAGAGAAGGCCGAAGAGACCGCTATGCAACTGTTGGAGCGGGTAGGGATTCCAGAGCAGGCCTACAAGTATCCGGGGCAGTTGTCTGGCGGGCAACAGCAGCGGGTGGCCATCGCCCGCGCTCTGGCTATGCAACCCAAGATCATGCTCTTCGACGAGCCGACCTCCGCCCTGGACCCAGAGATGATCAAAGAGGTGCTGGATGTGATGCGCGAACTGGCTTACTCTGGCATGACAATGATCGTCGTGACCCACGAGATGGGTTTTGCCAAAGAAGCCGCAAACAGGATCGTCTTTTTCGACGCGGGAAACATTGTGGAACAGAACACGCCGGAAGAGTTCTTCGCCAACCCCAAGGAGGAACGCACCAAGCTGTTCCTGAGCCAGATTCTGACTCACTAGCGGCAACGGGGATGAGGGATGTGTAATATCGAACCTTCGAGGCACGCTAGGGATATGTTGCGTGAGCGGGACATTCTAGAAGAATGGATGTGGCGTGCTATAGATACTCCTGACCGCATCGAAATTGGAGATGACAACAACACACACTACATCAAGGCAATCTCTGAACACGAAGAGCGTTTCTTGCGAGTGATCGTCAACCACCACGTCACACCAAAGCGTGTGGTCACACTTTTCTTTGACCGACGCTTAGGGAGGCCAAAATGAGATTGAAAGTGGACAAGGAGAACGACGCCCTGTATTTTAGATTGGACGAGTCGCCGGTCGTCGAATCAGAAGAAGTAAAACCAGGCGTGATTCTCGACTTTAACGAGAACGGGCGTGTCGTCGGCGTCGAGTTTCTAGCTTTGAGCACACGCATGGTTCCAGAGCAACTGCATGTCCTTCAATTCGAGACTGTGTAGGCACAGCAGAGCGACTAAATGGAATACGAACCTGTCATCGGACTGGAAGTACACGCCCAGATCCACACCCGCTCCAAGATGTTCTGTCCCTGCCCGGTGGTGGAGGATACCGGCGACCTGGAACCGAACACCTACGTCTGCCCGGTCTGCGCTGCGCTTCCCGGCGTGCTGCCGGTGATCAACCGCAGGGCGGTCGAAATAGCCATCATGGCCGGACTGGCGCTCAACTGCCAGGTTCCTCCCGCCACTCGTTTCGCCCGCAAGAGCTACTTTTACCCCGACCTGCCCAAGGGCTACCAGATCTCCCAGTACACGCCCGTATTCCCACCACTGACAGTGAACGGCTACCTGGATATCGAGACCGAGACGGGCGCCAGCCGTGTGGGCGTCAACCGCGCTCACCTGGAGGAGGACACGGGCAAACTGTACCATCGGGGCAGCGCCAGCCTGGTTGATTTGAACCGGGCCGGTGTGCCGCTCTTGGAGATCGTCAGCGAGCCTGATATGCGCTCGGCCGAGCAAGTGCTGGCCTACGCCACCAAGCTGCACGCCATCCTGGTCTACCTGGGCGTGAACGCGGGCGACATGGAGAAAGGGATGATGCGCTTTGAGGCCAACGTCAGCGTGCGGCCCGCCGGCTCAGACGTGCTCAACCCGCGCCACGAGATAAAGAACCTCAACTCTTTCCGCGCCCTGACCCGCTCGGTGGCATACGAGATCGAGAATCAAATAGCGACGCTGGAGGCCGGCGGCGTGGTCGCCCAACAGACGATGGGCTGGGACGACGCCCAGGGAGTCACGCTGCCCCAGCGCGGCAAAGAGTTCGCCGACGATTACCGCTACTTTCCAGAACCCGATCTCCCGCTCCTGGAGATTGACCGGGCATGGGTGGAGCAGTTACGCGCTCGACTCCCAGAACTGCCCGACGCCAAGCGAACCCGCTTCATCGCCGATTACGGGCTGAGCGACTATGACGCCGGGGTACTGGTCGCCGACAGGCGTGTGGCCGACTATTACGAGGCCAGCCTCGCCGCCAGCGGCAAAAGCGATCCCAAGACCATCGCCAACTGGGTCACCGGTGAACTGTTCCGCCTGATGAAGGGGACCGGGCAGGAAATCGGCGCGGTGTCGGTCTCACCCCAGGCGCTGGCGGAACTGATCGGCCTGGTCGAAGAAGGCGCCATCAACCTCAGCACAGGCAAAGAGGTGCTGGCAGAGATGTTCGCCAGCGGGCGCAGCGGCCGGCAGGTCGTGGAGGAGCGCGGCCTGGCGCAAATCTCGGACGCGGCGGAGCTGGAGGTAATCGTCGCCCAAGTGCTGGAGGGGAACCCGCAGCAGGTGAGTGACTACCTGGCCGGCAAAGAGCAACTCCTCGGCTGGCTGATGGGCCAAGTGATGCGGGCCACCCAGAGCAAGGCGAATCCCCAGAAAGTGCGAGAGCTTCTAAAAGCCCAATTGGAGGCTCGGCGGAGCTAAAAACCGAGGTTGGCCCGCAGTTTGTCATAGCCGAAACGTGCTGTGTGTCACTGGTTATGCCCGCACAAAGCGGCTATACTGTCCATGCAAAATCAAGAGGTGCGTAAAACCGACCTTCGTCGAAGCCAACACCTAAATAATCACTCTCACAACCTGAATGGAGGAACAAGCATGCCAGAAGAACTAAATCCCTTTGCCATCGCGCAGCAACAGTTGGACCAGGCCGCCGAGATCATGGGCCTGGACCCGGCGACGCACGAACTGCTGCGCTGGCCGCTGCGTGAACTGCACGTCACGCTCCCGGTAAAAATGGACGACGGCACGACCAAGGTTTTCCACGGCTTTCGCGTCCAGTACAACGACTCCCGCGGGCCGACGAAGGGCGGCATCCGCTACCACCCCGACGAGACCATTGACACTGTCCGCGCCCTGGCCGCCTGGATGACGTGGAAGTGCTCTGTGGTAGACATACCCCTGGGCGGCGGCAAGGGCGGCATCATCTGCAACCCCAAGGAACTGTCCACAGGGGAACTGGAGCGCCTCAGCCGGGCCTACATCCGCCAGGTCGGCCGGATCATCGGTGAAGAGGTTGACGTACCCGCTCCCGACGTCTACACCACGCCCCAGATCATGGCCTGGATGATGGATGAATACTCCTTCATACGCGGCTACAACGTCCCCGGCGTCATCACCGGCAAGCCCATCCCCCTGGGCGGCTCCCAGGGCCGCGGCGACGCCACCGCCCGTGGCGGTATATTCTGCGTCCGCGAGGCCGGCAAGGTATTGGGAATTGAGCTAAAGGGCGCTACCGCCGCCGTCCAGGGCTATGGCAATGCCGGACAGTTCGCTCACATCCTGTCACAGGAACTGCTGGGCCTCAAAGTCGTCGCCGTCTCCGATTCCAAGGGCGGCATCTACAACGCCGACGGCCTCGACCCCGAAGCCGTCATCGCCCACAAGAAAAAGACCGGCTCAGTGGTCAACTTCCCCGGAGCAAAGGCCGTCACCAACGCAGAACTGCTAGAGTTGGACGTGGTCGTGCTCTTACCCGCAGCGCTGGAGAACCAGATCACCGGCGCCAACGCTGGCAATATCAAAGCCAAAATCGTGGCCGAGTTAGCCAACGGCCCCACCACGCCAGAAGCGGACGAAATCCTGCACGAGAACAGCGTCTATGTCATCCCCGACTTTTTGTGCAACGCCGGCGGCGTGACCGTCTCCTACTTTGAGCAGGTGCAGAATTCCTACGATTATTACTGGGAGGTGGAAACGGTCCACGAGCGACTGGACAAGAAAATGACGGCCGCCTTCCACGCCGTGCACGCAGCGGCCCAGCAACACGGCGTCCCCAACCGCATGGGCGCCTACATCGTGTCCGTGGCCCGCGTGGCCGAGGCCTGCAAGCTGCGCGGCTGGGTATAAGCCAGACCCGATCCAAAAGCAAGCTCAAGCCCCCGTCCTGTGACGGGGGCTTTTCCATTTGACTTTGCCCAGCTTTCAGGGTAAGATAACGACGTATGCAGCCAATAATCATTCACAAACAGAAAAGGAGGTTATAATGTACCACAAGATCATTATTGCCGGGTATCTGGGCCGGGATCCAGAAATGAGGTACACTCAAGACGGTACCCCGGTCACCAACTTTTCGGTGGCGGCCAGCCGGAAGTACAATCGTCCCGACGGCACCAAGGTTGACGAGACAGTCTGGTTCCGCGTCACCGCCTGGCGGCAGTTGGGTGAGCTCTGCAACGAGTATCTGCAAAAGGGCCGCCCTGTGCTGGTTGAGGGTCGCTTGCAGCCAGATGAAAACGGCAACCCGCGGACATTCACCCGCAACGATGGTTCGCCTGGCGCCTCGTTCGAGGTCACGGCGACGACCGTCAGATTCCTGGGCGGGCGCGGCGAGGCTGGCGTAGAGCCTGGCATGCCCGATGAGGCGCCGCCCCCTGACCCCGGGGAGAGCGAGATTCCCTTCTAGGCCGTCCCTGAGCCTCACTGCTGTCACCCAGAAGTCAAACTTTGCCAGCGGCACGGCCTGGGCGTATATAAAACTTGGGGGAGTCACGTTTTCTGCTGCAATGCCGATGATTGAAATCACCGGCTAATGCCCCAAAGTGCGTTAAAACGCACTAAAAAGCGGCATTCCAACCTGTTTCCAACAGGTTTCGAGTGTCAGCGGGGCGTTTCAACGCTCCGCGCGGCAGAGACGAGGCCGTCAAGTTGGTTCTCCCCCAACAATTATATGCGCCCGCACGGCCTCGACCGCCGCTCCTGTAGCGGCGGTCTACCTTTGCCCATCAACGGCCTGGGATCCGCGCCACCCGGGGCTGTTCAGTTCTCGGTTGTCAGAGTGAATCGGGCAAACCGCACCGCCTGTTTTACGGCGGTGCTGGCAGCCTGTCGGAGAGATGTAGTTTAGCCCCTCGTGGGCGGCTCGTGAGCGACAACATGGCTCAAAAACGGGCACGAGGCCCCACATTGCCGAGCTCTCCAACAAGCTGCCAGGGCGAGAACTAAACAACCCCAGTGTCACTACCAAAGGAGTCACCCCGATGAAAAAACAACAACACCGGCAGATAAACGTCCAAATTCCACCCGACCTGGATGCCATCTACTCCAATCTGGCCATGATCACCCACTCAGCCTCCGAGATCATCATTGATTTTGCCCGCGTGCTGCCCAAGACCCCCCAGGCCAAGGTCTATGCCCGCATCATCACCACCCCGCTGCACGCCAAACTATTGCTGCGGGCGCTGAGTGAAAATCTGGAGAAATACGAGGCCCAATTCGGCGAGATCAAAATGCCCGACGCAGGTGAAGCACTGGCGCAACAGTTCTTTGGCGCCGTCAAACCGCCCCAACCTCCAGAATCGTGATTCTCCCCCAGGAGCACATTATGAACCATCTGGAAGCGACATCCGAACGCATTCGGGCCGACTTTGAGGCCCGCAACGACGCCCGCGACGAGACACTGCGCCGCTCGCGCGAATTGATCCGCTTGTGCGCCACCGCCATCCGCGCCAGTCACCGCGACGAGTGGGACACAGCCCGCCAACTGCTGGCCCAGGCCGACGAGACCGCCGACGGCATCCGCGAGACCGTCGCCCCCTACCCCGACCTGTTGCACGCCGGTTACACCCAGGACGCGCTCAAAGAACTGGTCGAAGCGCACGCCACGCTGGCACTGGCCCAGGGCGCCCCAGTCCCAGAGCCGGAATCGCTAAAAGTATCCTACTCCGCCTATCTGAATGGACTGTGCGAGGCGGCCAGCGAGATGCGTCGCCGCTGCCTGGACGAACTGCGGCGCGGCGACACCGCCGAGGCAGAGCGACTGATGGAAGCGATGGACGACATCTACGATATGCTGGGCACCTTCGATTTCCCCGACGCCATCACCGGCGGGCTGCGCCGCCGCGTGGACCAACTGCGCGGCGTGATCAAGCGCACGCGCGGCGATCTGACCAACAGCCTGCGCCAGGATCAGTTAATTCACGCGTTGCGCGACTTTGAGGAGCGCATTGGGATTGAGTGAACCGCACGACCGCGTCATCCGCGCCAGCGAGATCGGCCAGTACGTCTACTGCGCTCACGCTTGGTGGCTGGGCAGCATCCAGGGATTGCCCTCCTCTCGCCAACAGGAAATGGCGGCAGGGGAAGCGGTCCACGTGCATCACGGGCGAGGAGTGAGAGCATCACTGGGGCTGGGCCGGCTGGCATACATTGTACTGCTGCTGGCGGCGGTGGTTGGGATTGTGTGGATGATAGGTCGGTAATGGCAAAGTGGTTCTTTGGACTGTTGGCGCTGGGCCTGCTGCTGCTCTGGCTGGCGCGGCGCGGGCGGACCAGCAGTGGCCTGCCCCAAGGGCGCGTGATCTATAGCGACACGGGCGGCTGGAACCGGCTGGAGCGACCGCTCTTTTCACGCGAGCTTTTCCTCACCGGCAAGCCCGACTATCTGGTGGCCGATGGAGCCGACGTCATCCCCATTGAGGTCAAGTCGAGCCGTGCCCCGGCCCAACCATACCTCTCGCACATCCTACAACTTGCGGCTTACTGCCTGCTGGTCGAAGAGTGCTACGGGAGGCGCCCTCCCTATGGCATCATCAAGTACGGGGACCGTGCTTTCGAGGTGGACTATACCGACGCACTAGAAGACGAACTGCTGGCAACGCTGGACGATATGCGGGACGACCTGGCTAACGGAACCGCCCCCCGCAACCACGACGAGCCGGGGCGCTGTCAGGCCTGCGGCCACCGCCGCCACTGCGACCAGGTGATTCGCTGACTTGCTATGACTAGAACACTGCTCGCCATCTTTGCCCATCCCGACGACGAGTCCTTCGGCCCCGGCGGCACGCTGGCAAAGTACGCAGCCGAGGGCGTAGCCGTGCACCTCATCTGCGCCACTATGGGAGAGGCTGGCGAGAGTGACACCGCCGACCTGGGCGAATGTGACGACCTGGCCTGCCAGCGCGAGCAGGAGCTACGCTGCGCGGCAGACATCCTAGGGCTGGAAGAGGTACACCTGCTAGACTACCGCGACTCTGGAATGGCCGGCTCCCCGGCCAACCAACACCCCCGCGCCCTCGCCCAGGCCAACCCGGACGCGCTGGCAGACCAAGTAGCCGATCTGATACGTCGCCTGCAGCCCCAAGTCGCGCTCACCTTTGACCCCTTTGGCGGCTACGGCCACCCCGACCACATCGCCATGCACCGCGCCACCGTCGCTGCCTTCGAGCGGCTGCCAGCACACGAGCGCCCGCAAAAGCTCTACTTTTCTACCTTACCCCGCACGACCCTGCGCTGGGCCGTGCGATTGATGCCGCTCTTGGGCGTCAATCCAGAGGCGATAGGCAAAAACAAGGACGTCAACCTGCGGGCCGCGCTCGAACACGAGTTGCCGGTCACCACGCGGATAGACATCGGCGATTATTACGAAATCAAGCAACGGGCGGGAGCCTGTCACTCTAGCCAACTTTCGGGGCCAGGCTCATTCTGGGGGCGACTGCCGCGCTGGCTAGTACGTCGGTTGCAATCTGGGGAGACGTTTCACCGGGCCGCGCCGCCGTTCCGCCAGGGCGAGCGGGCGGAAAGAGACCTGTTCGCTGGGGGCGCGTAGGTTGATCCTGTATCATCTTTCCCCTCACTCGTACCGCGCCGCATCCGACGGGGGCACACGGGCAGCCTGACGGGCAGGATACCATGCCGCCACTGCCCCCACCAGCACCGGCACGCCCAGCGCGGGGAGCGTGCCCCACCACGCCTGCGCGGGCAGCCCCCGATACAGCAGTCCGTAGACCGCCAACCCGGTCAGCCACCCCAATACCCCACCCGCCAGCCCCAGCAGCATCCCCTCCACCACGAACAGCCGCGCCACGGCCTCCGTGCGCCAACCCACGGCCTTGAGGACGCCGATCTCCCGCCGTCGCTCCAACGCCGAGACAAGGAGTGCATCTGCCGTGGTGAGGCCGGCCACCAACAGGCACACGCCTGCCATCAAGTAGTGGTAGCCCCCAATGCGTAGCACCAGGTACTCGCCCAGGAGCGTACTGCTCAAGTAACCGTGCAATCCCAGGGAGGCGACCAGGAACACGGTGAGCAGCGCGGCTGCCAGAGTCATCGTGAGTATCATCAAGACCGCCCGCGCGCGTCGTCGCAGGAGCGAGCGTAAGCCGTAGGTCAGTAAAGAGAGCCGGCCGGGGAGCGAGCGTCCATCAGGGCTGACCTCGCCACGCTGCAACAAGACCGCCGGAGGGACACGGGCAGCCCTCCAGGCAGGGACGAGCCCACCCAGCAGGCACAATCCTATGCCGAGGGGCAGGATGAGCAGGGCCTGGCCTGGCGGCAGGGACAGGCTCAGACACGCGGCCAATCCCCGGGCCAACAACACGCCCAGCCCCCCGGCAACGAGGCCCACCACACCGACCTCCACCAGCGTCAGGCCAAAGACGGTGGAAGAGCGCCAGCCCAACGCCTTTTGCAGGGCGGTCTCCCGGCGCCGGCTCAGCACACTCGTGAGGGTAGTATTGAGGATATTGAGCGCGCAGACGGCCAGCATGAGGGCGAAAAAGATCACGTTGATCCGCTCGACCTCGCGGCTGTAGGAAAGCGTGACTCCTTTCTGAATCCACATTTCCTCGACGTAGCCCAGCGGGGGAATGTCTTTGTAGCCGGGGATGTGCACCAGCACCCGGCGGGGAGAGGAGCCGACGACCACGTCCACGTCCAGGCCGGTGGCCTCGACGATGGCGCCTGCCACGGCCTCGATTCTGGCCTGGGCCTCAGGGCTGAAGCGGTCAACTCCGCTCACCCGGATGCGGATGGCCGAGATGGGGTCTACGGGATTGAATAGCCTTGCCGCCTCCAGCGTGGTCAGAACCAGGGGCGGGCGCTGGATGTAGCTTTCCGGGTGGAACGTGGGCCGGACGACCACCGCCGGGTCTACCGGGTTGCCCTCCTCGTCGTACCTCAAGGTGACCAAGGGTGGGTAGTAGGTCTCCAAAGGCACGTGGACGAGATCGCTGGACAACGGGGACAGCTCTTCGACGTCGAAAGTGCCCAGGATATCGTTGCCCCATACATAGTTCAATCCCTCCTTGATGACTTTCTGAGAGATCCCTCTGAAGCGAACCTCCGGCGTACAGGAGATATCCGGCAAGCCACATTCGGTTTCCCCGAGCGACACCGCTTCCAGCACCGGCGCAGATGGCGACCAGAGAACCTCGATCTCCCGATACTGAACCGGGGAAGGCAGACTGGCGAGTTGCGTAGCTCCAACACTCGGCAGAGCAACTCCCCACGATTGCAGTCCAACGCCCGATTGAAACGGGAGCCAGGTCTCGTAGACGTTCGTGTGCGAGTCTTGAACCGTGCCTTCCAGGGAAACCGGCAGGGTGGGCAAAAGGTCCACGCCTCCCCTGTGGAGCAGCCATTCGACGGTCAGATCCTCTGCGGGTACCTGGACCTTCCATATATCCACGCGGACAGTTGCCTGAACGTAACTGTGCTCGTTAAGGATAACGGGGAAGGAAAAGCCACACCGCCTCTCGCCGATTGGAGAGTCGAAGCAGACTTCTTCGGATTTGTCGTCGGCGCCAAAGTACGTTGGTTCCGTGGCCGCGTCCAATCCCACCAACCGGGCCTCCTGCTCGGGGTCTATGGCCGCCAGCAGAACGGGCATTCTATAGTCCAGCCCAACAGGTGCAATAGGAATTTTCTCGGCGGGCGGCCTCGGGAATCTGATCCGATCCTGCTTTAGAAGCTCTACCCACTCGTCGTCGGAAAGATCAGGGAGAAAGTAATAATACCTTTGTGATACGCTCTCGTACTGCCGCAGGTTGTCGTCCACGCTCAGAGAGACTTTTCCCAGGCTAATAGCAGAAAAGTCAGGATCTCGGATCTGGACTTGTTCGTGATGGGCCTCATCCAGCCACAGCCGCAGATCAAAGTACGAGAGCATGGCAATCGGCGCTGCTACCTCGACCCCAGGAATGTCGCGGATGGCCTGGTACTGCTCAAACGTGATACCTCCGGGGATGCCACTGAGGTGGTTGGCCTGTACCAGGCCGTATTTTTCCTCAATGGAAGAGCGGCACCCCGGAGGGCGCACCAGGATGTCGTAGGTGGTGCGCCAATAGTCCGCCAGGTCCTGATCCACGGTGACTTTACTCGTCTCCGCAGCGGAGAGCAGCAGGCCAAAGGCGGCACTCACCACCAGGACGCTAAAGAGCAATAACAGGGTGCGCACTCTGTTGGAACGCAGTAGATGCCAGATAAACGGGACCATTGGTCATTCTCCAATGTTGTGAGACTGAGCGTAAATGGGAGGGGTCGGGATCCTGAAGCACTCCGTCAGGAGCCCGGCCTGCCTGGAAACCATCAGCGGACCGCTAGTAGCAGCATCTCAATACATAGTACTGAAAGGTGCAGTATGGTCCCCCGCCGGTATCGACGCACCACCAGTATTCGCAGAGCTGCGCCTTCGGCGGGCCGCAGGGTTCGTGGTCCCAAATGCAAGATCCGCAGTTTCGATATTCGTACCACGATCCTCTCGATCCGGGTCCGCCTGCTGCCCGCGCCGGCGTGGGCAATGCCAAGGCTGCTACTGCCAGCAGCAGCGACGCCACCATCATCGCCGCCAGCGTACCTATGACCATCTTCTGCATTTTGCTATGCTTCGCCATCATCTCTCACCTCCTTTCCATCTGGATTTCTCAGTCATCTCAACAGACACTTTCACCACATTCGTGCATTCCACCACCTCCTTCCCTCACTCCGCGCCGCCTTCCACCAACGCCTCCAGTTGCTCCAGTGTACCAGCAAAGCCCGACTTGGCGATCACTCCGTCCCCATCAATGACGTAGAAGAAGGGCGTCCCGGGCACCTGGTAGTCCTGTGCTACCGCGTCGTCCCCAGCCAACACGGGAAAGTCAAAGCCTTGTTCCTCCACCAGTTGCCAGTTCTCCTCCACCGTACCGTGGGAGATCATCACCACCTGCACGTCCCCTGCGCGCTCGCTAAAGGTCTCCAGATGCGGCCATACCTCGGCGCAGACCGGGCATTCGGTCGAGGAGAAAGCGAGCAGCACCCTCTGACCCGCAAAGTCACCCAGCGAAACCATCTGGCCTGTTGCGTCGGGCAGGTTAAAAGCCAGCGCCTGCGTCCCGATGTCCAACCCTTGCGGCCCCCTTATCGCATGCAAAGGCTCCAGCGCCGCCAGCACCTTGCGCTGCAACTGGTTCATGCGGACGAATAGGCCCACGACAGCCACCATCAACAGGATGACCACGCCCATCAACATCAACAGCAGCACCTGTGTCCGGCTCTCGCTCATCTTCTTCCTCCTGCCTCACACTATGCCCAGACGCGCCCAGACGGCCTCCAAACTCCGCTTCCCGCCCAGATGAGCCTGATCTACGATGGCCCCGTCTTTGAGGAAGTAGACCCGGTCGGCGAAGGCGGCGACGCGCGGGCTGTGCGTCACCAGCACCACCGTGCGCCCCCCTTCGTCGCACACCCGCCGCAATAGTTCCATCACTTCGTCGCCCACTCGCGTGTCCAGGTTGCCCGTAGGCTCGTCTACCAGCATAACCTCCGGCTCGTTCACCAGCGCCCGCGCGATGGCCACCCGCTGCTGTTCCCCGCCCGAAAGTTGCGCGGGTAGATGGCGTGCTCGCTCCGCCAGTCCTACCGCGTCCAACAACTCGCGCGCCCGTGCCTCCAGGTTGAACTCGCACTGGCGGCGGTAGGGGATCAGCGGCAGCATCACGTTCTCCAGCGCCGAGAGGATCGGCACCAGGTTGAACAGTTGGAAAATAAAGCCAATCTCCGCGCGACGGAAATCGGCCAGCGCGTCACCCTGCAATGTGCTCACATCCACCCCGTCCACGACCACGCGCCCGGCGGTGGGCTCGTCCAGCGTGCCGAGCAGGTTGAGCAGCGTGGACTTGCCGACGCCCGAAGGCCCTACGACAGCCACGAACTCTCCGCGCTCAATCGAGAGATCCACCCCGCCCAGCGCGCGCACCTCCGTCCCGTCGGTGTAGACTTTGGTCAACCCCTCCGCCACAATCATGGTCTCTGCTTGTTCACTCACTGTGCCCTCCTTGTCAAAGCATCCCGTCAGGCTAGCTGCGCCTGGGCGGACGCCCGCGCGGCCGGCTGACGGGCCGGGGCGGGGGCACCTGGCGCAGTTCGTCCAGCCGGGCTTCGCACATGTCCAGCCAGCGCAGATCGGCCTCCAGGTGCATGATGGCGCTTTCCAGCAACAACAGCCAGGGGAGTTCGCTCGCGGGATCGGCTTCAGCGCGCATGCGGGTCAACTCGTGCATCTCGCTCAGCAACTCCCGCCGCTGGGTCTGCAGTACCTCGTCCGGCGGCACCGGGCCAAAAAAGAGGCTGAGCATTAGCTTGGCGTAAAAGGCGTCGCGCAGGCGGTGGTTGCGGGACAGCGGCTCGCGGTACCAATGCTCCAGTTCCGCCCTCCCATCCTGGGTCAGGTCGTAGGGGGTGCGCTCCGCCACTTCGTCCCCGGATGCAATCTGGCGCACGATCAGGCCGTCCCGTTCCAGCCGCGAGAGCGTGCTGTAGACCTGACCGGTGTTGATCGCCCAATGGTCGCCCAGGGTGGCTTCCATCAACCCGTGCAGTTCGTAGCCATAGGTGGGGATATAGTCGAGCAGGGCCAATAAAGCGTATTTGACGATCATGGCTCCTCCTAAAAATATATACTGGCTAGCTATTTTCCAAAATAAGTATACACCAGGTATATATTTTCGTCAAGAAGAGATGTGAACTCGCAAAACGTGAAGAAACGCATCACGTGCATCCTAACTCCTGGCCTTCTTGATTTAATGAAACATCTGATGTACACTATTGACACGTCCACCTTCACTCGGCTTACGGGAACAGTTGGGACGACTATTTCGACGAGGTAACTTTATGCGCATCTTTATCACCGGCTGTAAAGGACAACTGGGCCGCGCGCTCCACGCCGCACTGGCCGAACATACCCTCTCCGGCTGCGACCTGCCGGAACTGGACATCACCGACCGGGAAGGAATCGGCACGGCTATCGCTGGCTTTGCTCCCGACGTGGTGATTCACGCTGCCGCCTGGACAGACGTGGACGGCTGCGCCCGCGATCCCGACAAAGCGTACCGCGCCAACGCGCTGGGCGCGCAGAACGTCGCTCTGGCCTGCGCCGCTTGCGACGCGGCCCTGGTCTACGTCAGCACCAACGAGGTCTTTGACGGCGCGGCGACGGAGCCCTACCGCGAGTGGGACCCGCCCCACCCCATCAACCCCTACGCCCGCTCGAAAGCCGCCGGCGAGTGGTTCGTGCGCCACCTGCTGGCCCGCTTTTACATCGCCCGCACCGCCTGGCTCTACGCCCCCGGTGGGCGCAACTTTTCCAACCCCCATCGCATCATCCAGTTGGCCGATGAACGAGGCGCGCTCAAGGTGGTGACCGACGAGGTTGGCAATCCCACCCACGCGCTTGATCTGGCTGCGGCGATTGCGGCGCTGATCCAAACCAAAGCGTATGGCGTCTACCACCTGGTCAACGCAGGCCACTGCTCCCGCCACGAGTTCGCCCGCGAGGTGCTGCGCGTCGGCGGGCGGGAACACATCCCTGTCGAACCGATCAGCCTGGACGATTTCCAGCGCGCTTCCAACCCACCCCGTTTCGCTCCCCTGGCCAACACCGCCGCGGCCGCGCTGGGCATCGAACTGCGACCCTGGCAGGAAGCGTTAGAGGAATACCTAAAATCCCGATGAGCAAATCTCCAATCTCTAATTCCCAATCCCCCAACCTCGTCTCCGTCATCATCCCCCACTGGAACGCGGCCCACCACCTTCCCACCTGTCTGAACAGCCTGCGGAGCCAGACCTACCCGCGCGTCGAGGTCATCGTCGCCGACAACGGCTCCACCGACGGCTCGCTGGAACTGCTGGCCCGCGATTATGCCTGGGCGCGCGTACTGCCACTGGGGGAGAACCGGGGCTTTGCGGGCGCGTGCAACGCCGGGATGAGAGAAGCGCGGGGCGAAATCGTCGTCCTCCTGAACAACGACACCGAGGCCGACCCGCGCTGGCTGGAAGAGGTCGTCGCCGCCTTTGAGCGCTACCCCGAGGCAGGGCTGGTCGCCTCCAAGATGCTGCTCTTTGACCAGCGCGATACCTTTCACACGGCCGGCGATTTCTACCGCGTGGACAGCGTCCCGGGCAACCGGGGCGTGTGGCAAAAGGACGTGGGGCAGTACGACCGTGAGGAGTACGTCTTTAGCGCCTGCGGGGGCAGCGCCGCCTACCGGAAAGCAATGCTGGAGCAGGTCGGCTTGCTGGACGAGGATTTCTTCTACTCTTGCGAGGATGTGGACCTGGCCTGGCGGGCGCAATTGGCCGGCTACCGTTGCGTCTACGCCCCCCGCGCCGTCGTCTACCACAAGTTGAGCGCCACCGGCGGCGGCGTCACCGCCAGTTTCTACGACGGGCGCAACTTTATCTACTTGCTGTTCAAGGATTATCCCGGCGACCTCTGGCGCACCTACTGGCGGGCGGTGCTGCGGGCGCAACTGCGCATCACGGCCGAGGCGCTGGGGGCCTGGCGCGGCCCGGCGGCGCGAGCACGACTGCGCGGCCAACTGGCGGGACTGTTGGGCCTGCCCAAGATGCTGCGTAAGCGGCGGGCGGTGCAGCATAGTCGAACCGTTGACCGGGCGTACCTCGAGAGCATACTGACCGGGGTCGAAAGCCCCTGAAAGCGGACTTTGACCTATTGGCTGAATCAAGTATACTTACGCCGTGATGGAGCGGCGCGAGCAGTTCTACAGGGAATGGAGCAAAAGCTATGGCAAGTCCCACCCTATGGACGGAACCCCCAATCACAGGTCAAGCTGAGAAATTGGCGGCCATCCTCGAGATCGCGAAAATCTTGGCTACCGAGCAAGACCTGGATACTATATTGCAGAAATTCCTGTCTTGCCTGATCAAGACACTAAAGATGGCCGAGACCGGTATCCTACAGATCTATGACCCCTCCAACGGACGCCTGATCCCAAAAAGCGCACAAGGCTACGATCTCGACGCCCTGAAGCAGATCAACCTCGAACCCGGTGAAGCTATGGGAGGTACGGCGCTGGAGACGGGCCAATCCGAACTATACTCGACTCCAGAGGCCATCGCTGTAGCCAGGGAGAACTTGAGACCGGAGAACCGCGAACTGTTCAGGTTGGCGACCGCCGGTCTGGGTCAACCACTGAGCGCCGTCTGCATACCGCTGACCACAGGGCATACAAAAGTGGGCGCTTTGCTACTGGAGAACCGAGGCAAACCCGGCAGTTTCGTGCGCGACGATATGCCCTTCCTGGAAGCCGTGGGCGATATCATCGCTCTATTCGTCGAAAACACCCGCCTGAGCAAAGATCTAGAAGCCACTCGGGCGCTCGAAGAAGGAAATCGTCTCAAGGCAGAGTTGATCTCCACACTGGCCCACGAGATGCGCACTCCGCTGACCTCGATCAAAGGCTACTCCACGGCCCTAATGATGGAGGAGGCATCCTTCGATCCCGAAAGCCAGCAAGAGTTTCTCAAGATCATAGACGAGGAATGCGACACCCTGCAAAACCTGATCCACGATCTGCTGGAATCGTCCATCCTCGATGCCGGTCTGCTGAGACTCGAACCTCAGCCGGTGAGATTGCCACGCCTGGCGCAAGATGTGACCGATGACATAGCGCGTCGCAGCGAGAAACACCGCTTCCTGGTTGACTTTCCGGAAGGGTTCCCGATCGTGGACGCCGATCCTCACCGCGTCGAGCAGGTGTTGCGCAACCTGGTGGACAATGCCGTCAAGTACTCCCCGGAGGGAGGACTGATCGTCGTGCGGGGCGAGGTGGGCGAGGGTGAAATAGTTGTCAGCGTCGCCGATCAGGGGGTAGGTATCGCCCCCGAGCACCTGAACCGGCTGTTTGAGAAATTCTTCCGCGTGGAGTGGGGTCTGGGGCGCCACGTCGTCGGCTCAGGGCTGGGGCTGCCTATCGTCCTCACCATTGTCGAGAGCCACGGAGGCCGAATCTGGGCCGAAAGCCAGTTAGGGGAGGGCAGCACGTTCTACTTTACACTCCCCCTGGGAGGCCTGAGCCAGGATATATCAGGGCAGGCAAAGGAGTAGCAGCAAGATGAACGAGAAAATCCTGATTGTGGACGACGAGCCCAAAGTAGTACGCCTGGTCAGCCAAGTGTTGAAAGCAATGGACTACCAGGTGATCTCTGCCGCCAGCGGAGAGCCGGCTCTAGAGATGGTGGCTTTGGAGCAGCCCGATCTGGTGTTCCTCGACGTCCGATTGCCTGGCGGTATGGATGGCTACGAGATATGCCGCCGCATTCGCGAGTTCTCCGACGTGGCGGTGATCATGCTCACCGCCAAGGCCCTGGAGAGCGACGTGCTGTGTGGTTTCGATGCCGGAGCCGACGACTATCTGACCAAACCGTTCAGCGCCAAGGAACTGGTGGCGCGGGTCAGGGCGGTTCTGCGGCGCACCCAACGACCGGAGGAAAAGGTCACGGCCGCGTTCACATGCGGCGCTCTGGAGATGAACTTTGCCCGGCGCACCGTCAGCGTCGGCGGCGAGCAAGTATCGCTCACCCGCACAGAGTACGCCCTGCTGCGCCAGTTGGCCCTCAACGCCAATCGGGTCATGCTGCACCAAGACCTGCTGGCAAAAGTCTGGGGGCCAGAGTACCGGGACGATGTTGATTATCTGCGCGCCTACGTCCACTACCTGCGACGCAAGCTGGAGGCGGACCCATCGAATCCTCAGTACATCACCACAGCACCAGGAGTTGGTTACATGCTAACTTGTCCCAAGGAAGAGAAAACGGCAGCATAGGATCAACTCTGAAAAACGACCGGTTGCTAACAACCTCCGAGGCCTCCCAACCGCGGAGGTTTTTTTATGGATTTTTCACGAGATAGGGGCAGCTTTCTATGCGATTTTAACGGACTGTGTGCTATGATTGAAACGCTCTAGAAATTCAACTCGTATCACTCAATCAAAGGAGGTACAGAAATGACACAGGTATCCTCAACCACAGTGATGGAACAAGTACACACCGAGTCTGCGATGACCCAGTGGCGGTTGCCAGACGCAGACAGCACCGCCGAAATCACGCTGGCCCAGGCGCTCGAGTTCTGCGCGCAAAAGATGGGACTGACCGGCCGTCAGGCCGTGGTGGAAAGCCTGCAGCAGGGCGACGGAAACGCCTGCAATTACTGTCACTACAGCATAGCCAAGCAGGTGGCCGAATCCCTCGGCGCGCTGGACGAAAACGTCAAAGCGGTCTACGTCGCCGATTACGACGCCACGCCCGAAGATCTCTGCTTTGGCGCGGGAACTCGAACATCGCCGATCCACCTGATCGTTTGGGTCAAGCGCAAGACGAATGCCCTAGAGTCGCTGGTGGAGGCGTTAGACCGCGCTATGGCGAAACGGTACGCCAACGTGATCGGCCCGCGCCAATTGGCGCACCTGTTGGACGTACAAACGGTGGACGACGATGACGTGAAAAACCACGTCGGCTACGGCGCGCTGCTTTCCTCGCTCTACAACCGACCGATTCAGATCTGGGAGCGGTAACTGTGGAAACACAAGTTCAAGAAACACTGACAGACACCCTTCCCACATTCGCGGTGGCCGGGCCGCCCAAGCAAGACCTATGGGACACCGTCCTGGATCAACTCGATGACGTGGCCCGGCGGCTCGACCTGGACCCCGGTATTCACGCCATCCTGCGCCAGCCGGAGCGAGAATTGACGGTATCTGTGCCGGTGGTGATGGACGATGGGGTGATCAAAGTCTTCACCGGCTATCGCATTCAGCACTCTAGCGCCCGGGGGCCGTGCAAGGGCGGCATTCGCTACCATCCAGACGTCAATCTGAACGAGGTCAGAGCACTGGCGGCCCTGATGACCTGGAAGTGCGCCGTGGTGGGCATCCCCTACGGCGGGGCCAAAGGCGGCGTGCAATGCGACCCGTCTCGAATGTCCGAGGACGAGATCCGCCGTATGACGCGCCGCTTCACGGCCATGATCATGCCCATCATCGGCGCGAAGCGAGATATTCCGGCGCCCGATGTCAACACCAACGCTCAGACTATGGCCTGGATGGCCGACACGGTCAGTATGCTGGAGCGCAAGACCGTGATTGACATCGTCACCGGCAAGCCAGTTCCATTGGGCGGCTCGTTGGGGCGCAAGGAAGCAACCGGACGAGGATGCGCTATCATCACGGCCGAACTATTGAAGCGCAAACGCCGCAAACTTTCGGAGACGACGGTGGCGGTGCAGGGGTACGGCAACGTCGGCTCCCACACAGCGACGATCTTGAATCAGATGGGCTGCCAGATCGTGGCAGTGAGCGACGTCAGCGGGGGGCTGTACAACCCGCAAGGCCTGGACATCGCCAGCATCAACCAACACGTGACCGCCCATCCCCAGGGGCTGCTGGAAGGATACGAGGCCTCAGGGGTGACCAAGATCAGCAACGAGGAATTGCTGGTGATCGAAGCGGACGTGTTGGTCCCGGCCGCGTTGGAACATCAGATTCGCGCCGACAACGCTCCATACGTCCAGGCCAAGATGATCGTGGAAGGCGCCAACGGCCCCACCACCCGCGAGGCCGACGAGATTCTGAACGAGCGCGGCATCACCGTCGTGCCAGACATTCTGGCAAATGCGGGGGGAGTTGTCGTCAGCTACTTTGAGTGGGTGCAGGACCTCCAATGCTTTTTCTGGGACGAGGCTGAGGTCAACGAAAACCTGGAGCGTATCCTGGTCCGCAGCTTTAAGGAGGTGTGGGACTTTGGCAAGGAGCAGGGAGTCCCCTTGCGATTGGGAGCCTACATGCTGGCAGTGGACAGAGTGGCCGGCGCAGTGAAAGCGCGAGGCGTATTCCCCTAACACCTGGTACTTGTTCCTCTAGCGCAGACACCCGGCGTGTGCAGACGCCGGGTGTCTTGCCGTCTGTGGCTCACAGACATAATCAAGAGAAGCGTACTGGACTACACAACGTAGCCGAACCGTTGAACAGGCGTACCTCGAACGCATCCCGACCGGAGTTGACGAAAGCCTCTGAAACAGGTATCATACAGGCTGGAGACACACGGCAATGACGCCCCATCTCGTCACCCGGCTGTCCGCGCCGGACAATGTCCGCGGCAGCTACCTACCTTACAAG
This sequence comes from uncultured Anaerolineales bacterium, assembly GCA_964393895.1. Classification (GTDB taxonomy): domain Bacteria; phylum Chloroflexota; class Anaerolineae; order B4-G1; family B4-G1; genus B4-G1. Next base: position 18,854 of record CAYMWP010000017.1, on the reverse strand, counting down.
TAACCGACCGAGAAAAAGATAACTATGCAAACTGAAAAACCTTACCTTTCCGTCATCATCCCCTGCTACAACGAAGAAAAGAACCTGGAAAGGGGAGCGCTGGACGAGGTATATCAATATCTCGCCGCACGAGACTACTCGTGGGAAGTCATAATCATCAATGACGAATCCACGGACAATAGCAGAAATCTGATCGAGCGTTTCACCAAAGGCAAGCAAGGCTTTTCCCTGTTTGACATCCCGCACGGAGGCAAGCCGGCAGCGGTGTGGACGGGTATCCAGAAAGCCAGGGGAGAGGTCGTACTCTTCACCGATATGGATCAATCTACTCCCATTGGCGAACTGTCCGAGCTCCTTCCGTGGTACGAGGCCGGCTTCGATGTGGTCATCGGCTCCCGGGGGATCACGCGGGAAGGCTTTTCGATAATCAGGCGCATTGGCAGCGTCATCTTCCGTACCATGCGCCGCTCTTTCCTGCTACGAGATATAAGCGACACACAATGCGGCTTCAAATCGTGCCGGCGCGAGGCTGCGCTGAGAGTTTTTCCCCACCTCCAATTCTTCAAACAAAAAGACAGACCGGCGGGGTGGAAAGTCTCAGCCTACGATGTTGAACTCTTGTATCTCTTTGAGAAAGCCGGCTACCCAATAAAAGAGGTCGAGGTCAGGTGGCAAAACCGCGACGAGAGCGACACCAAGGATCAAACGGGCGAATTGGCCCGCTATTTCAAAGAATCAATCGAGATGGCAAAAGAGATCGTTCGCGTGGAGCTCAACCAACTCGGGGGCCTGTATGAAAAAATATAGCCCTGGCGACTCCTGTCGCTCAATATCTGGCGCCCAAAAGCCCCATCATGGCGAGTGCTCCGCTGGTTCCTGACCTCTCCGAGGAGTACGCACTCGAGGCCGCCGGTCACACCCGCGTAGCCGGGCTGGACGAGGCCGGGCGCGGCGCGTGGGCCGGACCGGTCTGCGCGGCGGCGGTGGTGCTTCCGCTCGACCGACCCGACTTGCCCAACCTGCTGGACGGCGTGCGCGATTCCAAGCAACTCGGCCCTGCACGGCGAGAAGCACTTCTGCCAGCCATCCTGCAAGTAGCGGAGGCAATGGGAATAGGCTGGGCCAGCCCCATCGAGGTGGACGAGATAGGAATCACGCTCGCCACGCAACGGGCGATGGCTTGCGCGGTGGCCGGCTTGGACGGCAAAGTCAACGCACTCCTGATTGATTACGTGCGCCTGCCAGAGCTTGATTTGCCCCAACGCGCCCTCCCCAAAGCGGACGTCCACTGCCTGAGCGTCGCCGCCGCCAGCATCGTCGCCAAAGTGACCCGCGACCGGCTGATGATCGCGCTGGACGAGGCCTGGCCCGGCTACGGCTTTGCCCGCCACAAAGGTTACGGCACACACCAGCACCGGGAGGCCCTGGCAAGGCTGGGGCCGTCGCCCATCCACCGGATGAGTTGGAGGCCGATGCAAAAACTGGTCTTGCGGGGAGATGATTGACAACCTGAACTCACATCCTCCGTGAAACATAACCGGGTAGACAGAACCAATATATGGTATAATCCGGTCAGGAGGTAACAAGCCTATGACTATTACAATGACACAAATAACAGTAGAGGAACTAAAGGTCCTGATCAGCGAGACAGTCAAGGAAACGTTGCTGGAAACTCTGCGCGACCCAGACGTGGGGCTAGAGCTACGCCCAGAGTTCGAATCTCGCCTACGCGAGTCTCGAGATTACGTCGAGGGTGGAGGAGAGTTGATCCCTATGGATGAAATGCTCCACCGTCTGGACTTGGAGTAGGAAATGTACCAAGTCACCTTCGTCCCTCGCGTGGAGCGCGACCTCAAACAGTTGGACAGACTCGTTTGCTTGCGAATTCTGCGCAAAATAGAGTGGCTGGCCGAGAACTTGGAGTCCCTGTCACCCAAGGCGCTTACAGGCCAATGGCGAAGTATGTACAAACTACGCGTGGGCGATTACCGGGTCATCTACACGCTTGACCCGACCGACGAACTCCTCATCGTACATGCGGTCGGCCACCGCAGTGAAATATACACAACGTAGCAAATCCCCAAATGCACCTGGCCCTCGTTCACGACTGGCTCAACCAAATCGGCGGCGCAGAGGACGTCCTGGAGACGCTCGTCGAAATGTTCCCCCACGCCCCCATCTACACCTCGATCTACTGGCAGGAGGGGATGCCTCCGACCTACCGCGCATGGGATATTCGCACCACCTGGATGGACTCCCTGCCGTCCATCTACCGCCACCACCAGTCCTACCTGCCCCTCTACCCCCTGGCTTTCGCCCGGCTCGACCTCTCCGGCTACGATGGGGTGCTCAGCAACAAGTCTGGCTTTTGTCACGGCGCGCGGACCGGCGAGGCTACCCACATCTGCTATTGCCTGGCCCCCACCCGCTACGTGTGGGACTTTGAAAGTTACGCCGCCCGCGAATCGCTGCCGCCCGCACTCAAAGCCGCGCTGCGCCCCATCATCGCCCTGCTGCGCCGCTGGGACTATCGGGTCGCCCAGAGGGTGGATCACTTTGTCGCCATCTCCCGCGAGGTGCAGGCCCGCATCCGCCGCTATTACCGCCGCGACTCGACCATCATTCATCCGCCGGTGGATACCGCTCGCTTCCAACCCGTCTCTGTCCAGGGTGACTACTACCTCATTGTCTCCCGCCTCATACCCTACAAGCGCATCGACCTGGCCGTGCGGGCCTTCAACCAGTTGGGGTTGCCCCTGGTCATCGCCGGGGACGGGCGAGACCGGGAAGCACTGGAAGCGCTGGCCGGCCCCACCATCACCTTTATGGGGTACGTGCCCAACGAGGATCTGCCCGATCTATACGCCCGCTGCCGGGCCTACGTCCTGCCGGGCGCGGAGGATTTCTGCATCGCACCGGTACAGGCCCAGGCGGCTGGCCGGCCCGTCGTCGCCTACGGCGCTGGCGGCGCGCTCGACACGGTGATTGATGGAGAGACCGGCGTCTTCTTCCACGAGTCTACTCCCGACTCGCTGACCACCGCCGTCCGTGCCTTTGATCCCGACAGTGTGCGCCCGGACGACTGTATCCAGAACGCCGCCCGCTTCGACGCAAGCGTTTTCAGACAGCGATTGATGAAATTTATCGAGGGAAAAATCTGATGGAATTACGAACCTATTGGAAAATACTGCTCCGCCGCTGGTGGCTCATCGTCGCACCGGTACTCGTCGTCGCCGCCTACGTCGCCGCTGCCTACGCCCCACCTGGCCCGACCTACCAGGTGGTGATGCGCTTTGCCGCCGGGACCAAGCCGGCGGGGTTGAGCGAGGACTATGATCGCTACTACCCCTGGCTCGCCTCCGAGTACATCGCCAATGGCCTGGCCGACGTGGCCGAGACCGGAGCCTTTGCCGAGGCGGTCGCCGTGCGCTTGGGTGAGCCTGATCTGGCTGCCGAGATCCAGCGCCGCATCGTCACCGACAACGCCCAGTCCATCCTCGTCGTCTACCTCACCTGGCCCGATGCGAAACAAATCGTCGCCGTGGCCGAGGCCATCAGCGCCGAGCTGACCGAGAGCGGCGCGGCTTACTTTCCCCAGTTAGACGACATTGAACCGGCCGTCCGTCTGCTGGACGCGCCCACACCCGCGTCGCTTGCCCCCGGCTTGCGCGCCCAGTTGCTGGCCCCGGCGATCAAGATCGGGCTGGCGTTCGTCGTCGGCGCAGCACTGGCACTGCTGTGGCACTACCTGGATCCCACCGTCCGTGAGAGCGCCGAACTGGAGAGCCTAGGACTGGGCGTCCTGGCCGAAATACCGCGCCGGTGAGCGACGAACCACCCGCGTGAAACGTAACGCTTGACGCTTCACGTCTCACGCTTCGCGGAGGAAATCAACTCAATGACCGAACAACGATCGCAACCCACCGTAACGTAACCGAGTTATTCACCGGCGCGCTCTCGTTGGTCGGCATCCACGCGCAGACCTAGAGTTGCTGGCGCGGGGAGGGTTCTATCACAACTTGTATACGAGCCAGTTCAAGGGGTCGGACCGCGTGAAGGTTGGCGCCCGTGCATGGTGAAAAGTTCTTTGGGTTTGCCTTACCGGACTTGTTGTGTTAGACTTGTCCCAGACAAAGGAGACCAACCCACAATGGGATCACTACCAACTCGCCTGGCCGACCTCCGCAAGCTGTTCCAGGCGCTCGATTGGGACAAGCTCTCGCTCGACGTGGAGCAGGAGGCCCACGCCCGCCTGGTCATCGTCGGGCCGGTCAACTCGGGCAAATCCACACTCTTTAACCTGATCAAGGGACGCAAAGTCTCGGCGGTCAAGGCTGTGCCCGGCACGACCAGGGAACTGATTACAGAGCAGGTCGGCCCTTTCACGCTGGTGGATACACCCGGCTTTGGGGAGGTAGGCGGCGTGGACCGGGCCGCGGTCGCGTGCGCCGCCGCCGAGGAAGCGAATCTGGTGCTGCTGGTGCTGGATAGCTCCGCCGGACTGCGCCAATCGGATTACGATCTCTACGAGGCGCTGCGGGCGGCCCGAGTACCGCTGGTCGTCACACTGAACAAAACTGATCTGATCAAGCACGATCTCACTGCCGCGCTGGACGACGTCGAGCGCAAGCTGGGCGCGCCCGTGATCCCCATCTCGGCCAAGACGGGTGCCGGGGTGGGGGAGCGCCTCATCCCGACCATCGTGGACGCGCATCCCTGGATGACGGTCGCCCTGGGGCGGGCGCTGCCCGGCTACCGCCGCCAGATCAGCCGCCGCCTCATCCGAGGCGCGAGCTGGCTCAACGCCCTCATCGCCGCCGAGCCGATCCCCGGCCTGGATATTCCCCTGCTGCTGGCCTCGCAGGTGCGCATGGTGCTGCGCATCGCGGCCATCTACGGCGAATCACTCAGCGTGCGCCACGCCCGCGAGCTGCTGACCACCATGGCCGGCAGCATTGGAATGCGCTACCTGGCGGCCGAGTTGAGCAAGTTCATCCCCGGCCCCGGCTGGCTGGTCGCCGCCGGCGTGACCGGCCTGGGCACGTGGACGATGGGCCGGGTGGCGGTGGCCTACTTTGAGGGCGGCAAGCATCTGACGCCGGCCCAGTTGCGCCAGCGGTACAAGCGGCTGCTGCGCCGGCCCAGGAGCGCGCAGGAGGGGTAGGATAGAGATTGGAGACTGGGGATTGGCGCGATGCCGTGAACAGGCGTCGCCGGCCTCACAAGAAACAAGAGAGCCAGGGTCCGCCACACCCTGGCTCTCACCCAAAAGGAGGAGAAAAGAAACTGCTCTTAACTCGCACCCATAATATCACACTCTGGCCCACAAGACTTGACGCCAGCCCTACGCTAACCCTACGCTAACCCTACGCTGATGTTGGCTGCGTCTGTAACACGGGCAGCACGAAACTAAAGGTACTGCCCACTCCGGGCCTGCTCTCCACCCACACCCGTCCATTGTGTTTTTCGATCACTGTTTTGACAATGGTCAGCCCCAACCCACTCCCTACTACCCCTATCGTCTCTTCCGATTCCACGCGATAGAATTTGTCAAAGATATAGGGCTGCTGGGCCAGGGGAATGCCGATGCCGTTATCGGCCACGCTTACCACGATGTGCTGCTCGTCTTCGACCGCACTCACGACGATGCGACCACCTTCCTGGGTATATTTGATTGCATTGCTAATCAGGTTATCCACTACCTGCAGCAGACGCTGGGGGTTACACTGCACCAACGACAATGCGCCGGGCGACTGCCAGTGCAGTTCCCGTCCCTTTTTTTCCGCTTGCGGCCTGAGGTTATGGACTGCTTCATCTACAACCTGCACCAGATTGTAGGGCATCATTTCCAGATCAAATCCGGTCTCAATGCGGTCTATGTCTAGTAGAGAGTCTATCAGTGTGATGATGGTCTGCATACTGTTGTGAACGCACTGGATAAAGTCTCGCTGTTGGTCGTTCAAAGACCCAACGCGAGGCAGTAGCTCCACATAGCCCTGGATACTGGTCAAAGGAGTACGGAGATCGTGGGAGACGTTGGCGACAAATTCCGATTTGATGCGATCCAATTCCTTCAGGTATGTGATGTCCTGCATCACCAGTACTTTGCCGATTCCCTTGACGGGGGTTAGTTGCGCGTTGAACGTGCGTCCATCATCGAGGGGTATCTCGGCGCACGCGGCCTGTCCCGTTTGTTGTGCCCTGGAGAACATGTTGCGTAAGGTTTGATTAGGCATATCATCGGTGCTTGCTCCGTGTAGCGCCCTGTCCCCGTCCAGGCCCAGAGCGGCGTAGAATGCAGTGTTACACAGCAGGATGTGGTTTTTATCGTCGGTTATGATGATCGCGTCCTGTGTTTGCTTGAGGACTGTTTCTAGCTTGGTCCGTTCAACCTCGGCCGATTCAAACAAGCGCGCGTTCTCGATGGCAACAGCCGCGTAATCCGCCAGGGCCGAGAGCAGGAACACGTCTTTTTCAGAGAAAAGGCGCTCCGACTGGCGATTGATCACACCCAGCACGCCGATCACGCCGCGATCAGGGACCTGAAGCGGCAGATAGAGCAGTGTCTGGACCAGGTAGCCTGTTACGATTTTAGCGTGCTCGCCGGTCACGAGCACGGGCCGATTGGATTCGATTGCCCGTCCGGCGATGCTATCGTCTACGAGTACGCGCAGGCTGCGCGCTACTTTCTCGTCCACGTTCTTGGCCGCCCGCAAATAGAGTTCTTGTTTAGCCTCATCCAGCAGCAGGAGCAGGCCCTCTTCGGCGCCCGCCACGTATACCGCCGCCTCGACCACGCGGTTGAGCACGCGGTTCAGATCCAGCACCGATGTGACTGACCGCCCAATGGTGTAAATGGCGTTCAACTCTTGGAGTTGACGCCCCAGTTGTTGATTGGCTTCCAGCAATTCCTGTGTCAGTTTGTCCCGCTCACTGATCAACCTGGCGGATGAAAAGACGTGCTGAATCGCCTCCAGCATCTCGTCCGGGGCGAATGGCTTCATCACGTAATCGCGCGCTCCCAGCCGGAAAGCCTGTACGACCAGTTCGGGGGATTCGTGGACGGTGGTAAAGATGACGGGGATGTTGGTGTCTCGTTGGCGTAATACCTGCAATACCTCGAGCCCGTCCATCTTGGGCAATTTCATATCCAGGATGATGAGATCGGGTTGCTCTTCCAGGGCCAGGCGGACCCCCTCTGCCCCATCCAGGGCCGCAATGACCCGATAATCATTGGGTTCGAGGACCAGTTCGGCCAGTAGCTGCTGGGTCTCGGAGCTATCTTCTATTACCAGAACACGTTCTTGCGCCATATACGTGCCTCCTGATTGATATCCCCAATATATACGATTTTGTTCTACAAGTCAACCGGCGCATATTCGACCTGCGCACCAGTGCACAGGCCTCACTTTTAGGTCTTTTTCTGGGAGGGAGAGTAGCCGCTCAAGCGTCGCGGCGAAGGCAGCGGCGTCTCCGCTGGTGTGAAATATCCAATCGGCTTTTATGTTCTGGTCGCTCTCTGGGCCTAGTTGGGCCAGCACACGGGCCGTCTGGCGGGCGACGGCCGGAGCGGGGTCAATCACCGCTACACCTGCCCCCATTATCTGTTCGATGGCGGGGCGCAGGAACGGGTAGTGCGTACAGCCAAGCACTAACTGGTCCACTCCGGCCTCGGCCAACGGCGCCAGGTATTCCCGCAACAGTGCTAGGGTCCCGGCGGTGTTCAATGCGCCGGTTTCGACCGCTTCTACCAGCCCCGGGCAAACCTGGGTTAGCACGCGCACGTCCCCCGCGTACCGCTCGACCAGGCTGGCAAATAGCTTTCCCTGGAAAGTGGCCTGGGTAGCGATCACGCCCACGACGCCATTGCCGGTTCGTTCTACGGCGGGCTTGACGGCCGGCTCCATCCCCACGAATGGTACGCCGGGGAAAGTGCGGCGCAGGTGGTGCAGGGCGGCGGCAGAGGCGGTGTTGCAGGCGACGACGATGATGCTTGCCCCGTGATCCAACAGAAAGTGCGTGATGCCTTCGGAAAGCTCGCGCACCTCGGCCAGTCGTCGAGAGCCGTAGGGTACATGGGCTTGGTCGGCCAGGTAGACGATGTCTCGGTGGGGCAATTGGCGGACTATTTCGCGCCACACGCTCAAGCCGCCCACGCCGGAATCGAAAACGCCGATGGGTCCCGAGCCGCTCATTTGGCTATTCTCGTCCGCGACGCAGAACCATGCAGACGCCGAGTATGAGGACCAGCCCTTGTAGCACTGCGAGCAAGGCCAGGGGCGCGTCAGGGGCGTCGCTCTCCGGGGGCGTCGCCGTCGGCAGGGGCGTCCACGTGGGAAAGGCGGTAGCGCCGACCGGGCCTGGCGTAGCTTGAGAGAGTGACGTGGGCGATGGCGTCTGCGCCTGCGGCGGTGTGAGGGACGGCGCTGCCGTTGGCTCCGGCTCTAGTACGAGGGTGGGAACCTGGGTGAGGGTGGGGGCGGGTGCGACGGTAGGCTCAGGAGTGGGACTGGGTGGAACGAGTGTGGCGCTAGGCTCAGGAGTGGGGCTGGGTGGAGCGGCCGCCGGCGTAGCGTCCACCCCCTCGTCGAGCAGGACCGTGTCGGCCGAGGCAGCGGTGCGGCCAGCCGCGTCGCGGAATTGGACGTAGACGACGTGTTCGCCCGGCGCATCCAGCAGAGTCCAGGGTACCAGCGGCTCCCAGGGCTGCCACGGTCGGTCATCGAATTGTGGGGCGTCGCTGATGCGAATCTCGATCGCTCGCCCCATAAAAGTAGCACCCTCTCCCCCCGGTCGGGCATCTTCGTTGGTCAGCCGCAGCGCGATTTGCGCGTCGTCGGTGACGGAGGCCCCGTCGTTGATAAAGATGGGCAACACGTTGGGGCGCGCGCCCAAGTCGAGCACGTAATAGTTGCGGCCGGCGGCATCGGTGGCGACGCCAATGCCGATCTCACGGTAGGTGGCGCTGAGCAGGTTGTCGCGATGGGGCGGATCGTCCAGGAAAAAGGTCATCGCGTCCTCGATCGTGCCATAGCCGGTCCAAAAGTTCTCGCCGGCGATCAACTCCCCGTTGTTCCACGTCCAGGCGGCATAGCCGGCCTGCGCGATACGCTGCTTGGGCGTGGAGCCATCGGATCCGGTGTGGGACCAGATCTCGTGGGCGGCCAGGTCGTCGGCGTGGCGCTGCGCGGCGGCCGCCAGCAGGCTGGAAAGGCCATAGGGGGCCAGCCCCTCGTCCAGGCGAGCCTGGTTGACTGCGACCTGCCAGGCGGCGACGGGGTCGGGTTCCTGGGCAGTGACCGGTAAGAAAGTCAGAATGAGGGCAGTGACAAGGGTGAGAACGCGCAGTGGGTTTCTCATACGAGATTTTAGCACAGGTGCGACGCACTTGGAAAGTACGTCGCACCCGGATGGTTACTATGGGATGCAGAGCACCTGTCCGATGCGGACGTAATTCAGGTTGAGGATGTTGTTGGCCTCGGCGATAGCCCACATACTGACCCCATAGCGCAGCGAGATGCGGTACAGGTTATCTCCCGAAACGACGGTGTGGTACCAACGGCAGTCAGGAGGCTGGTCGCCGCCGTCGAACTGGGCCGGGCAAACCCGGCCGGCCGGCAGTACGCGCGGCGCGTTGGGAATCGCCAGGGTGACACCGGGGTGGATGATGTTGGGATTGAGTATGCCGTTCTGCGCGGCGATGGCGTATGGGTCCACTCCATAGGCCCGTCCGATGCAGTAGAGCGTCTCCCCCGGTTGCACGGTGTGGTAGCCGAGGATGTCGCCCGGCAACGGGGTGGGAGTTATGGTAGGTGTGGGCGTGTGGGTGGGGGTGTGTTCGGGAGTGGGCGTGTGAGTGGGGGTGTGTTCGGGAGTGGGCGTGTGGGTGGAGGTGTCCTCAGGGGTGGGGGTGGGCGTGTGGGTGGGAGTGGGAGTGTCCGCCTCGGTGACGGTTATGCTCCCGCCCTGGCTGCCGGCGCTGATCTCTGTGCCGCTATCGTCGGATAACAGAACTCGCGTGAAATTGATAGATGCGGTTCCGGCCGCCTTCCCCCTGAAAGTGACTGTAGCCAACACCCCGCTGCCGCTGGCCGGTTCGTCATTTGGCCCCTGAGATATAGCGAAATCAATCGTGCCGATAGTCTGATCTACAGCGTTCTGCGCCGGAAAGTGGGGGGTGAGAAACGCGCCCGCCTGGATCTGGACGCCGCCAATGTTTGGATCGGCATCCACCACCTCCAGCAACGCCGGGTCGAAGGTCAGGTGCACCTCAGCGCCATACAGACCCTCCACGTCGTTGATCCTGATATCCACCGTCGTCGTGGCTCCCACGGCCACCTCGCTGTTCTGTGGGGCGATGGCGACCATCGTGTCCTGGGCCAACCCGTAGCCGACGGGAGCGGAGAGCAGCGTAGCCAGCAGCAAGGCCAGACTGATCCACAAACGCGGCATCGTTGGAAACAGTTTCTTCATGATTTACCTCCTCCTGATGACGTGTCAGTTAGGTGCGCCGTGATAGCACGCCACACAACCGCAAAAAAACCGGCTGTGACCGCGACCAGTCCAATCGTCGCCCAGATGTTCAGAGATAACCCGGCGTGGCTGGTGATGATTGAGCCGAGTTCGATCTCGACCGGGATAGAGTGACCCTGTGCGTCGCTCAGCAGGACGCTGCGGATTGCGATCTCGGTTTCCCCCTCGGCCAGAGTGTGGAACGTGATACTAGCCAGCACCCCGCTGCCGCTGACGGCCCTGTCCAACGGCATACACGTGATGGCGTAATCTATCACGCCGGTGGACTGGTCGGCGACGTTTTGCACGACGAAATCGGGGCTCAGAAAGTCTCCGTGGGAGATCTGTGCCCCTTCCGTCTCCGGGTCGGCGTCCACCACCTCCGCCAGCGCCGGGTCAAAAGTCAAATGCACCTCCGCTCCTGCCAGCCTGGCGACGTCTTTCACGCGAACTTGCAGCGTTCCCGTGTCGCCAGGAGCCAGGGCCAATCTCTCTGGATCGAGCAGAATCTTTGCTCCCCCCTGAGCATCCGCAGCTCCCGCAACCCAGGCCAAGATCCCCAGGCAGGCGAGCAATACCACCGTAGAGCGGCCAAGTTTAGATTTTTTCATTCTCATGCTGTTCAGATAAAGCTGCCAGATTCACTACCGGATACTTTTTCAGAGCTGTCAAAAACAGTTACACAGAAACGTTGAAATTTAGACAATTTGACGAAAGCGCCACTTTACACTGATGGATTCTCTCAAAAAACCTCTGTGCGTCTCTGAATCTCTAATCATAAACTTGGCAAAAGTGCCCGGTAGCAAACCGCCAGAAAACCTCATTTCTTCAAGGACAATTGCTGCACAGGCCAAAGTTCCCGGCGGCCTGGGTCAGATCGAGAATGTTGACCCGGCAGTCGCCGTTGAGATCGCACGCCGGCGCGGTGTTGGGGGGCGGTGAAGCAAGCGGGCATTCCGTGCTGGGCAAGTAGCAGGGCGATTCCACCGCCTCTCCAAACTCACCGATGATCCGCACAATGTCGAGGATGTTGATACAGCCATCCTCGTTGACGTCGCCCCCTTCCAGGTCGTGCCAGCCGGTGTGTCGCACGTCACCATCGGCGCACTTCCAATAACACTCGTCCAAATAGTTGGTAAAGTCGAGCCGTACAAAGGCCCACCGGGATGCGCAGGTGGTCAAAGTGGGTGGGTCGCCCGAGGGCAGAATATCGGGCGGAGGAGGTTGCAACCGCTCCGCAATCTCCAAAGCAAAGTCGCCTCGTCCGTCGCTGCAGGCGCTTCCCCAGGAAATAGGCTCGTAAGGAGCGGCGGCCGGGTAGAGAACCGCGTTAGCCGCTGAACGTTCGTGGCTATTCCATCCCTCGCGGGTGAGCCAGCCGGTCAGGGTGACCAACGGCGGCGGCAGGCTCAGTACGGCGTCGGTGAATTGCGCTACGGCTATGGGTTCACCTGCGTTGTCAAAGATCCGGGTCGTCGCCTGATCGAATGAGACGGTGTAGGTGGCAGGCTCGGTCGCCGTGAGCAGGAAGGTGACGTAAGCCGCGATGCCATCGCCCGAAAATGGGCCGTCGTGGTCTCTCTGAGCGACAAAGTGGATTCGTCCGTTGGCGGCCTCGTTCCACAGGGTACAGGTGGCGCAGAAGAGAGGGCCGGGTTCGATTTGCACGCTCACGAGGTCGGGGTTGGCGTCTTGCACCTCCAGGCTCGCCGGGTCATAGTCCACGTGCAACTCGACGCGATGGAGATTCTCGACCTGATCCACCCAGAGCGCGAGCGTCACTGTTTCTTGCGCCGCCATTTCGACGGTGGTCGGATCAAAGCGCAGATCAGTCGTAGCAGACGCACTCTGTGCTGGGGCAGGGACTTGGACAACGAGCACCAGGCATAGCGTGATAACGGCAGGACGCAGATCTTTCGACCAGTTCACAATTATCATTGTCGCTACACCCCATATTGGCAACCATTTGCATCTCACATTGTAGTCTGGCAGCGACTAGTTGTCAAGTCCGCTATGTCTCACCCGTATCATCTCAATAAACCGGGGTAATGTAAGGCGGAATGGCATTCCGTCCTTTTCCCCCAAATTTTTGAGAAGAGAATCTCACCCCGGCAGTTCCCGCGCCACAGAGTCACAGAGGGTCTTTCGATTCCCCCCCCCCCCCCCCCCCCCCC
>CAYMWP010000017.1:0-6158 GCA_964393895.1 uncultured Anaerolineales bacterium | reverse complement strand
CTGTGGTGAGTGAGCCAGGGTCATTTGCGACGAGCGGTTTCTATGGAGCCCAGGGCGTCGGCCCGCAACGCCCAAAATTGCCGGCGGAAATCGTCAGGTCAAAGATGTTGACCGTCCCATCGTCGTTGATGTCTTGCGGGTCGCTGGCAGGCAGTCCACTATCGCCAAACTTGCCGATGACAGACACAATGTCCAGAATGTTGATGCAGTTATCGGCGTTGACGTCGCCTCCCACCAGCTCTGTCAGACCAATGTCCACGTTAGCGCCCACGACGTAGACAGAGCTTTTCTGTGACTGGAGGTAACCGGGATAACTGGCATTGACGGTATAGGCGCTGCTCACTGGAACCGCCAGACTGAAACTATCGTCGGCGACAGTCGTGGCTGTAGCTACCACTCCACTGTCCACCGCGATGGCGATGACCTGTGAGCCGGTGTGACCGGGCTGCGTTCCCTGCCGCTGTACGACGCCCTCGATCGCGCCAGCGTCAACCACAGTGATGTCGGGTATAGAGGTAGTGTTGATGGGGATAGGCTGACCGTCAGAGTCAGAGAGGACAGAGCCGGCTGCGATGCTGATAGCCGGAGAGCCGGTCGTCAGCCCAGCCCAGGTAATGGTTGCCACACTCCCCGTCGCGTTGGTCACCGGCCCGCTCCCGCCGGTATGACTGACGGCTACGTGAACGCAGGCGCCGGCGGCGGTGCAAGCGGCCGGCGCTGTGGCGGGCATGGCGCCGACTATGACCTCGTTGGCACCGACCACGAGATCTCCATCGAAAAAGTCATTCTTGATCTCGACTTGAGTGCCGTTGGCTGGATTGTCGTCACAGTCGCTCACGGTCACGATGCTCGAGTCGAAGGGCATCCAAACCTCGGCCCCCATCACTCCAACCTCGGGGAGCGCGCTGTTGGAGATCGAGATCTGGAGATCGGTGGTAAAGGTGCCGCCGACGACGGGAGCTCCGGAGAGAATGTCCGTCACGGTGATAGAAGTATAGGTATTGGGAGATTGGGCTGCTGCACAAATGGGAAACAATGCTGCGAGGGCAATGGCTACGATCATGCTCTTACCAGAAATTTTCACTTTCATTTTACCTCCTTTGACAGGATGAATCTGGGGCTCCCCGCCCATGCTTTTCAATTATACTATGGGTCGTACAGCGAATAAGTTACGGAAAGGTTACAGTCCACATACAATCTGTTTTTCTCAGGTCTCACACTCATAAATCTCGAATGGGTGTGTTTCAAATGGGTTGGGTAAGACCTCCGAGGTCTAGGGTCTCTACTGAAATGAAACGCACCCATTTCAAATCTTCCGTTGTCCTGACTCTGGTGGTATAATCCGCCTCGATATGGGCAAACGGAGTGTTCTTTTGCTGTTTCTGCTGCTGGCGGCGTGCGCCTCCGGGAGCGCGCGCAATGTCACGCTCATCGCCGACGGCGAGACGCGCACGCTCGCCACCGAAGCGCTCACCGTCCGCGACCTGCTGGCCGAGGCGGGCATCACGCTCGACGAGGACGACCGCGTAGCGCCGGTCGAGCCTACCTTCGTCGAGGATGGAATGACCGTGCGCGTCACCCGCGTCGAGGTGCGCAGCGAGACCGAGCAGCGCGAGATTCCCTTCGAGCGCCAAACGGTGCGCGATGCTTCCATCCCGGCCGGGGAGACTCGTCTGCTGGAGCCAGGCGTAGCCGGGATCGAGGAACTGACCTATCGCATCACCGTCGAGGACGGCGTCGAGGTCGAGCGGCGACTCGTGCGGCAGGTCACACTCCAGGAACCTCGCGCCGAGTTGATCCTAACAGGCGCGCGGGCGGAACTCGAGCCCGTGGTCATCACCGGCACCGTGGCTTACGTCGTCAACCACAACGTCTGGGTGATGCAGACCACCAGCCCCAACCGGCGGCGGCTGACGCACACCGGGGATCTGGACGGGCGTGTCTTCTCGCTCTCTCCCGACGGCTCCTATCTGCTCTTTACCCGCGTCGCCACCGAGACCGGCGAGAGCGCCCCGCTCAACACCCTGTGGATGATCGAGACCGCCGCTGCCGACGCCGAGCCGGTCCGCCTGGAGGCAGAAAACATCCTCTGGGCCGGCTGGGCGCCCGAGTGCGAATCCACCCCGACCGGCAGTGGTTGCCGCATCGCCTACAGCACCGGCGCGCCGGTCGAGGGCAACCCCGGTTGGAAGGCGGAAAACGATCTATGGGTCGCCCGGCCCCGCGCCCGCGATGCGCAGTTGCTGGGCCTGCGTCGCGTCGTTGACTCTAGCAGCGGTGGAGCTTATGGCTGGTGGGGCATTAGCTACGCCTGGTCTCCCGATGGATCGAAACTGGCCTATGCCCGCGCCGAGGAGGTCGGCGTCGTCCGCGCCTACAGCGGCGCCCGGACCCCGCTGGCTCAGTTCCCCGCGTATCGCACGTATGCCCCCTGGGTCTGGACGCCGACCGTCAGTTGGTCACCGGAGGCTAAATTCGTCGTCACTACGCTGCACGGCCCGGCTCCGGCGGACCAGGCCCCGGAGGATAGCCCCGTCTTTGACGTCTGGGCGCTGGCCGCCGACGGGACGCTCACGGCGGAGCTGGCCAGCGAGGCGGGAATGTGGGCAGCGCCAAGCTATGCGCCCGCAGGAGACTATGTCATATTTGGTCGCGCCCGCAGCCCCTACGTCAGTCAGACCAGCGGCTACGACCTGTACGTGATGGACCGCGATGGCTCCGACCGGCGGCGGCTCTTTCCGCCCCAGGACGAGATCGGTCTGGATTATCCAGAGCTCGCCTGGGGGCCGGGGGGCGACCGGCTGATCGTCGTCTACCAGGGCTATTTGTATCTGATCCAACTGCCGGACGGCGAGGCGCACCAACTGACCACCGAGGGCGGCGCGACGGCCGTCCGTTGGGAATGGTGAGCGGGGGACGAGTCGGTGATGAACAAACGTCCACGAGATATCCTGTTCATTTGCTTGGTCGGCTTGATCGGCTTGGCCTTGGCCGGCGTCGTGCTGGTCGCCAGACAACGCCTCCTGCTCCAGACCACCACCGTTTCCTACACGCCTCTCTCCGGCGAGGCCAAATGGGAGGGTGACTGGGAATTCTCGGAGTTGGGGGCCAATCCCAGCGAGGCCGGCAGTCAGGCCGGCGCCGACCGTGTCACTATTCCCTTCTCCGGCACCGAACTGGCGCTCCGAGTGCGACGGGGGGACTACCGGGGCTATTTTTTCGTCAGCGTGGACGGTGAAGCGGCCAACTTGTTGCCCAGGGAGGAACGAGGGGCTTACCTGGTGCTCACCTCGCCCGACCGCGCCTCCCAGGTCGTCGCCATCCCCGTCGCCTCCAGCCTGGACGACGGCCCGCACGTCGCAGAGATCGTCGCCGAGCGGGGATGGGATCAGTGGCCGCTGGTCGGCTGGAGCGCGAGCCGCACGCCGGATACGACCGCGTACCGCTGGGCGCTGGCAGGGCTGGCGGGGCTGGCGCTTTCCTGCCTGGTCGGTGTGATTTTTTGGGGAGCGATGGAGCAGAGGGGCAGAGGGGAGACGAGGCAAGGGGGCGGAGGGGCAGAGGGGAGGCGGGGCAAGGGGGCGGAGGGGCAGGGGGGCAGACCCTATTCCCCACTCCCTACTCCCTACTCCCTACTCATAGCTGCCGTGTTCTACTTTTCTCCCTGGCCGCTGCTCACTTTGGTCGCGGGGGTGGCGCTGGCCGCGCTCGTCCTGCTGCGGCTCGACCTGGGACTGGCGCTCGTCGCGGCCGCCGCGCCCTTCTACCTGTACCCTCGTGCTATCTTTGGCAAAGAGTTCTCTATGGTAGAGATCCTCACTCTCCTCTGCGTGCTCTCGTGGGGAATAAGGCGAATCCCTACTCCCTACTCCCTATTCCCTGATCCCAATCCCCTCGACCTCGCCGCCCTGTTCTTTGTGCTGGTCGCCATCGCATCCCTCTTCGTCGCCGACTATCGCCACGTCGCGCTGCGCGAGTTGCGGGTGCTCATTTTAGAGCCGGCGCTCTTTTACGCGATGCTGCGCACGGCCAGGCTCGACCGCAAGGCCGCCTGGCGGGTGGTGGATTTCTTTGTGCTGGGGGCCGTAGCCGTGGCCCTCATCGGCCTGGTGCAGTATGCGTTCTGCGACGTCGAACTGGTGCGACAGACACTCGGTGACGTCATCAGGGCGGAGCACGACTTCCGCCGGCTGCGCTCCGTCTACGGCTCGCCCAACAGCGTGGGTCTCTACCTGGGACGGGCGCTGCCGCTGCTGGTGGCCGTCGCGCTGTTCGGCGCTCTGCGCGGCCGCCGCGTCGCCTATGGCCTGGCCGCCGTTCCGCTGGGGCTGGCGATACTGCTCAGCTTTTCCAAGGGGGCGCTGATGCTGGGCCTGCCGCTCTCGATGCTGGCGCTGGGCGTGCTGGCGGGCGGACGCTGGTTGTGGGGTTCGCTGGGAGCGATCGCGGCGGCCGCAGCCGCCATCCCGCTCCTGTGCACGCCGCGCTTTGCCTCGCTCTTTGATACGCAGAGCGGCACTCTCTTCTTCCGCCTCCACCTGTGGTGCTCCTCCTGGGCAATGTTCCGCGACCATCCATGGCTGGGCGTAGGCCCCGACAATTTCCTGTACCACTATCGCAGCCGTTACGTCCTGCCGGCCGCCTGGCAGGAGACTGATCTTGCGCAGGCGCACAACGTCTTGCTCGACTATGCCACCCGCATGGGAATTGCGGGGCTGGCGGCAGGGGGATGGCTGCAGATCGCCTTCTGGCGGTTGGCCCTGCCGCTGCGTAATCTGGATGATGCCGACCGTCGCGCGCTGGCCCTGGGGCTGATGGCCTCGATGGTCAACTTTATGGCGCACGGGCTGGTGGACGCTTCTTATTTCCTCATAGACCTGGCCTTTGTCTTTTTCCTGACGCTGGGCCTGGTGCAATGGCTGGCAAGGAGTGAAACCGATGAAATCTAGTCTCAACACGATTATCCTATTGCTGATCCTGATCGCCCTCGTCGTCGGTGGGATCGCATTGTTCGGCGCCATTCAAAAGCTGACGCATCCCCTGGAGGAGGCCGAGCAGGCGTTGCAGGAGCAGCTCGACGAGATCGTCAACCCCACGCCCACCATCATCCCCGACCCGATGACCATCATCCACGAGGTGCGTGGCCTCAGCCGCCTGGAGACCGCCTCTTACACCATCGAGAAGGTCATCACCGCCGAATCGGGGCAGGGGCCTTTTGCCTTTCTCTTTGGCGACCGGCTGATCCTGGTGGCGCACGGGCAGGTCATCGCCGGCGTGGACCTAAGCAAGATGGGGGAGGATGACATCATCGTCACCGAGGATGGCACGGTGGTAGTGACGTTGCCGCCGGTCGAGGTGCTCGTCGCCACGCTGAACAATCAAAAGTCCTACGTCTACGACCGGGACACAGGGATGACCGGGATGAATCCGGCGCTGGAGACGGAGGCCCGCCAGGCGGCCGAGGAGGAGATATTACAGGCGGCGCTGGAGGACGGCATCCTGGAACTGGCCCGGCAGAACGCCGAGCTTTACGTGCTGCGGTTGATTTTGGCGCTGGGCTTTCGCGAGGTCAAATTCGTCGAGGCGCCGTCTACCCCTGTTCCCACCGTCACGCCGTGACGTTTTTTCGCCAGGTTGGGGCGTCGGACGGCCCAGTCGGGCCGGCCCAGGTCGAGCACGACTTTTGAACGGAGAAGATCACCTTGGATGAGGAAATACACGATTACGAGTGTCGCCTAGACGAATGATGTGTCTTTTTGACCCAGAGTGCAACGTCGTCGTCTATTTCTCTATCCGTGGTCGTCTTGCCCGCACGCCAAATCGAGTCCGCCGAGTACACGAGCCGCGCGTGGCCAATTTTGCATCTGCGACGGAAATGGTGTACAATCTTTGACAGTGGGATGATATGCCTTACTACCGCGCATTTACCTTGTGGAGGTGACACAATGAAAACAGTTAGTTCCCCCCCCCCCGCGATTCACGGAGTGACGATGTGAGCCGCCGCCGTTTGCTCTTTTCTCAGGCCAGCCCACCACGCGCCGCCTCCAAGCGCCGGGCTGGCTTTTTGCTTCTCCTGACCGTTGCGTTGGTGCTGACTATGACACCATTACTAGCGCTGGCAGCACCCACACCGATCAATCAGACGGCCCCACGTCCCC
>CAYMWP010000016.1:32080-48658 GCA_964393895.1 uncultured Anaerolineales bacterium | reverse complement strand
GTCAGTCTCGATTCGGTTGCGGCCAGTCTATGGATAAAAACTGTCAGGTAGCTAGGTGGAGGACTATGTTCGTTACACCGCTGCGGGCGGCGTCGTCGTGCACGGTGACCACGTGCTGGTGCTGCGCCGCCCTGGGCGGGGTGAGGTGCGGCTACCCAAGGGACACGTCGAGCCGGGGGAAGACGTGCAGGCGGCGGCGCTGCGCGAGGCCCGCGAGGAGAGCGGCTACGCTGACCTGACGATAGAGGCCGACCTGGGCGTGCAGGTGGTCGAGTTCGATTACGAGGAACGCCACGTCGTGCGCACCGAGCGCTACTTTTTGATGGTGCTGGCGGACGGTGCGAGTTCGCCTGCTGGCGGGGAAGAGCAATTCGAGCCTGCCTGGCTTCCCTGGGACGAGGCTCTGGCGGCGCTGACGTTCGAGGGGGAGCGGGAATGGGTGCGGCGGGCTAATGATCAATTAACAATGGTCAATGACCAATTGGACAATGAGCAATGAATGACGATGGAATGAGGAGGCAAAGTGAAAGAACACAATTTTGAGCAATCGGGTTGGAGCCTCGACGCGCTGTTGCCAGCCCACGAGGGAAAAGAGTTCGAGCACATCTTGGAGCAGCTAGAGCAGCAGGTAGTCCAGTTCGAGGCTGGTCGTGAGCGTTTGTCGCCCGAGATGAGCAGCCAGGAATTCGTGGAGATGGTGTGTCTCTACGAGGCGATCTATGCCACCGGCGCGTGCCTGACAGCTTATGCTTATTTGTGGTTCTCCGAGGATACGCAGAACCAGGAAGCTTTGGGATTCCTGGGGCGGATGGAGCAGTTATCGGCCGAGGTGAAGAACCGGACACTATTCTTCTCACTGTGGTGGAAGGGATTGGACGAGGGGGCGGCGCAACGCTTGCTCGCCGCCAGCGGCGATTTTACCTACTATCTGGAGTCCCTGCGCCGTTTCAAGCCGTACACGCTGGCCGAGCCAGAGGAAAAGATCATCAACCTGAAGGACGTCAATGGCGTGAGCGCGCTGGTGAATCTGTACCAGATGATTACCAACCGTTTCTCTTTCAAGCTGGAGGTAGAGGGAGAGGTCAAGGAATTGACGCGAGCCGAATTATCCCAGTACGTCCGCGACCCGTCGCCGGAGGTGCGCGCCGCGGCATATCAGGAGCTTTACCGCGTCTACAGTGACCAGGGGACGGTTTTGGGACAGATCTATGGCAACATCGTGCGCGATTGGGCCAGCGAGAACGTCACCCTGCGTGGCTTTGACTCTCCCATCTCGGTGCGCAACCTGGGCAACGATATTCCCGATCCGGTGGCTGAGACGTTGTTGACCGTCTGCCGTGAGAACATGCCCCTCTTCCACCGTTACTTTCGGCTCAAGGCTCGCTGGCTGGGCGTGGACAAGTTGCGCCGCTACGATGTCTATGCCCCCCTTCGGGCAGCCGAGAAGACCTATCCTTTTTCGGATGCGGCTGATTTGGTGCTCGCTAGTCTCGCTCAATTCTCGCCCACGCTGGCCGGTCATGCTCAGCGAGTCTTTAGCGATGGGCGCGTGGACTCTGAGATTCGACCGGGCAAGCGCGGCGGGGCTTTTTGCTACGGCGTCCTGCCCGGCCTCACCCCCTGGGTGCTGACCAACTATGTGGGCAAGACCGACGACGTGCTGACGGTGGCGCACGAGCTGGGCCACGCTGTCCACGCCCTGATGGCCGCCGACCACTCCGCGCTCACCTTTCACTCTGCACTGCCCCTGGCGGAGACGGCGTCCGTTTTCTCCGAGATGCTGATGGTGGATCGGCTGCGCGGCGAGGAGAGTGACCCCGCCGTGCTGCGCGATCTGCTGGTGACGGTGCTGGACAGCGCTTATGCCACCGTCGCCCGCCAGGCCTACTTTGTCCTGTTCGAGATTGAAGCGCACAAGCGGGCCGTGGAGGGTGCGACGACGGATGATCTGTGCGCGCTCTACCTGGACAACCTGCGCGAGCAGTTCGGCGATTCGGTCGAGCTTTCCGACGACTTTTGCTGGGAGTGGATCGCCATTCCCCACATCTACTCGACCCCCTTCTACTGCTACGCCTACAGCTTTGGTCAATTGCTGGTGCTGGCTTTGTACCGGCAATACAAGAACGAAGGCGCGTTGTTCCTGCCCCGCTACGAGAGGATTCTTTCCTACGGCGGCTCGGCCAGCCCGGCCCACATCATCGGCGAGGCTGGCTTCGATATGACATCGCCCGAATTCTGGCAGGGCGGCTTTGACGTTTTGCAGGGTCTGCTCGACGAGCTGGAGGCGCTGTGATCGCGCTTTCGACCGGCTCGCTCTACAGTTATGGCATGGCCCGCGTCTTTGAGTTGGCCGCCGAGGCCGGCTACGATTCCATCGAGGTGCTGGTGGATCACCGCTGGGACGGCCGCCAGCCGGGTTACCTGCGCCGCTTGTCCGGCGAGTGTGGTCTGCCGATCCTCGTCGTTCACAGTCCCTTCGTGGCGCACGTGCCAGATTGGCCGGACGACCAACTGGGGCGTCTACAGCGCACCGTGACGCTGGCGCAGGAGGTTGGGGCGACAACGGTCGTGACTCATCTGCCGTTTCGTCTCCACGTCGTCGCGGGCCAATGGCACGGATACCGGCCGCGTCGCTTTTTCTTGCCGCTGCCGCTTCTCCGCCGCGAGCCTTACTTTCACTTTCTGCGTGAGGGGCGTGTGGCCGAGTTGGAGGCCGAGGCAGGGGTCACTATCGGGGTCGAAAACATGCCGTCGAAACAGTTCCTGGGGCTGCGGATCAATGGTTACTGGTTCAACACTCCCGCCGCACTCTCCCATTTTCCCCATCTCACGCTCGATACCACTCACCTGGGCACCTGGGGGCTGGATCCGCTGGCGGTCTATGGGCAGCTGCGGGAGCGGGTGGCGCACGTGCACCTCTCCAACTTTGATGGGCGGGAGCATCGCTCGCCGCCGGACGGTCGCCTGCCGCTGGCCGAGTTGCTCCGCGCCCTGGCCCGCGATGGATACCAGGGAGTCATCACCGTCGAGACCGCCCCCGATGCGCTGGACGCCGCGGATGAGGTCGAGTGCCTGGCGGCGCTGCGCCGGGCGCGGGCGTTTTGTCGTGAGCATTTTGATTGAATAGAGAAACCAGGTTTTTCCGAAAAACCTGGTTTCTGTACCTGAGAAGGATGTTACTATGACCAAACTCACACCCCAACAATTCCGCGCAACCGCCGCCCGCATCGAGGCCGAGGTGGGCAAGTACATCGTCGGCCAGCGGGACGTGATCCGCCACACGCTAGTCTGCCTCGTCGCCGGGGGGCACGCGCTGTTGGAAGGCGTGCCCGGCCTGGGCAAGACGATGTTGGTGCGCACGCTGGCGCGCGTGCTGGAGCTCGATTTCGCCCGCATCCAGTTCACGCCCGACCTGATGCCGGCCGACATCGTCGGCACCGACATACTGGAAGAGGCGGAGGATGGGCGGCGCGAGTTCCGCTTCCAGCCGGGGCCGGTTTTCACCAACCTGCTCCTGGCGGACGAGATCAACCGCGCCACGCCCAAGACCCAGTCGGCGCTGCTGGAGGCGATGCAGGAGCGCACCGTCACCGTCGCCAACCGCTCCTACTCGCTAGAGCCGCCCTTCCTCGTGCTGGCGACGCAGAACCCCATCGAGATGGAGGGCACCTACCCGCTGCCGGAGGCGCAGCTCGACCGCTTCCTGTTCAAGATCAACGTCGAGTTCCCGCCATCGGATGAGTTGGTAGAGATTCTGAACCGCACCACGGGAGAGGTGGAGCCAGAGGTCGGGGTCGTGGCCGACGGCGCGACGGTGCTGGCGATGGGGGAACTGGCGCGCCAGGTGCCCGTCGCCTCGCCCGTGGCTGATTACGCCGCTCGCCTGACTATTGCCACTCACCCGGAAAGCGACGTGGCCCCGGAGATGGTGCGCAAGTATGTGCGCTACGGCGCCAGCCCCCGGGCGGCGCAGGCGCTCATCCTGGGCGGCAAGGTGACGGCGCTCTTGGCCGGGCGCTACAACGTGGCCTTTGAGGATCTGCGGGCGGTCGCTCCGGCCGCGCTGCGGCATCGCATCTTGCTCAACTTTGAGGGGCAGGCGGAGGGGGTGAGCAGCGACGATGTGGCGGCGGCGGTGCTGAAGGAGGTCGCCGAGCCGGCATAGGCGTTACCCGGTGTTTTTGTCGCTTCTTTCCAGCCGTGCTGCCAGGTCACTGATCTCTTGCTCCAACTTTTGCTGGCGCAGCCAAATGGAAAAGACTAGCACGAACGTCAGTGCCCAAAAGACGGCGTAAGCGGCTGCCAGGTAGATCGGCATTTTAGACTCCTTTTTCGTTCTCTGCCCTCAATCGAAGCCAGGCGAGGGCGTCGGCGGCTCGCTCCAACCGCGTCCGTTGGCGCAGCAGCGTGGCGTAGAGCAGCGTGAAGGCCGCCAGTGAGGTCAACAGGGTGTGAACCATCCGTGAGGTCATTGCCATTCCTTCGCCACTCGTCAGAATGTCTGGGTGGATGGTGCGCCACCAGCGGATGGCGAACCATGAGAGGGGCACGGTGACGAAGGCGACGATGCCGTATACGGCGGCGAAGCGGGCCTTGCGCTCTGGGCTTTCGATGGCTGCCCGCAGCATGCCGTAGGCTATGTAGATGAGCAGTTGTACGGCCGAAATGGTCAGCCGAGGCTCCCAGGTCCAGTAGGTGCCCCAGGCGGGCCGCGCCCACAGCGAGCCGGTGACGACGGTCATTGTGATAAAAGTCAGCCCGATCTCGACCGAGGAGAGGGCCAGGATGTCCCAGCGCCGCTCCCCTCGCGCCAGGTATCCGATCCCCGCTGCAAAGGTGACAAAGAAGGCAAAGAATCCCACCCAGGCCGAGGCGACGTGGAAATAAAAGATGCGTTGCACGTCTCCCATCGTCGCCTCACGGGGGGCGTAGAGAAAGACCATCCCCAGCGCGACGAACAGGGCCGCGCTGCTCAACCCTGCCAGCACGATCCCCAACCAATCCTGTCCAAGTTTCCTCATTTCTTTATCTACTCCTCTACAACGTAACCGAATGTGAGCATAGAGACGGCCACAATAACTAGATCGTAGACGACCAGCAGGCGAACCCAGCCGCCGGCTTCTGCCAGGGTGCCGCCCTCCACCAGCCGGCCGGTGGCCTGGACGGCGGCGATGAGGGCCGGGATCGCCAGGGGCAGGAGCAGGACTGGCAGCATCACCTCTCGCGCCCGTGTGTTGACGGCGATGGCTGCCAGCAGCGTGCCCACGGCTCCGTACCCCACCGTCCCCAGCACCGCCACCAGCAGCACCTCCGGTTGCAGGAGCGGCGCGTCGAAGAGGGCGGAGAAGAGGGGCAGGAGTACGGTCTCCACGACTGCCATAAAGATCAGGTTCCCTATTGCCTTGCCGAAAAAGATGGCGCTGCGATCCACCGGGGCCAGCATCAGGCCGTCTATACAGCCGCTCTGTTGCTCGCGCGCCAGTGAGCGACTCAGCCCCAGCGTTCCGGCAAAGGCCACCGTGGCCCACAGCACGCCCGGAGCCGCCGCGCGGGCCATCGCTCCCCGCAGGTCGAGCGCGAAACTAAAGATGAACAGCGCCAGCACGGCAAAGACCAGCATGGCGCTGACCATCTCCCGCGTGTGCAGTTCGGCGGCGACGTCTTTGGCTACGATGGCGCATACTTTGCGAAAAAAGTTCAATCCTTTGACCTCGGTCGTGAAACGTGCAAAGTCAAACGTCAAACGTCAAACGTGACTGTGCAGTTAGGGTGCGGTAGGTTTCGGGAAAGGTGGCTGGGTCAATTGTCTCTCTGTGTTCGTCGTAGACGATGCGGCCCTGGGATAATACCACGACGCGCTTGCCCACCGCCAGGCCGCGTCCCAAGTTGTGGGTGGTAAGTAGGATGGTGCAGCCTTCTACTGCCAGCTTGGTCAGCAGGTCGGTCAATACCTGGGCTGCGTTGGGATCGAGTCCGGTGTACGGCTCGTCCAACAGGAGCACCTGGGGGCGGTGGAGCACGGCTCGCGCTACCGATAGCCGCTGTTGCATACCCCGCGAGAAGGTGCGCACCAGGTCGTGTCTCCGCGCCGCTAACCCTGCTTGCTCGAGCAAATCTGTGATGCGGGTGGGGCCGTCGTCCAGATCGTACATGCGGGCGTAAAAGTTGAGGTTCTGCTCGGCGGTCAGGTCGTCGTAGAGCAGGGTGCGGTGAGAAAGAAAGCCGATGCGGCGGCGTAGCGCCTCCCCGGCCGTGGCCGAATCTAGCCCGGCGATGCGCACCGCGCCGGACGTGGGCTTGGTCAGTGTCGCCAGGATGCGCAGGAGCGTGGTTTTGCCTGCGCCGTTGGGGCCCACCAGTGTTACGAATTGGCCCGACTCTACCGCTAGATCCACGCCTGCCAGAGCAGTTCGGGGGCCGAATGATTTTGTCAGGTCGTGAACCTCGATCATTATTGACAATTTATAGACCTCAATCTATAACGGCTCGGGAGGTGGGTACAATGGGTACCGCTAAAATAATGATTTGACTCCACTGAAAAAACCAGGTTTTTCAATGGTTTTATGGGACAGCGTCCCACTTTTGGCTCAAAATTGACGTGTTTGTGGGAATATCTCACCAAAAAACCTGGTTTTTGGGCATTTTATCCCCACCGACGAACAAACCAACTCCTTTTTTCAGGAAAGTCATGATTTCAATTCCTCAGCCTTTTTTGAAAGAGGTGGATCAGGCCGCTCAGGAGGAGCACCGCAGCCGGAGCGAGTTCTTCCGCGAGGCAGCCCGTCTCTATCTACGTGTGCGCGCTTCCCAACGCCGACCGGTAGACGATCCCCAAGTGCAGGAGGCCGTAATTCTGATGGATAAACTGGCGCGCCAGGATCGGCCTGTGCCAGGCTGGGACGTGGTTCGCGCCGTGCGGGACGAACGTGAGCGAGATGGCGACCGATAATCTCTTTAGCGGAGCAATCGTACCCGACACCCAAGAACTATTTCACGTGCGCTCTTTGCCGGACATTACTGTAAAGAACTGGCCCCAGTCACTCCTTCAGACTGGCACGCACCTGTCGCTCGAGCGAACCGCGCTTTTTGCGATAGGCTCCCTCCGCCACTCGCCCGGCCTCAAAGTCCGCGTCCAGCGCGGCGATCTTTTCCACCACTGGGCGCGCCTGGGACGGGAGCGGCCCCGGGGCCGGGGAGCGGTACATCCAGTACACCACTGCCACTGCCACGGCCAACGCCGCCAGCCCGATGGCCGTTTCTCGCGCCGTGTTGTTGCGGGACGGCGCGACCCCGGCCGGCGCGGGTGACATTGCGGGTGAGCCAGCGACCAGTTTGAAGACGAACGGACTCCCCGCCTCCAGGGGCCCGGCCATGTAGGTGATGGCTTTTTCCTTCGCGTCGCCCGGAATGATGCCCTCCCCTTCCAGGACCAGCCCGCTGCCATCGTGGTAGAGCAGGAGCGCGATGGAGACTACCGGTGCGTCAAAGATGCGCTCTACCTGCATCCCCTCGCGGTAAGATAGTTCGTAGCTAAAGAGCAGGTCTACGGTGGTGTCTCCCGGCAGGATCGGTTCGCTGTCGGCAAAGCCGTTCTCCTGCTCCAGGAAGCGCTCTCCCAGGCCGGGGCCGTCGAAGCTCAACCCCTCTGCGCCATCGGGCAGAAAGATGTTCAAAGTGGTCTGCTGCCCCGTCTCTGCGTTCTCTACGCCCACAAAAGTGCGGTCGCCGGTGTTGCCGACCAGGTGATATTCGCCCACCTGGATGTGGTCTCCTACTTTGTTGACAAATAGATGCAATTGAGTTATCTGGACGTCGCTCGGGTCCTCGGTGGTCTCGTAGATGGTCACCGGCAGTTCCAATTCGGCCTGCTCGGCCTCGACAAAGTCGGAAAAGTAGGCCACGTCCTGGTATACGACGCGCGCTCTGACGCTGTTCCCTTCTTCCAACGCCACATCATCAAAGTAGAAAGAGTTGTCGGGCGTCAGCGTGGTGGTATAGACTCCGGTTTCTTCCATCTCGGAGAAGGTGTGAAGCGTTACAGGTAGATCTGCCGGCACCGTGCCGTCGAGAGTCCCGTTGGTTACCTGGCCGGTTACGACGATCCCTTGCTCCTGGGGGTAGGGAGACCAGCCGATTGTCAGCAAGACTAGAACGTAAAACGTAGTGCGTGAAACGTAGTGCGTGAAACGTAAAACGTGATGCGGGGCGCGGGATGTTTGAGGGAGTTTCATCTTGTCCCCCTTGGTAGCTGGGCTCCGCAGCCGGGGCAGAAGTGGTCGTCGGGGCCGACGCTGCGCCCACACCTGGAACAAAAGTTCACCGGCTCCCCTGCTCCTGTGCCCCTCTGCTCTCCTGTTCCTTCCGCCCGCGCTTGAGCCACCCACGCCTCGATCGCTCGTTCCAAGTCTAACTCTGTTGTGTAGAATGGTCGCGCCAGGTACGCCCCCACGACCAGGAGGCCGGCGATTCCGACAAGGATTGCCCCAATGCTCATTCGAGATTCCTTTACTGGTCTAGCAGGCTATCTAGTTCTGCCCTCAATTCCTCCGCGCCCACCGGCCCAATGTAGACGTAGGCCACGCTCCCCTCGGCGTCCACCACAAAAGTCTCCGGCACGCCCGTGATGCCATAGGAAAGGGCGATGCCTTGGGTCGGGTCCAGCCCCTGGGGATAGGTGATGTCCAGACGAGATAGCATTTGCTGCACTTCGTCTTTCTCCTCCTGGATGGCGATGCCGACAAAGGCGACGTCTTGATCCCGGTACTGGTCCCAGACTGTTTGTAGGTCGGGCAGTTCGTCTTCGCAGGGGGCGCACCACGTGGCCCAGAAATTGATCACTGCTATCTCGCCGCTCAGATCGGCGAGGGCCAGCGTCGAGCCATCCAGCAAGTCGAGTGTGAAATCCGGTGCCGGCTCCCCGACACGCGGACGCCCCACTTGCTCACTTGTCACTTGCCCACTTGCCATTTGCCTACTTGTCCCTCCCCACATCGCCACGCCTGCGGCGCTCAATACCAACAGCCCCACCACTAGCACGACGACGGTCCCCGCCGCCCTTCGGCGGGCCTGGGGCGCGGGCAAGCGTACAGCTTGGGCCGACGGCCACAGCGCCAAAGTTCCACCTGCCAGAAAGACCAGGCCGCCCACCCAGAGGAAAATGGCCAGGGGGTTGACGAAGACTTTGAAGGTCGCCACCTGTCCCCCCTCCGACCACCCGGATAGCACGACGTAGAAGTCTTCTCGCAGTCCCACCCGCAGCGCGGGCACTGACGCCATCTGATCTGCAAAGTTGACGTATTGCTCCAGCCGCGGTCGTAGCGTCTTTAGCAGTTTGCCGTCCCGGTAGAGCGAGAGGGTGGCCTGGGTGTTCAGGTGATCCTGGCCCGCCCCCTGTGAAAAGTCATCGTAGACCAGAGTGTATTCTCCCATGTCCGTAGCTTCACCGGATGAGAGCACAGCTACCGTTTCGAAAGGGTACATACGGGTGCCGACTATCCCTGCGGCCATCAGAATCACGCCGGTGTGGACCAGGTAACCGCCGTACTTGCGGTGGTTGCGGCCGAAGAGTGTCCACAAGCTCTGCAGAGGGTTTACCCCCTGCCGCCGGCTGAGGGCGCTTGCGTCTCGGGCGTATTCCGCCAGCGTCGTCGCGCCCGCCAGTCCGACGAGTCCCAGGCCGATCAGGGAGGGCCAGTTGGTGAATCCTGCCAGGGCGGCGATGCCCACGACCAGCACGGCGCCCAGGATGGCCGACCAGCCTCGTCTTTGCAGCCGCGCCAGGGCGGCGGCCGCTTGCCCCAGGAGGGGGCAAATTCCCATCACCAACAGCAGCGCGGCGAACTGGGGGCCGGTTACCCGGTCAAACCAGGCGGAGCCGGCCTCGAATTTTTGGTCGGTGAGGACGGCGGTGAGGGTGGGGAGCACGCTGCCGATGAACACCGATGCGGTGAGCGTGACGAAAAGCATCAACGTTAGCAGGAACATGCCGGCGCGGGAAAACAATCCTTCGACGGGGCGCTGGTCGGCCAGAAGAGAGCGGCGGCTGACCATCAGGGCCAGCGCACCGATCAGCGTCACGCCGATAGCGGCCAAAAAGTGCGGTCCCAGGTTGGAGCGGGCAAAGGCGTGCACTGACTGGATCAGCCCGCTGCGGGTGGTAAAGGTGCCAAAGAGCACCAGCACGAAGGAAAAGGTGACCAGGAGCAAGTTCCACCAGCGAAAACCGCCGCGCTCCTCTTGCATCACGGTGGAATGTAGGAGGGCGGTAGTTGTGAGCCAGGGCAACAAGCCGGCGTTCTCCACCGGGTCCCATCCCCAGTAGCCGCCCCAGCCCAGCACGTCGTAGGCCCAGCGCATCCCCAACAGGAGGCCCAACCCCAGAAATACCCAGGCCGTCAGCGTCCAGCGGCGGGTGGCGACGGGCCAATCGTCTATCCGCCGGGTGACCAATGCCGCCAGCGCAAAGGCGAAAGGCACCGCCAGTCCCACGTATCCCAGGTACATCGCCGGCGGGTGAAAGATCATACCGGGGTGGCGCAGCAAGGGGTTCATTCCCATTCCGTCGTCGGGCGCCGTTGCTGCCTGGGCGAAGGGATTGGAGAGAAAGAGGGTCACACCGGTGAAGAAAGCGGTGATAATGTTCAGGAAAACTGTCGCCCAGGGGATCAGGGGGCGGGTCCTTTCCGCCGGCCGGCCGGCTGCCAGGGCGGCAAAGAGCGCCTGGAGGAATGACCACAAAAGCAGCGAACCTGCTTGCCCAGCCCACAGTGCTGAGACCTTCAGGTAGAGCGGTAGGGCGCGACTGGAATGTCCGGCCACATAGTTGATTTGAAATTGATCGCCCAGAAAAGCGGCCAGGAGAGCCAGGAGCGCCAGGCCGAGCAACCCCGTCGTAGCGTAGACGCCGTTGCGCGCGCTTTGCTCCCAGCGGGAATCATCCCGGCGGATGGCCCACAAGGCGGCGAAGGCCGTGTAGAGGGCCACGGTCAGCGCCAGTCCGGTGAGTACAGAACCTATTTCTGCTAGCATCAATTCTCTCCGGCCTGGTCGGGAACGTCCTCCTCGTAGCGGGTGGGGCACTTGAGCAGTACCTCGTCGGCGTAAAAGCGCCCGTCCTCCCCCAGCTGGCCGCGCATGATGGCCTGGGCCTCGTTCTGCAAGAGGTCCGGCTTTACGTCGTCGTAGACCACTTCCAGGCGTGGCCTGTTGGGGTCGTTCACGGCGTCGTGCAACACCTTGGCCAGTCCCCCGGCTCGCTCCACTTCTTCAGGGTCGCCCGGAACCTGGACGACGGTAAAGGTCACGCGGGGCGCGGATGGGTCGTAGACGATGGTATCTCCCAACACCGCGCCGGAGACGGTGATGTTGCGCTCGCCGGCTTTACTTCCCATCGCTTGCAGCTCTTCGATGGTGAGAAAGTAGTGGGCGGTGCTGCCGGTGCTCGTCACGATTAGATAGGCCGCGGCGGCTGTGATGAGCAGCCCGGCGACGATGAACTTGGTCTTGTTTGCCATAATCTCTCCCTCTAGGAAATGTGCAACGCGGACTATACCACGAGCAGAGAACTATGTCAACGTCAACTCACGTAGGGGGCTTGCAAACTGAAGCGGCGGGGCGTGCACGAGCGCCCCGCCGCTTGTGTTGGTAAGATGTTTGACGTTATTGGCGCAGGTACTCGATCAACCGGTCGCTGATGAGCGGCACGATCATCGGCAGCATCTTGGGCATCAGGTTGTCCATCGCGGCCGGCATCAGGTCTGGCATTTGCTCTTTCATGTGCTGGGGCATTGGCACGCGTTTCTCCACCGCCGCCAGCATATCGGGCATCACTTTGGGCATCATCGCCGGCATCAGCAACGGGAAGAGAATGGGGAACATCGGCTTCATTGCCTTGAGCATCACGCCGCCCACCGGTCCCAGCTTGCCGATAGCGCGCATCATGCCACCCATCCCCAGCGGCATAGCGTCCACCATCGGAGGGAAGAGTTCGACCATCAGGTCGGCCATCGGCTCTGGCTTCATCAGATAGATCATGGCCTCGAAGGTGGCCCACATCTCCATGGCGTAATCGGTGGGATCGGAGAGCTTGATGCCCAGTCCCTCAGCGGCGAGGTGGGCCAGGTCAATGATGGGCAATTCATTGTTCGTCTTCTGAGCCGTGACGCGCAGTTGCACCTCGCAGCAGGGGCAGGAGGCGATCACCGCCTCGGCGCCGGTGTCCACTGCCTCTTGCATCCGCACGTCGCCAATGATCTTGGCCGTCCCCGGATTTTCCAGCAGGCTGAGCACGCCGCCGCAGCAATGGGCGTGCTCTCGATTGTGCTCCATCTCCACGAACTCGACGCCGGGGAGCGCCTGCAGCAGTTGGCGCGGTGGTTCGTAGATGCCCTCGGAGCCGCCAGCGCGCCCCATGTGGCACGAGTCGTGCCAGGTGATTTTCATCGGCACCTCGTGGCTGAACTTTAGGTCGCCGCTTTCTATGCGCTCGGCCAGAATTTCGGAATAGTGCCTGGATTCAAAGTGGTACTCTATGCCAAGTTTTTCCGCCCATTGTGGATAGTAGTGCGTCCAGGCGAGCCAACAGGCCGGGCAGGAGGTGACGACGGTCTCGACACCTCGCTCTTTCATACCGTTGATGTTGTGGCGCATGATCTCTTCCCAGGCGTCCCACTGGCCGGAGACGAGCATCGGCAACCCGCAGCAGGCCTCGCCATCGCCCATGTAAGTGAACTCGACGCCGGCTGCGTCCAGCAGCCGGGCTGTGCCCTCAGCTACATCCGATTCTACAAAGCTGGCCGTGCAGCCGGGGAAGTAGCCGATCTCGGCCCGCCACTTGATCTTGTCTTGAAGCTCGTCCGGCACCCAGTCGGAGCGATCCTTGCTATAACTGGCCCAGATGTTGCGCTCCTTGCGCAGTGAGGCGCGCATGATCTCGAAAGGTGGGAAGGTCAGGCGGCCCTCTTCGTGGATCAACTGGCCACGCATCTTGAGCCAGCTCGGCTCAATGGGCAGGTCCAGCGGACACTCGACGTTGCACACCTCGCAGGTGGTGCAGGCGATGAATTTATTCACCCACTCTTGCGTCATCTCGGTGCGGCCGGCCATGTACTCGCGCAGGAAGAACCACTTGCCGCGCGGCGACTCGGATTCCCACCCCCGTCCATAGAACTGATCGCATTCGTCCACACAGTAGCCGCACTGGGCGCAGGCGTGGGCGTACCAGGCCACGTCGTCGGGCACGCCGCGCTTGCCGACCCTCTCCATCCGCTCCCTCAGGGGCGACTTGGCCGCGTTGCCAAAGATACGCACGATAGGCTCGAAAGCGCCGGCCAACCCCATCACACCGCCCAACAGTCCATTGCCCAGCACTTTGCCGGGGTTCATGATACCTCGCGCGTCCACTTGCTTTTTGAACTGGTGGAGACGCTGTACCCGCTCGGTTCCCAGAACACTGTCCGCTTCTTGGGCAAAGTAGAGGCCGGTGGCATAGGCCCGCCCGCCGTACTTTTTGGCGATCTTGATGACCGAGAGGGCCAGGGCAAAGGCCATGTTGTAGCCCAGGTCGCGATAGTCGTGAGGGATAAAGCCCAGCAGCAATGCCATGCCCCCCTTGAGAATCATACCCTCGATAGCTAGCGGCTGCTGGATTTTGGACTCGATCTCGTCCAATGCTTGGTCCAGATTCTCCACCGGCACCAGCACCTCGCTGGGCACCAGTGATGGTCCCAGTCGCTTGATCTTCATGATGCGGAATCGCTCGTCCCACTCGTGCTCGACCATTCCTTGAGGGCAGTGCTCGCCGCCGTTGGCCGCCAGGACGCGCTGCAAGGCCGGTATGGCCTCGTCGGCGCGGGAGGCCGGGCAGACAAAGACGGCGATGTAGGCTTCTGGGCAGGTGGGGAAATTATCTTCCACCGGATGACCGTGCTCCAATCTGGGCGGCATCTGGCCCTTGAGCCGGGCCATGGTGGGGTTGATGAAACTGATTGACCAGAGGGGCAGTTCCTCCCGCACGACGGCTTTGAGCGCGGCCACCAGCCAGCGGGCCTCCGTGAACCGCGCGCCGACGATGACTTCCTCTTCCAGGCGCTTGACCCGCAGCGTGATCTGAGAGATCAGGCCAGTGATGCCCTCGGCGTCCGAGACCAGGTCCAACTCCTCCCCGGCAAACTCGCGCACCTCGTCGCTGGGCAACACCACGCGAGCCGAGACGACGTTCTCCTGGAAGGCGCCGAACTCGAAACTACCGTAACCAAAGCCGCCCTGGGCCAGCCAGCCGCCCACGGTGGACGAGGGCGCACTGGAGGGGTAAAGGCGCAGCGCCAGTCCTTGCTTGTTCAATGCGGTTTCCAGGTTCTCCCACACGATGCCCGGCTCGACCGTGACGGTGAGACCTTCCGCATCCACTGCCAAGATCTGGCGCAGGCGGTAGAAATCCACCACCAGGCCGCCCTTGATGGGCAGCACGCCGCCGTAACCGGAAGTGGCTTTGCCTCGAGGCACTAGCGGCAGCCGCTGCTCGGCAGCCATTTTGACCAATTCCACCAATTCCTCTTCGGATTTTGGCTGCACCACACCGTCGGCCACGGCCTTGCCGACGAGCGGCTTGATCATCATAGGTATGTCGCCCACGTCGTGGCTGTAGATCTTGCGCTCAGTCAGGTCGGTGCGTGCCCGGCCGTTAAAGTGCTCGCGCAGCCATACTTTTTGCGTGTTTGTCAATCCCATTCTTCTCCTCCAAGAATTGCAGAGCACGTTACGCTCCGCTTGATTGTGCTTCCTTCATTAGTTTTGCCTGCTGCGCCAAAATGTCGGCCAGCATCGCCCGCAACAGGTCCAGCGCTTCTATGATGCGGTGATCGGTCAGCGAGTAATAAATGGCTGTTCCATCTCGTTCCGCCAACACCATTCCTCGCTCCCGGAGAACCTTGAGGTGATGAGAGGTGGTGGATTGAGGGGCCTTGATCTCTGCGGCCAGTTCGCTCACTCGCTGCGGGCCATTGGATAGGGCATAGAGCAGCAGTATCCGTTTGGGGTCTGCCAATCCCTGGCAAACTTGCGCGTGGAGTAGATTAACCTGTTGCTCGAGAGGATGTTCCATTTCGATATATCTATATATTGACACATTTAGATATTTGGATAAAGCGGATTATACACTCGTTCTTGAGAAAGTCAAGCGGAGGGTTTGCGGGGCGGGGCTGCCAGTGACCAAATTGTGTTGGGGCCGGGATCGAAGAGGAAACCGGTTGGCGGTTACACCAGATCGTATTGCTCCAACGCCTCCTGTAGATCGGGGTTGACCTGGGAGAGCACCTGGCGGTGCAATCGCGCGGCGACCTCTTCGCCGAAACGCTCTTGCACCGCCTGCCGCTGCGTGTGCAGGAAGGTGCGGTACGCTTCCGCCAGTTCCTCTGTCCGCAGGTTGGGGTCGGTCTGATCCTCAATGCGGCCGGCGACGAGGCGGATGGGGAGATCG
The DNA here is from genome assembly GCA_964393895.1 of uncultured Anaerolineales bacterium. Classification (GTDB taxonomy): domain Bacteria; phylum Chloroflexota; class Anaerolineae; order B4-G1; family B4-G1; genus B4-G1. Next base: position 33,183 of record CAYMWP010000016.1, on the reverse strand, counting down.
GCGCAATACCGGTTGACGGCGATTTCGCAGGTTGTGTCATCGGGGCCGTCGCGGTAAGGCATAGTGCTCTTGCACATCAACTCGGCGAACTCGCGAAAGACGCGGCGCAGACGAATCTTGTCCAGATGGCGCACAAAACCCGTTAAAATGGGTTGCCAATCAAACATCTTGACCTTGAAACATTCTGTGATATAATCTGCGCTGACTGAGGAGAGTATTCAGCTCCGAATACTCTGTCTCGTGTCCTTGGGCATCAGATTTGCCGGCTGCTTAATTACACGTTTGCAGGACGTTCTGTTCTTTAGGAGGTGAGCTATCGGCATCAAGTGTTCTCTGAATGACCTAATAACCGATCCAAAACCCGCCTAAAACAAAACGGTTCTACACAGATTTGCGGGGTGAGGTACAGCTCGAAACCTCCCGAAAGCTGGTTTTGGTAGGTTTTCGCATCATTTCCAAGCGATTCTGGCTCCAAATACGAGCTTTCAGGAAGGTCCACCCCACAAATCTACGTTGAGCCAACAAAACGTATCTGCTTCGAAAATAAACTGTCTCAAGCAGCGGTTGGTTGCATCTCGACGATTTCACGTGCTCGCGGCAACAATTGGTGGTGCCTATGGGTGTCTGGGTCAAACTTCTTATCAGGCTCTCGGCACCAGCTACAAATCGGCCTCGGACCAGCCATTACCTACCAGTGTATCATATCTTGGTCTCTGCGGAAGTGGGTTGTGCGGCTGTGGCTATTTTCGTCCTTGGTGGTGTGTAAGCACTCGTGACAACTTTTCAATAAATTGGGGTAGAGGCTGTGCCTGTCCAAGAGGGCGAACACAATAGCTCGTCCCTATATATCGAGATGATACAACAAAACCATAATCGGAGGAAACTAAGGCAAATGCGAAAAAGATTAACTTTGTTCAAGCTGGTTGCCATCGTGACGATGCTCGGCAGTATGCTGTTGGTGGCTACGGCCCTGGCACAGGACAATCCTATTATGGATGCGGCTGAAGCTTACTTCAGTGCGGGGCCGCGCACGATCAGCGCCGCGGATCTGTACGAGAACCTGAACGACGGCGACGCGGAGAACGACCCCTACATCATCAGCC
>CAYMWP010000016.1:0-31980 GCA_964393895.1 uncultured Anaerolineales bacterium | reverse complement strand
GTTCGTCAAACGCTTCAATCCCGACACGCACGCCAACGACTTTACCGTTGATACCGAAGCGCACGAACCGGGCGGCCCCTACGAACTGCCGATTCCACTGGCCGGGGCAGGGGGCGAGCCGGTTCCCATACCCACGCCCGTGGCCGAACTACCGGAGGTGTCGGTCGGTGCCAATAACTGTGCGTCCTGCCACACCGACCAATCACTCGTTCAGTCTCTGGCTGTAGAGGAAGAGGAGGTAAAGTCGGAGGAAACCTCCGGCGAGGGCTGAGGGGGGGAGTTGCCTCCGTTGGAGGCATGGAAAAAAGTGCTCCTTGGCGGCGAGTTCCTGGCGGACGTTCACAATACCCAGAACTGCATCGGCTGCCACGGCGGCGTCGGAGAAGTAACCGACATGGAAGCCGCTCACCAAGGCGTCGTGCGCGACCCCCTGCTGGAATCGGATCGGGCCTGCGGCATTTGCCATACGGACGCTAGCCAGCACGCCGCTACCAGCCTGCATCAGAATCTGACAGGCTACGAAACCATACTGACCGCCCGCGGGGCCGATTTCAGCGATCCCCACATGCAGGAGGCGTTCGATAATCACTGTGATAGCTGCCACACCACGTGTGGTCAGTGCCACATCAGCCGGCCGACGGAAATGGGCGGCGGCCTGCTCAACGAACACCAGGTCAAGAAAATTGCGATGAAGGACACCTGCATGGCCTGTCACGGCGCGCGCGTCGCCAACGAGTATCAGGGCAAGAATGAGGGCGTCGAGGGCAGCGTCCACTGGTTAGAGGGAGGGATGTCCTGCTTCGATTGCCACGAGACGAGCCACTATCACGGCGATGGCACCGAATACGCACACCGCTACGACGGCGCTCCGGGCGTGGACTGCCTGGAATGCCATTCCGACGTAGCACAGGGTCAAAGCGAGATCTTGGAGCACACACTCCACGCGGACAAGGTGGCCTGCGAGGTCTGTCACGTATCCGGCCCGTACAAGAGCTGCTACAACTGCCACGTGGCAGTGGACGACCAAGGATTGCCCTACTACAAGACGGACGAGAGTAAGCTGACCTTCGAGATCGGGCGCAACCCGCACCAGAGCGAGGACCGGCCCTGGGATTACGTCCTGGTGCGCCACATCCCCATTGCGCGAGAGACGTTCTCTTTCTATGGGGATGACATGCTGCCCAACTTTGACAACTTGCCGACGTGGAAGTACGCTACACCCCACAACATCCAGCGGGTCACACCTCAGAATAAAAGCTGCAACAGTTGCCACGGCAACGAGGATATCTTCCTGACGGCCGACGATGTGGCTGCGGATGAACTGGCGGCCAATGCTGACGTCATCGTCAAAGGTGTACCGCCTGCATTCGACTGGGTGCACAGTGAGGAGGAGGACGCCGAGTTTGCCTGGGGAGAATATGCCCCTATCGAGCCGATCACGTCTCCCTCGCTTGGGGTAAGCTGGATTGGATTGCTAGGGATGGGCGCGTCTATCGCTGGCATCGTCGCCGTGCCGCTTGTGCTACGGCGCAAAGGTCACTGATCGCCAAGGAGATGTATAGATGACAAATGATCATGGACAAAAGCCGAGTCATACGTTAACTCGGAGAGATCTGCTAAAACTAGCCGGAGTAGGCGCGGGCGGGCTTTTACTGCGACCAGAGTTAGCCTACGCTTCGGGTGAGGTTGATGCTGAGAACGCCGCCGCGATGCTGTACGACGCGACCAAGTGTATAGGCTGTCGAGCTTGCGAGGTCGCCTGCAGGGAGTGGAACGATCTGCCGCCGGAACCAGAGCCTCCCTCCGACACCACTGCCCATACCTGGACACTGATAAAACAGTACCAGGGGGAGGCAGGCGAATCTTTCCGCAAGTATCAATGTATGCACTGCCTGGATCCGGCCTGTGTGTCTGTCTGTACGGTGGGCGCGCTGAGCAAGACGGAAGAAGGCCCCGTCGTGTACGACACTAGCAAGTGTATCGGCTGCCGCTACTGTCAATATGCCTGTCCCTTTGGCGTGCCCAAGTTCGAGTGGGAGAATCCCCTGGGACTCATCGGCAAGTGTACCTTCTGCGCCGATCGCCTCGCCACTGGGTTGATACCGGCCTGTGCTGAGGCGTGTCCCGCCGGGGCACTCACCTTTGGTACGCGAAAGCAGATGCTGCAAGAAGCGCGGAAGCGCATCAAGCAAAACCCCGGGTACATTGATCACGTCTATGGTGAGACGGAAGGAGGGGGCACGTCAATTCTGTTCCTTTCAGATATCCCCTTTGAAGAGCTGGGCTTCCCGACGCTGGGATCTGCTCCGGTTACCCATGCCAGTGTGATGGTCGCGAACGCAACCCCGGTGACTTGCGTGACAGCCGCCGCTGTATTCAGCGGCATCTACTGGCTCACCAAGCGCCGGAACGAAGGCTTGAAAGAGAAGGAGATCTAGCAATGGCGATGACTGCTTTGACGACCGAGTTCAAGAAAATATCTGCCAGGGGCAAGATCGTCCTGGGCATCCTCGCCGCGTTGGCGGCGCTGGGGCTTGTCACAGGCATCTACCGTTTGCTCACTGGCTTGGGGGCTACAACGAATCTCTCTGATTCTTATCCCTGGGGGTTGTGGCTGGGCTTTGATTTCACCCTGATCGCCTTTGGCGGTGCTGCGTTCACTATGGCGATGGTCGTGCACCTCTTCAATCTGGAAAAGTACGAGTCTGTGCTGCGTCCGGCCATTCTCACCGGGTTCATAGGTTACGTGTCGGTATTGGTCATCCTGTTGATCGACCTGGGGCGGCCGGATCGGTTCTGGGGTTTTATCCCTTGGGCCAATATCCACTCACCCCTGTTCGAGATCTGTTGGTGCATCCTCCTGTACACCATCGTACTGACGCTGGAAATTGCCCCGCTGGTACTTGGGCGTCTCAACCAACCCAAGATCGTGCGCGCGCTCCACGCTGCCGTCATCCCGGTGACGGTCGCCGGCGTCGTGCTCTCCACGTTGCACCAGTCAACGCTGGGAACGATGTACCTGGCTCTGCCGGGGAGAACCCATCTTTTGTGGTGGACCTGGTTGTTGCCGATTCTGTACTATCTCTCTGCCATCGGTATGGGGCTTTCGGCGACGATCCTGGTGATGTTGATCGGCAGCAAGGCGGTTGGCCACGAGCCGAAGGTGGACGTCCTGGCGGGCCTGGGCAATATTTCCGTCTGGGTTTGGGTGCTCTACCTGGTGTTGCGGATAGGCGATTTGCTTTTCACCGGCGATCTGGGGGCGATGTTTGCCTTTGACTCGAAGAGCACGCTGTTCTGGATCGAGATACTCTTGATGGCAGTCGCGCCTATCGTTCTGTACTCTACTTCCCAGGTACAGAAAAGCAAGTCTGGCTTGTTCTGGACAGCTCTGATCGTCACACTGGGGCTGGGCTTTAACCGGTTCAACGCCATGTTCAGTGGAAGGGCGCCCACCAATGTAGGTGCGACTTACTTTCCCACTTTTGTCGAGTTCGCCGTCCAGATCGGCGTGCTGGCGGCAGCGGCCCTGGTCTGGTATCTGGCGGCTCGTCTTTTGCCGATCTTTGAGACCGGAGCGGAAAGCGAGGAACACGCGGCGGAAACGGCGCCGGCTGGCGCGTCCTGAACAGAAGCAAGCTACACATGTCAAAGCCCCCCGGTTCCGGAAAGAGGCCGGGGGGCTCGTTGGTTGTCACTATCCCCAAGGTTCTGTGAAACCTTGGGTCTCAGTCTTTGCGCGGCGTCAGCCGCTCCTCACAGCGCGCTAGCTCTCCCACGGCTTTTGCCACTAGCTTGTCCACCTGGGCGGCGACGGGCGGTGAGAGTTCGAGGCCCGCGTTCAGCACCCCTGGCTGCACACCCCACAGCACCACGTTCTGTGGATATCTGTGGATAAAGGTCCTTCAACTTGGCCGCAAAGAGCATATCGGGGATGCCGATCTGGTGAGGGGTGGATTGTCCGCAACCCCTCTATCGGCTTTTCCGGGTCGGCGACAGGCGTGCCGATGAGGGCCTCCTCGTAAGGACCTTTCTTACCGCTGGCATCTCGCGGAGACGTGTTCCATGTACCGGGCACTACTGCCTGGTAGTTGTGAATCTTTTTGTCCTTGATGTGAATCCAGTGTCCCGGCGCGCCACGAGGAGACTCGGTGAAGCCCCAGCCCTTGGCCTCGGCCGGCCAGTTGTCTGGGTCCCACGCGGCTTCGTTGTGGATGTCCAGGTCGCCGCTGGCAATGCTGTCTATCAGTTCTCACTCGGCAACTGTGTGAAACTACCGACGGATTTAGCCGGGGTCTATACTACAGGTACCCTTCTTGCTGGGCCGCTGCGTCCATCGCCACCGTGGTGACCCGCTCCACGGGTAGCAACATCTCTCGTTTCGCCTCGCGTAGATCAATTGTCTTTAGGTAACGCCGGCACTCCTGGCAGATGTAGAGCCGGTAGACCTTGTCCTCGCTAGGGTAATAGGCCAGCTTGGTGTGGTCGCTGGTCTCGCAGAAAGGGCAGCCCACCCGCCGGTAGAGCCATTGGCTGTTGCAACGGGAGCATAGCAGGCGACGTGCCCCGGTCTCCTCGTCCAGCGTGGACAAGTCGGGTGCGCCGCCGCAGATCGGGCAGTATCCGCGTCTCCAATGCTCCTGGTCCACCTGGGGCAGCACCTGTTCGGCCACCCATTCCAGATATGGCTTTAGCGCCAGGCCGGCGGACTTGAAGGCGAGTGTTTCCTCCTGCGATTCCTCACTCGGCTCCTCGGCAGTCTGTCCCGTCTCGAACCACTGTTGGGCCAGTGAGACCCATGCGACACTGTCTGATGGCAGCGTCCGCTCTCCAACCTCGACGTCGTACTCGGTGAGCATCTGCGCGATGTGTAGGGCCAGTTCGGCGAACTGCTCCGCCTCTATGGGAAGCTGGGCAAAGGAAACCAAGGGCAAGCCCTGGTGTACGCTCATCTGCAATGCCCCTTGGTCCGCCATTTCAATAGTAGCCGCGATTTCCTCCTTGGCTTTTTCTTGTAACTCTAGCAACCTACAGTGAAGCTCGTAATAAGGAGCCAGATCGGGCTTCCGCTGTGCGGCCTCGGCCAGCGCTTCTGATACTGTTTGCATTGTTTTGATTCTCCCTGGTGAAATAATCATCTCTGTGCCAATAGATCCTCGATTGCCTGCTCAAGCGTGGCTTGCGAAAGCGCGCCGCGCATCGCGTTTACCTGATTGCCCTCACGATCCAAAAACAAGAGGGTAGGGGTGCCTATTACGCCATACTCTCTAGCCAGTTTTTTCCCTTTCGACCGATCTATGCTGACGTAAACCACGTTGAGCTGTCCCCTGTATGCCCGCTTGACCCCATCCACGATGGGCGTCGTTTTCTGGCAAAGCGTTCATAGATCCGCCCGAAAGTAGAGCAACGTCGGGCGATCGTCGCTGGCCCAGGATGTGTAGGCCAGCACCGCTGCCGCTAGTATCGCCAGTGCCAGTCCGGCGCTGATCCAGGCTCGCTTTCTCGTCACTATACGCTCATTATTGTAATGTCCGTTCAACTTCGGCTGCCATCACGTCAAAGGGCTTAGAACCAGACATGCGCCTGGTCTCTTGGTTGTCACTGTCGAAAAAGACGTAATTGGGCTGACCGACGATGCCATGCTCGCGGGCCACTTTTTTCCCATTTGGTCTGGTGACGTCAATGCGCACAAAGTTGAACTCGTCTTGATAGCTTTCTTCTAGCCTATCCACGATAGGCTTCATTCCCTGGCAGACCGGTCAGGTTGGAGAGTAAAAGTAGAGCATACCGGGGCCGTTCGTCATCACCGGTCGAGATTGAAGCCGGATAAGGAGAGTTACACCGGCAATGACCAGGATTAGCGTTGCTATTCCAATTCCAACTATAACCGCAGTTTGTTTAGACATGATCACCTCCCATCCTCACGCGCGGTGACTATTCGAGCCTCTCCAGCACTTGAAAAAGCGCCTCATTTTCGGGCTGTGAGTTGAAATCGTGGATGTCAATGTATTGAATGATGCCTTGCTTGTCCACGATAAAGATAGCCCGTTCGGTCATGCCGTGTTGGCGCAGAACGCCGTAGGACTGGGCCACCTGGCCGTGCGGCCAATAGTCGCTCAACACAGGGACGCTCTCCACGCCCAGCGATTCCACCCAGGCCGCGTTCGAGTCCACGCTGTCCACCGTTATACCCAGAACCTGGGTATCTACCGCCTCGAAGCGTGTCAGATCGGCTTCGTAGGACGGTAGCTGCTCGGATCATACGGGGGTGAAGGCGCCAGGGAAGAAAGCGAGGACGACGTTCTTCTCCCCAATATAGTCGCTCAGTTCGAGCGTGCGCCCGGTGTGATCGCGCAGCCGAAAGTCGGGAGCTTTGTCGCCGACCTCGAGACGGGCGTTGTGCACCTCACCCGCTTCTGCGGCTCCGAACAGTGTCGCTCCAACGTATCCAAGCGCAAATCCGACGACGAGTGTGACGACGACAAGGGTATACCTGGCTGTTTTGTTCATATATCTCTTCCTTCTCGCAAAGTAGCGCGATCATTTTCTGTTTGCCCGGCCCCCTCTATGCCCTGATTCCCATTGTGGCAGAGCGACACGTGCGAGCCGGCCAGCAGACTGGAAAGTCTGCTCCACGTGCGACTTTTGCCCTATACCCTCGAAACAGCAAGGGGCAAGGGTGTCGGGCCCCCTTGCCCCTTGGCGCGTGCTCTTGGCGCGCAATAGTGTATATCTACTCTTCAGAGAATACGGGCAGCAACTGGGCTGCCAAGTACCAGGCCAGGATAGCTGCTGCCAGCACGCCGATCTGGACGGCGAACTCGATAAAGCTGGGAAAGTAGGTTGCCGTTGCGTGGACCGCTCCCACCGGCACTGGGTCGCCGGAGAATAGGATCGCGAAGCGGTTTAAGAACAGTCCCACCGTGACCATCAGCGCCGTCACGGCCAGTCCGGCCGTGCTCTTGCGCACCCCTTCCAGCGAGTAGAGCACGATGGGCGCGATCACCATCAGCAGCATCTCGACCCAGAACAAGATGCTGGATGTGTCAAAGGCGAACATGTACCCCAGGTCGCCGGTAAAGAGCAGGTCGCCCACCCGTAACACTGCGTAGACCACCCAGATCCATACGGAGCCTCGGGCCAACCCGGCCAGGATGTCCAGTTTCACCAGTGTACGGCCGAATGCTTTGTTGGCGATCAGCAGGACCAGTACCATGGCTGAAAGCCCCATCCCGACGGCGGAGAGGAAGAACAGAAGCGGCAGTAGCCACGACCACCAGAGGGGATGGATTCTCCCCGGCAGGGAGAGACCGATCGTCCCCAGCGTGGACTGGTGCAGCGTGGAGAGCGCGACGCCGGCAATAGTGATGGGAATGACGGCGGCGTGGAGCGCGCTCACTATCTTGGGTTTGTTTAGCCGCTCAAAGACCAGCGGGGCGAACTCGAGCGCCAGCACCATAGTGTACAGCAGGATGCACCAGGAAACCTCGAACAGGGGCGAGTGGATGTTGGGAAAGACGATAAAGCCCCAGAACCGGTCTGGCCGCCCCAGGTCAATCAGCAGGATGACCAGTACCGACACGTAGCTCAGGAATCCGGTGAGTATGGCAGGACGCAGTACGACCTCGTACTTTTTGAGATTGAGGACGTGCACGACCAGTGCCAGGGTAAACGCCGCGCCGCCGAAGGCGATCAGGACAAAGTCAAAGCCCAGCCACAGCCCCCAGGCGTATTGATCCGAGAGGTCGGTGGTCGTGCCCAGGCCGACGGCCAGCCGGTAGATGCCTGTGATCAATCCCAGCACCGTCAAGACGGCCAGCACGCCCAGGACAACCATGCCTACGGTGGATGGTTTCTTGAAAGTAGTAGTCTTTACGCTAGTCGTCATCTTAGCCCTCCTTCATACCTTCGTCCCGGCGCTTGGTGAGCCAGTAGAGGCCGCTCAATGCGGCGATGGCTGCCGTGAGAGTGACAGGCGTCGCGTTCATGACGATCTCGCTGGCGTGAGCAACCGGTTCCTCTCCAAGTACGGGGAAGCCCAGTTTCTCGAAGGGGACGGGGGAGATGTAGAGCCACGACGTGCCTCCTGCTTCCTTGTCGCCATAGACGTGGTTCACGTACTTGTGCGGCCGGTCGGCGATGCGGTTGTATGCCTCGGTGAGCAGTGTCTCCCGGTCACCAAAGGTCAGCGCGTCGGTCGGGCAGGCCTTGACACAGGCCGGCTCCAATCCCGCATCCAAGCGATCCACGCAGAAGCGACACTTGCGGATTAACCCTAACGGCTTGTCCCACTCGAAACGGGGCACGCCAAAGGGGCAGCCGTATTGGCAGTAACGACAACCGATGCACTTTTCGGGGTGGTAGATCACCGGCCCGTTTGGTGTCTTTTCCAGAGCGCCGACGGTGCACACCGTCGCACAGCCAGGTTCCTCGCAGTGCATACATTGGCGCTTGGTAAAGACCCAGTGCAGTTTGCCACCGTCCTCGACTTCGTCGAAGCGGATCAGACTCCAGGTATCGGCTGAAAAGTCTGGAGGATTGTCGTAACAGCCCAGGCACATAGTTACCTCGGCGGGATTGTCGTTCCATGACTTGCAGGCTACTTGGCAAGCGCGACATCCCGTACAACGGTTGAGGTCAACGAGTACAGCTTTCATCATGCACCCCCTTTCGTGACTTTGACCAGGAAAGCTTTGTATTCTGGGATCATTGTGTTGGCGTCTCCCACGTGGGGGGTGAGCCTGTTGGCGCTGTGCCCCTGGCTCAGGCCGGTAAAGCCCCAGTGCCACGGCAGGCCGATCTGATGCACAGTTTTACCGTTCAATTGGAATGGCTTGAAGCGCTTGGTGACGACGGCGGTGGCCTGCATACTGCCGCGGACGGACTCTACGATTACCGCTTCCCCGGTGGAGATGCCTTTCTCGGCTGCCAGCTCCTCGCTTATTTCGACGAACACGTCGGGCATCAACTCTACCAGCCAGGGCAGGTTGCGCGTCATTTGACCCGCCTGCCAGTGCTCGGTCACCCGATAGGTCGTGCAGACGATGGGGTACTCGTTGGGGTCGGCGATCTCGTCCGGTCGCCAGACCTTGATAGCCGGGTTGTTCTGCGTGCCGGAGAACGGGTTGGCAATGGGGCCTTCCAGCGGTTCATAGTGCTCTGGGAACGGTCCGTCTACCAGGCCCGGCCCAAAGAGGCGGGCGAATCCTTGCGGCTTCATAATGAAGGGGTAGCGCGTACCTTCCTGATTCATTGGCGGCCAGCCGCCATCAGGCACGTCTCCCTCCCACTTTGTTTCTGTCCCCGTCCAGCGGATGACGAAATGCTCCTGGTCCCACGGGTTGCCTTTCAGGTTTACCGAGGCGCGGTTGTAGATGATGCGCCGGTTGACTGGCCAGCACCACGACCACTTGGAGTAGAGGCCAATGCCGGCGGGATGGTAGTCGGTGTTGTCGCGCGACTTTTGCTTGTTGCCGTCCGCCTCGGTGTACGAATTGGTGTAGAGCCAGTTGGAGGAGGAGGTGGAACCGTCGGCCTTCAGGTGCGCGAAGGAGGCCATGAGTTGACCTTCAGTGTATGCGTCTTCGATGTCGGCCTCGGCCCAGCCGTTGATCTCGCGGGAGACCAGGTCTACCATGCTCTCGGCTCCGCGCGGTAGCGGATTGGAGTCGTACCAGCCCTTCCAGCGCAGCTTGGTGATGGCGTCGGCGCCGGGGCCGCCCTTGGCTTCGTACAGCCCGATTATCTTGAGCATCAACTCGCGGATGATCTCCAGGTCGGGGGTGGCCTCGCCAGGCGGGTCTACTGCCTTCCAGCGCCATTGGCTCCACCGCCCGCTGTTGGAGATGGTGCCTTCCTTTTCGTAGGAGCAGGCGGCCGGCAGCAAGAATACCTCTGTCTGGATGCTGGCGGGATCCACCTCGGGATCTTTCCAGAAGGCGGCGGTCTCGGTTTCCCACAACTCGGCGACTACCAGCCAATCCAGATTCTGGAGTGCGTGTCGCTCGGCGATGGCGTTGGGGCCGCCCACGGCCGGGTTTTGCCCCCAGGCGAACAAGCCCTTGATTGTGCCTCCCGCCATAGCTTCAAAGAGAGAGATGTGAGAGTAGTTGGTGCCGGGGTTGAGCTTGGGCAGCCAATTGTAACCAAAATCGTTGTCGGGGGTGGCGTTGTCGCCGTACCAACTCTTGAGCAGACTGACGAAATACTTGGGATAGTTCAACCACCAGGATGCGCTCTTGGGGTCGGAGGTGGCAAAAGCTGCCGCCCGTCCGTCCAGGTGATCTTGCAGGGTCGCTTCCGTAGCTACCGGCGGCTTGAGATAACCAGGCAGGATGTGGAACAATAGGCAGTGGTCGGTGGAACCCTGCACGTTCGATTCGCCGCGCAGCGCGTTGATGCCGCCGCCCGCCACGCCGATGTTGCCCAGTAAGAGTTGTAGGATGGCGTAGGAGCGGATGTTCTGCGTGCCGTAGGTGTGTTGCGTGGTGCCCATGGCGTACATGATGGTGCCGCTCTTGCCGGTGCCGCCGGTACGGGCGTAGGTCGCGCAAATCTTGAGGTAGGTTTCTTGATCCGTGCCGGTGACTCTGCAGACCATATCGGGGGTGTAGCGCGCGAACTGCCTTTTGAGCAGTTGGAAGACACAATTGGGGTCTTGTAGTGTCTTGTCCTTGAGTGGGATGCCGTCCGCGTCCGTTTGCCACTGCCAGGTGGTCTTGTCGTACGTGCCAAAGTTAGGGTCGTCGCCGGGCACAAAACCGGAGAACTTGCCGTCGTTTTCTGCGGCGGTCTTGAGCTCGGGATCAATCAAAAAGGCTGCGTTGGTGTACTCGGTGACGTAGGTCATGTTGTACCGGCCGGGATTGGCCTCCATGTCGTCGAGCACCCACTTGATCATCCCGCCGATGAAGGCGATGTCGGTGCCAGAGCGCATCTGGGCATAGATATCCGCCTTGGCCGACGAGCGGGTGAAACGAGGGTCTACGTTGATTAGCGTGGCTCCATTCTCTTCGATGGCCTTGGTGATCCATTTGAAGGAAATGGGGTGGTTCTCGGCCGCGTTGCTGCCGATGATAAAGATACAATCACTATTTTTGAGATCATTCCAGTGATTGGTCATTGCTCCTCTACCGAACGACTCTGCCAGAGCCGCAACAGTAGCGGAGTGTCATATACGGGCCTGGTGCTCGATGTAGACCAGGCCGAGTGAGCGGAGTGCCTTGACCAGGATCGAGCACTCCTCGTTGTCCAACGAAGCGCCGCCCAGGCTTGCTATGGCGTCCACCCGGTTGACGGTGCGTCCTTCGTCGTCAGTTGCGATAAAGTACTCGTCGCGAGTCTCTTTGACGAGTTCGGCGATGCGCCCGAGCGCCCATTCCCACTCTACTTCCTCCCATTCGGAGGAACCGGGAGTGCGGTGCAGCACCTTCTGTATGCGGCGAGGGTTGATGTCACCATCTACCGTGTGGAGCTGGGCCAGCGCCAACCCCTTGCTGCAAAGGGAACCCTGGTTGATGGGGTGGTCGGGGTCGCCCTCGAGATTGACTACCTGCCCGTTCTCGGCGGCGACGATGGCCCCGCAGCCCACCCCGCAGAAGCAACAGATGGTGGGCGTCTCGCCTATGGGCTTGCGCAATGGGAAGCCAGCTGCCAGCGCAGCTTTAGAAATGGCGCTGGGAAGCATCAGCCCGCCTGCGGTGGCCCCAGTGAGTTTTAGAAATTCTCTTCGGCTGAGTTTCATATCTCAGCGTACCTCCTTTTTATAACTATGACGATCTACTGCTAACTATGGGGAGAATATATACTGAACGCAAATCAAATCAGTGAACCGCCCCACTCCCGAAAATAACCCGAACAACTGTGGGACAGGATGACGTCTTGTTTTACGCCTGGCCTGTTTTCGTTATTGAGGGTGAGCCGAGTTCGTGGTTACTGTCTCGAAAGCGTCGCAAAAGGGCCGGGATTGAGGTTCTAGCCGAGTTAAACTGGGCCCAAGTCTCCATCCGAGTTAGCTCCACTCAATTGTGCTCAGTATAACAAATCTCGGATTAAGGGAAATCACCTCCTTTCTCTACTTTGCCGCTCAGTGAGAAACCAAGAATCAATGATTCCTATAGGACAGCAATTCTCAATTTGAGGGTAACTGCTCAGCTTGGTACTATTTAGACCTCCGAGGTCTCATTGCAGCTTATTCAAGCGCAAAACATTGGCCGTTTTAAACATTTGCAGTGGGCGAAACGGTTGTCAAAGACCTCGGAGGTCTGACCTGAGCAGTTACATTTGAGGTGTCATTGCGAGCCCCGGACGGTTTTCCCGGGGCTCGCAATGACACAATGAGAATTGCTGCCTATAGGAGTTGCTTATTGAAAGCTATAGGACTTTATTATACTACGTGGTTGGAGCGTGTCAAGTGCTGAAAAGGCCAGGCCGAATCCAGGGAGGTCCGCCGCCACAGTCAATCCGTTTGCTGGCTGGGAGGGTGGCGCGGCTACAGGCCCTATGCACCCTGTACAGGGGGTTGTATATCCAACATCTGAGCCATCTCAGCCCGGCGATCTTTGACAAAATGCCAGAATCGGTCCTGAGCTGGCGTCTTGGCGCAGCGCGAGTTGCGCGCTACGTACAGCGGGCGTTCCAGGCGCAGCCCTTCGACGGGGACTTGCACGAGGTGCCCCAACTCGATTCCATGCCTGACTGCCAGGCGGGAGACAAAGGCGATGCCCAACCCGTGCTCTACGGCTGTCTCGATTGCTTCCGCACTGCCTACCACCATCACTACCTGCAGTTGGCCTAGTCTGACGCCATATTCAGCTAACCTTTCCTGCATCATCCGGCAGGTGCTGGAGCCTTCCTCCCGCAGGATGAACGGTTGATCCAGCAACTCGACGGGCCGGACAGACGTGCGGTGGGCGAATGGGTGACCAGCGGGGACGATCAGAACCACGTCGTCGGTGAAGAAGGGCTGACATTCCATACTCCGATGCACGATCTTTGTGCTAGAGATGCCCAGGTGAATCTCCTGGGCCAGCAGCGGATCCACCACCGAGGCGCAGTTGCACATTTCGATGGTCACCCGGACGTTGGGGTGATTTTGGCTGAAGGCGGCTGCTAGGAGGGGAAGTACATACTTGCCGGCTGTTGTGGTGCAGCCGATGAGCAGGTGGCCCACGACTTGCTCTTCCAGTGAGCGCATCGTTTCCTCGATACGCCGGGATAGGTTGAGCAGTTCGCGCGCCATAGGCAACAGAATTTGTCCTGCGTCGGCCAGCGCAACTCCCCGACTGGACCGTTGGAACAGCTCGATACCTAAAAAGTGCTCCAGTGAACGAATCTGCTGGCTGACCGCTGGTTGGCTGAGATGCATCCGACGGGCCGTCTCGGAAAAATTCTCAGTCTCGGCAGCGATGGTGAAAACCTGCACCTCTGATAGGTTCAACATTTTACATCTCCCTGGCGCGTTGTCAGCTCTTCATTTTCCGACTAGCCTGGGGTAGCTCTGGTACCAAGATGGCTTTTCTAACTGCTCAGGCTATAGACCTCCGAGGTCTTTGGAAGCTGTTTTGCCCGTGACTATGCCTGTACAGGCCGTGGTTTCACCCGCACAGGCACTAGACCTCGGAGGTCTGGGTCAGGCTGAGCAGTTACGGCTTTTCTACTGTGATACATCATATCATGCTTCTCACCTGGCGCAAGGGTGACTTGGGTGCGTCTTGTTCATTTGTGCGTTGAGGTTGATTCGTGTATAATGTCCCCGCTTCATCAATTCACTCCAGAGGTCGGCGCACACAATCAATGCACGAACTATCCATCACCCAAAGCGTCTTGGACATCGCGCTGCGCCACGCAGAGCAGGCTGGCGCCCGCCGCGTCACCAGGCTGAACCTGGTCATTGGAGAATTGTCCAGCGTCGTGGATGACTCGGTCCAGTTCTACTGGGACATTGTCAGCCGGGATACCATCGCCGCAGGTTCCGAGTTGCACTTTGAGCGCGTGCCGGGGACTCTGCGTTGTCTGCTCTGTGGGCATACATTTCCCCTCAATGGTAGAGATTACGCCTGCCCCGCCTGTGGTAGAGAACAAGTCGTGCCGGCGGAAGGGGATGATTTTCGCTTGGAGAGTATTGAGGTGGAGTGAGGATTCGAGATCAGTTGATGTGGTGGACAAGTGATGGGTAAACGAGTTTCTGTCGTCGAGGAGATTCTGAGCGCCAACGATCAACTGGCCGCCGCCAACCGAGACCGGTTAGACGCGGCGGATGTCTTTGCCATCAATGTGATGGCTTCGCCGGGCGCCGGCAAGACCAGCCTCATCACCCGCACGGTGGAGGCGCTGAAGGACGAGTTCTACATCGGCGCGGTGGATGGGGATATCGCCACCACGATAGACGCTGACCGGATTGCGGCCCTGGGCGTCCCCGTTGTCCAGATCAACACCGGCGGCGCCTGTCACCTGGACGCGCCGATGCTCCAGAGCGCGCTGCCCCAACTGCCATTGGACGAGTTGGATCTGCTCATCGTCGAGAACGTGGGCAACCTGGTCTGCCCCGCCAGCTTTGATCTGGGGAGCCATCGCAGCGTGCTCGTCGCCAGCGTGCCCGAGGGGGACGATAAACCCTACAAGTACCCGGTGATGTATCGGGGAGTGGATGCGCTGGTGTTGAACAAGATGGACGTGTTGGCGGCGTTCGAGTTCGACGTGGATTACTTCCGGCGGGGGGTGGAGGCGCTCAACCCTGGCCTGGCTTTCTTCCCATTGTCCTGCAAGACGGGGGAGGGGTTGGAAGGGTGGCTGGTTTGGTTAAGAGATGGGATCAGCGAGTTCCAATTGACGTTTCACGTTTGACGATGGCGACAGAATCCGAGGAATGAGGCGAAATATGTGCTTGGGAATTCCAGGACGAATAGTCGAGATCGGCCCAGACGGCCTGATGCGTATGGGTAAGGTGGATTTTGGAGGGGTGGCGCGAGAGGTCTGCCTGGCCTACGTGCCCGAAGCCGAGGTGGGGAATTACGTCATCGTCCACGTTGGCTTTGCCATCAGTCAGCTTGATGAGGCGGAGGCGCAGGAGACGCTCAAATTGATGTACGAGGTCGGGATACTGGAGGGAGAATAGGGAGTTGTGGTGACCCAATGGAGCACTTTCGCCCGGACCGTCGTGATGGCGGTGGTTCTGGTTTTGATCGGCTGGCTGCTCTATGCCTTTCAACCGCTCGTCGGTCCTTTGATCATTGCGGCCTTGTTGGCCTATACCTTGAGCCCACTGGTCAACGTGGTTCAGCGGCGCGGTCGGTTGAGCCGTAAATGGGCGGTCCCGCTGGTTTACCTGGTCGGCTTGGCCGTGGTGGTGACCGTGATTAGCGTCCTGACGCCGGTAATCGTAGAATGGATGAGCAGTTTTTTGACGGGATTGGTCAATATTGAAGCGCAACTTGAAGCTTTGCTGGACACGCCCATCATCTTTGCCGGACAAGAACTTCATCTGGGATCCATCGTGGCCGATTTGCTCAACGTGACCGGCGAGTCGCTGGCCTCGATCACCGAGGGCACGCGCGCCGTACTGGAAGTGACTTCGGTTAGTCTGTTGTGGCTGTTGCTTGTGCTGATCAGTGTCTATTACTTGTTGCTTGACGGGGACAGGCTCCGTGGTTGGTTGGTGCGTCTGGCCCCAGATTCTGTCCAGGCAGACATCTGTCGCCTGCTGGACGAGATTGACGTGATCTGGCGGGCCTACTTGCGAGGCACATTTGTTTTGATGATCGTAGTTGGCGTGGCCTTTACCATTATCTGGTTAGCTATTGGCCTGCCCGCAGCGGTTGTGCTGGGCATCCTGACCGGCTTGCTGACCATTATCCCCGACGTCGGTCCGGCGATTGTAGCGCTGCTGGCGGTGTTGATGGCTTATTTCCAGGGTTCGAGTGTCCTACCCATCTCCAATTTTTGGTTTGCGGTGCTGGTATTTGCCATCTATTTCGTGCTCATCCAGGTCAAGGCCGTCTGGCTGCGACCACGGGTCATGAAGCACTTTTTGCACATGAACGAAGGGCTGATTTTTGTGGCCATTATTGGCGCTACGATGGTGTGGGGCATTCTCGGCGCGTTGATCATTGTGCCGGTCATGGCCACCATCGGTAAAGTAGGACATTACCTTCGCTGCCGGCTGTTGCTTCTGGATCCGTGGCCGGAAAGCAGTGATATGTGCCTGGAAGGGAATCGCAAAGACGAATCTTCACAGCCGGTTCAGAGGGGCTGATGCGCATAGGCAAGGTGGACTTGGAGGCGAGAGGCCTGCCTGGCCTGCGTGCCCGAAGCCGAGGTGGGAGATTACGTCATCGTCCACGTTGGCTTTGCCATCAGCCGGCTTGACGAGGACGAGGCGCGAGAGCCCCTAGAGTTGTTGGTCGAGACAGGTATATTGGGGGAGGAGCTGGGGGCGCAGGCTGTGACCTGAAGTCTATTAAGGAGCTGTTGATGGAAACCAATTTTCTTGACGCGACCACGTTCGATCCCGCCCTGGCGGAGCGGGTCACGCTGGAGTGGGAAAAGTTATTCACTTGTATGCAGTGCGGTACGTGCACTTCCTCCTGCCCCACAGCCTTTGCGATGGATTATTCCCCCCGCCAGTTATGGCAGATGCTACGCTTGGGCATGGAGGAAGAGATCGTCAACAGCCAAACCTTCTGGCTGTGCACCGTCTGCAAATCGTGCCAGGTGCGCTGCCCGCGCGGCATCTCGCTCACCGACACCATGGTCGCTCTCAAGGAGTACGCCACCCGCAAGGGCGTCAACGTCCCGGCCGGCATGCAGATGCTGGGCGAGACCGTCACCACGATGTACAACATCTCTGGAGACGATAACGGGACGCGCCAGATTTGGAGCGAGAATCTTCCGCAGACCCCGCTGGGCGTCAGTCCCCGGCGCCGGCGGGCGGACGTGGTTTACTTTGTCGGCTGCGTGGGCTCTTTCTATCCCCGCGTCTACAGCATTCCCCAATCGTTAGTCCAGATACTGGAGCGCGGCGACGTCGAGTTCACTACCATGGGGGGAGACGAATGGTGCTGCGGCTACCCGCTCTACGTGGCCGGGATGCGAGAGCGCATGGTCGAACTGGCCCGCCACAACGTGCAGCAGGTGCGCAGGATTGGAGCGCAGCGGGTCATCTTTACCTGCCCTTCCTGTTACTACGCCTGGAACCATCTCTACCCAGAGTTGGTGGATGTCTCTGGCATCAAGCTGCAACACGCCTCCGAGTTCTTGGCCGAGTTATTGGCCGACGATGGCCTGCCGTTGGGGCCTGTGGAGGAAATCGTGACCTACCACGACCCGTGCGACCTGGGGCGCAAGAGCGGCGTCTTTGACGCGCCGCGCGAGGTGCTGGCCTCTATCCCTGGCTTGGAACTGCGCGAGATGGCCGCCTGCCGCGAGAATGCCCTCTGCTGCGGCGGCGGCGGCGACGTGGAGATCTCGGACCCCACCGTCTCCCGCGAAGTGGCGGGGCGCAGGATGGCCCAGGTGCAAGCGACCGGGGCGCGCTACGTCGCCTCGGCCTGCCAGCAGTGCAAGCGCACGCTCCAGGAGGGAGCGCGCCGGCACAAGATCCGCGTGCGGGCCATAGACCTCGCCGAGTTGCTCTTGCAGTCGCTCCAAGCGGCCGAGGTCTGAGCCAGGGGGAGACCCGTCACGATCAGAAAAGGATAAACGTCATTAGCGTGAAGCCGGTGATGTGTGCTATACTGAGCGAGTGCGAGCGAATCTCAACGCTAGGAGGAAGTGGATGAAACTGGGTGAGGTCTTGGAGTTGATTGAAGGCAGAGCGATTTCCGAGGACGTGGACTGGGATCAAGAAATCATTATGGGCTGTGGCGCTGATTTGATGAGTGATGTTCTGGCTTTCACTCACGAGGGCACTTTGCTGATGTCTGGCCTCACCAACCCCCAGGTGGTGCGTACCGCCGAGATGGCCGGCATCAGAGCGATCGTCTTTGTGCGTGGCAAGATACCTCCACCGGAGACCGTCGCCCTGGCCGAACAGAAGGGCATCCCCTTGCTGGCCTCCAAGTACACGATGTTCGAGACCTGTGGGCGCTTGTACAAGGCCGGGCTTACCAGTTGTGGCCTCTTTGAACTCACCCTGCGCCGCTGGCGTGACGCTTTCGAGGAAGATAACAAGGCGCCCTGACGTGGAACAGCGAACGGCGAAAGAAGTCAGCAAACTCCAGGCGCTGGCCTACGAACTCGGGGTCGAGCAAGCCATGACCAGGGATGTGATCACTGTGTCCCCTGGCTCCACCATGGCCGAATTCGGAGAGGTACTGCGTGCTAACCGTATCTCTGGGACACCGGTGGTTGAACAGGGACGTATGGTCGGCATCATCAGCATTGAGAATCTGATCAAAGCGATGGCCGCCGCCGAAACGGATGTGGCGGTCAGAGAGAAGATGACGGCCGAACCGGTGACCCTCTACTCCGACGAGCCTTTGGTGCACGCCGTGAGCAAGTTCAGCAAGCTACGATTTGGCCGTTTCCCCGTCATCAACCGTGAGGAGGATCTGGTCGGCATCATCACCCAGGGGGATATTGCGCGGGCGATGCTCAAGCGGCTGGAAGTTGATTACCACGAAGAAGAACTCCATCGCTATCGCGCCAGCCACATTTTCGAGGATATCGTCGCCGATCAAATTGCCCTCGTCTTTGGATATTTCGTGACCGCCGGCGACATTAGCCAGGCGGGAGAGGCCTCCAGCGGGTTGAGAAAGACATTGAGCCGCCTGGGCCTCCACCCTCAGGTGATCCGCCGGGTCGCCGTCGCCACCTACGAGGCGGAGATGAACATGGTGATCTTTTCCGATGGCGGTGAGATCATCGCCGAGGTGCGGCCCGACCGCATCAGGATCGAGTTCCTGGACAAGGGGCCGGGAATCCCGGACATTGAGCAGGCGATGAAGCCGGGCTTTTCCACTGCCCCGTCCTGGGTGCGGGAGATGGGCTTTGGCGCGGGAATGGGCCTGCCCAACATCAAGAACTGCACCGACGAGATGAAGTTAGAATCCAAAGTGGGAGTAGGCACCCACTTGGAGATTGTCATACACACCCAGTAGGTTGGAAATTTGGGAATCGGGAGATGAGGGAATTGGGAAATCGAGGGACTGATAACGGCGCTGTCCCCAATCCTAGCCCCTAACTCCCCAAAACAACATGAGGAGACCGATATGAGCCTAATGATCTTAGACAAGGGAGCGGTCGCCCCCCTGGTCAACGCATTGATGGCCGATCATCGCGTCGTCGGGCCACAGGCAAAAGGTCCCAACTTTGTCTTTGGCACGATCACCGATCCGGCTCAACTGCGACTCGACTATGATACGACCATCCTCCCACCCAAGAAGGTGTTGCAGCCTCCCCAGGAGCGGCTGGCGACTTTTGACCGCCAGGAGCACAAAGTAGAGCCGGTCGTCGAGGCCGAGCCAACTGTGCTCCTGGGCGCGCACACCTGCGATCTGCACGCCATCCAGTTGCTGGACGAGGTGTTTTCCCAGGAGCATCCTGACGCCCACTACCTGGAGCGGAGAAAGCAGACCGTCATCGTTGGCCTGGAGTGCCTGGAGCCTTGCGACGAGCACTCTTTCTGCAAAAGCATGGGAACGCTGACCTCCGACGAAGGGTACGATCTGCACCTGACCGACCTGGGGGCGGCCTACGCGGTTGATGTGGCGACGGAGCAGGGGGAACGACTCCTCTCCCGCTACGGAACGGCGAGGGAGGCTGCCGACGCGGACATTCGGCGTCTCAACGAGGTGCTCGGCGCCAAGTGGCCCCGCTTCACCTACCGGCTGGATTTTGACCCGGCCGAGCTGCCGGCCCTGTTGAGCATGGCCTACGATCATCCTCTGTGGGAAGAATTGGGAGAGCGCTGCCTCTCCTGCGGCTCCTGCACCAACGTCTGCCCTACCTGCTACTGCTTCAACGTCTTTGACGAGGTGGACATGGCCCTGGTCGCAGGGGAGCGGGTGCGCCGTTGGGATTCCTGCCAGTTGGACGAGTTCGCCCGCGTGGCCGGCGGCGAGAATTTCCGCGAGGCCCGCGCGGGACGGCAGCGTCACCGCTTTATGCGCAAGGGCAAGTACATTTACGAGAAATTCGCCAAGTTGGGCTGCGTTGGCTGTGGCCGTTGCATCCGCACCTGCGTGGCGAACATCAGCATCGTGGATGGGTTCAATGCCATCCACGGCTCGGCCTAAGGGGGAAGGGATAATGACGACAATCTATACACCTGAGATGGCTCGTCTTGCCAGCGTGGAACAAGTGACTGCCCTGGAGAGGCTGTTCACCATCGAGTTGCCGGAAGGGCGGAACCTGGGTCACGCCCCGGGACAGTTCGTCGAGGTCTCGGTTCTGGGAGTGGGAGAGGCGCCCATTTCCATCACCTCTTCGCCCAGCCGTTCCAACGGCAGTTTTGAGTTGTGCGTGCGCCGCGTGGGTGACGTGACCAACGCGCTGCACGCTATGCAGCCGGGCGACGTGGTGGGCGTGCGCGGCCCCTTTGGGCACGGGTTCCCCATCGAAAAGATGCGCGGCAAGGACGTGCTCTTTGCTCCGGGCGGCCTGGGACTGGCCCCGCTCCGTTCGCTGATCAACCAGGTGCTCGACGAGCGCGGCTCCTTCGGGCGCGTCATCGTCCTCTACGGAGCCAAGCGGCCCGAAGAACTGCTCTTTCGTGATGAGCTGGAAGAGTGGGTCGCCCGCGACGACGTCGAGTGCCGCATCACGGTGGACCGGGGCGACGAGACGTGGGACGGTCACGTGGGCGTCATCACCACGCTCTTCCCCGAGGTCAACGTCAACCCGCGCAACACCGTCGCCGTCACCTGCGGCCCGCCCATCATGTACCGCTTTGTGTTGATGGAGATGTTGGGCAAGGGCATCCCAGAGACGCAGATCTATCTCTCGTTGGAGCGGCGGATGAAGTGCGGCGTGGGCAAGTGCGGTCATTGCCAGATCAACCACCTGTACTGTTGCCAGGACGGCCCTGTCTTTACCTATGCGCAGATCAAGGGCATTGAGGAGGCGTTGTAATGACGACAAACGAAAAACCAAAGGTCGCTTTCTTCGACTTTGCGTGCTGCGAGGGCTGCCAGTTGACCGTGGTGGACTCGCTCCAGACCCACCTGGACCTGCTCGATGCCGTCGAGATCGTCCAGTTCCGCGAGGCGATGACCGAGAAAGGCGAGGACTACCAGATCGCCTTCATCGAAGGCTCCTGCACCCGCAAGTCCGACGAGGAGCGTCTGTTCAAAATCCGCGAGCAGGCCGCCATCGTCGTCGCGCTGGGGGCCTGCGCCCACCTGGGCGGCGTCAACGCGCTCAAGAACTTGCACCCGCTGGAGGACGTTCGTAAATGGGTCTATGGGGACAAGGCGGATTGGTACGATACCTACAAAGCCCGCCCCATCAGCGAAGTGATCGAGGTGGACGCCGTCATCCCCGGCTGCCCCATTGACCGGGAAGAGTTCGTCCGCGTGGTCAAGGCGGCGCTCCTGGGCAAGAGCCTGCCCATCCCCGATTATCCCGTCTGCGTCGAGTGCAAGCTGAAGGAGAACGTCTGCGTGCTGCTGGAGGGCAAACCCTGCATGGGGCCGGTCGCGCGGGCCGGGTGTGGCGCCATCTGCCCCACCTACGGCGACGGCTGCGAGGGCTGCCGCGGGCTGATCCCCAATCCCAACGAGAACGCGATGAAAGAGGTGTTGGCCGAGGCCGGGCTAACCGTGGATGAGATTATGGGCCGCTTTACCATGTTCAACACATATCAAATGCAAGAACAAGTGGCCGAGTGAGGAGAAGGGTAAATGACAACAGTGAAAGTTAACGTACATCACGTCACCCGCGTCGAAGGGCACGGCGACATCGTCGTGGACGTCGAGAACGGCGAGATCATCAAGTGCCAGTTCGAGGTCGTCGAGGCGCCGCGCTTCTTCGAGGCGTTCGTGCGCGGCCGGCCGTACCACGAGTTGAGCCACATCACCTCCCGCATCTGCGGCATCTGCGCCGTGGGCCACGCCACGGCCAGCCTGCGCGCCACCGAGAAGGCGCTGGGGGTGGAGCCTTCGGAGCAGACGACGCTCTTGCGCAAGCTCAATTTCCACGGCGAGATCATAGACAGCCACGTGCTGCACACTTACTATCTGGTGGCGCCGGACTTTTTGGGCGTCGGTTCCGTCATCCCACTGGTGGGGACCCACCGTCCCGTGGTGGAGCGGGCGCTAAAGATCAAAAAGCTCTCCGGCGATCTGTGCGCGATGGTGGCCGGTCGTCACACACATCCCATCGCCATGACGGTCGGCGGATTCACCCATCTGCCCAGCGAGCAAGAGTTGCGCGACATGAAGGCCCGCCTGGAGGAGGCCCGCGCCGATATGGACGAGACGGTGGCTCTCTTCTCCACGCTCCCCTGGCCCGAGTTCGAGCGGGAGACGGAGTACGTCTCGCTCCAGAAGGACGACGAGTACGCCTTTATTGACGGCGCCGTCGTCACCTCCGACGGTTTCTCCTATCCCATCGAGGATTACCGCCAGGTGACCAACGAGGAGTGCGTGCCTTTTTCCACGGCCAAGTGGACCCATCACAACCGCGAGTCCTACATGGTGGGCGCGCTGGCGCGATTCAACAACAACTATGACCAGCTCCACCCGCGCGCCAAAGAGGCGGCGGCCAAGTTGGGGATGGAGCCTGTCTGCTACAACCCCTTCCTCAACAGCGGCGCCCAGGTAGTGGAGATGGTTCACTCTGTAGAGGATTCCGTTCGCATCATTGATGAGCTGCTCACCCGGGGCGTTCAGCCGGAAAAGCCGCCGCAGGTACAGTTGAACGGCGGCGGCGAGGGAGTCGGCTCGTGCGACGTGCCGCGCGGCATCCTCTTCCACAACTATGTCTATGACGGGGACGGCATCTGCACGCGGGCGAACTGTATCATCCCCACCAACCAGAATATGGCGAATCTGAATCACGATATGCAGGCGCTGCTGCCCCAGATCATGGACAAGCCGCAGGACGAGATCCGGCTCATGCTAGAGATGTTGGTGCGGGCCTACGATCCTTGCATCTCTTGTTCGGCTCACTTTTTGAACGTCGAGTTTGTGTAATATGTTCGTCACCGCCGAAGTATATCGCGCGTTGTGATGCAGTAGCGATAAGCTATGGGCGTGTTGGTCATTGGCCTGGGCAATCCCCTGCGCGGCGACGATGGGGTCGGCCCACGATTGGTGGAGGAATTGGCCCGCCGGGAGATGCCGCCGGGCGTCCAGGTACT
The DNA here is from genome assembly GCA_964393895.1 of uncultured Anaerolineales bacterium. GTDB lineage: Bacteria > Chloroflexota > Anaerolineae > B4-G1 > B4-G1 > B4-G1. The sequence goes on along the minus strand of CAYMWP010000016.1, from coordinate 8,681 downwards.
CGATGGAGGCGCGGTCGGGCTGGGATTGCTCGACCTGGTGGAGGGGCGGGAGCGGGTCATCGTCGTGGATGCGGCCGAGATGGGGCGGAAGCCGGGCGAGTTCGTCCGCTTCACGCCGGGCGATGCCCGCTTGGTCTCTACATCCGATTCGTTCTCGTTCCACGACGCCGGTTTGAGCGATGCGCTGGCCCTGGCCGAGGCGCTGGGTCGAACGCTTCCCGAGATGGTGATCTTTGGCGTCCAGCCGGCCGAGGCCGGCTGGGGAGAGGGACTGAGCCGAGCCGTCGGGGCGGCGCTGCCGGCCCTGATTGACGCAGTGCTCGATGAGATAAACGATCGTTCCCCAGGTTTCAAACCTGCGGGAGGCGGCCCAACGAATTAAAGGAGAAAAACGATGCCGAAAATTCTGGTGATCGAAGACGATGTTGATATGGTGACGGCGATCCGCATGCCGTTGGAGGCGAACGGCTACGAGGTGCTGGCCGCCGCCACGGGTGAGGATGGGTTGCAAAAGGTCAAAGAGATCGAGCCTGATCTGATCATCCTCGACGTGATGATGGAGACGACCACGGCCGGCTTTCAGGTCTCGCTCAAACTGCGCGACCCCGACGAACATTCAGAGTATGCCGCTTACCGGCATGTCCCCATCTTGATGCTGACTGCGATCCACACCACCACCTCCCTGCGCTTTGGCCCCGACGAGGCCTATCTGCCGGTGGATGATTTCGTGGACAAGCCAATTGACCCCGACGTGCTGCTGGCGAAGGTTGGCGCGTTGGTCGGCGGTTAGCGACCGGAGCGCGCGGTGGAACTGGGGCAAGCGTTGGCCCGTCTGTCCGATGGCGCCAGGCTGACGCTGCGGGCCGACGCCGCGGTGGTCTACTTGCTGGACGAGGACGGCGCCTGCTTGAGGATGGCGGCGGCCTCCGGTCTACCGGCGGCGTTCCAGCGGCGAGAGCCGCTCGAGGTGGCGCACAGCTCGCTCAATGAGGATGTACTCGCCGGGCAACCGCTCATCGTTGCCGACGCACGCGCCGATCCCCGGGCCGTGGACCTGCCCGGGGATTATCGTTCTGCCCTGTGCATCTCCCTGACGCACGAGGGCGACCCCCTCGGCGTCCTCCACGTCTACGCGGACGCCCCCCGACGCTGGGGAGAAGAGGACGCCCACCTGCTGGGGCCGCTGGCCGACCTGGGCGCGGCGGCTGTGGCGTCTGCCCGCGAACTGGCGGCGCTGGCGGCGCTGGAGGCCGACAAGGCGAACTTTATCCACGTCGCCACCCACGAGTTGCGCTCCCCCGTCGCCACGGCCCAATCGCTGGTGCGGGGCGTGCTCAAGGGATACGCTGGCCCGCTGACCGACGTGCAGGCCGACCTGTTTGGCCGCATCAGCCGCCGCCTCGATTTTTTGGAGAGCCTGGTCAACGATCTCTTGGACCTGGCGGCGGGCAAGGCCGCCGGGCCGGAAGAACAAGAGCTGGTCCTGCTCAACGCTTGTGTGGGGCGAGCGGTGCTGCTCCTGCAACCCCGCGCCGAGGAGAAAGGCGTGGAACTGGTGCACCGCGCCTGCTGCGAGGAACTGGTCGTCCGTGGCGCCGAGGGTGGGCTGGACCGCATTTTCGTCAATCTGGTGGGGAACGCGGTCAAGTACACGCCCTCCGGCGGCCGCGTGACAGTCTCTATGCAGCAGGTGGATGATGGGGTCGAGGTGGCGGTCACCGACACCGGCATCGGTATTCCGGCCGAGTCGCTGCCTCATCTGTTCCAAGAGTTCTACCGCGCCCCCAATGCCAAAGCGTCGGACGAGGTCGGCACGGGGCTGGGGCTGGCTATCGTACAAGACCTGGTGGAGCGGTACGGCGGGTGCATCGAGGTGGAGAGCAGGGTGGGGCAGGGCAGCACGTTCACTGTGATCTTTCCCCTGTTTCACCTGGATGCGAGTGAAAACTACTGCCGCCTGCCCGCTTACCTCGAACGTAAAAACACTACAACGAGTTAAGGAAGGAACGAATTGCCTGCACTCTTGTGCGCGCTGCTTTTTGTTGGAGCCGCTCGTTGATTCGTTCCGAGTTCGGCTGCCGCTCCTCGCAATGACGGGGGCTGAGCAGTTACCGTTGATTTATCAATTCGTTGTAGTGTGCTCCCACTTTGGCAGATTCCGTCAGATGAGTATAATATGGGTGTGTTTCAAATGAGTTAGGTGCGACGCACTTGGTTCGAGATTCGTCCGGTTATACGCGCGAAAATCGTCGTTTTTGATGCAAAAGTGCGTCGCACCTGGACGTTTCTAACTGAAATGAAACGCACCCGTATAATATGAAGGTAACTGGGCTGTAGGCTTGTTTTTCCGCATCACGTTTCACGGGAGGCATGTATGCCGATTAACGAATCGCTGACCCAACAGATACGCGACCAGGCCCGCCAACTCTTGGAAAAAGACCGGGTGGACTGTGTCATTGGCTACGAGGCCGGCCCGCGCGGCTCCGCCCGCCCGGCTTTCATTTACGAACCAGAGGATGTGGAGCGGCTGATCTGGAGCGATGGCTGTGTCCACAACCTGGTCACGTATCTACACGACAAAAAGAGTTCCCCCAAGCGGGGGGTTGACCCGCCTCGGGTTGGCATCGTCGTCAAGCCCTGCGACAGCCGTTCTCTCAACGTTCTCCTGGCCGAGCAGCAGATCGAGCGGGAGCGGATATTTGTCATTGGCCTGGCCTGTGAGGGTGTACAAGATGCAGGAGGCAAGAGGCAGGAGGCAACGGCGCGTTGCGAACGTTGCACCGACCGTGTGCCGGTGATTTATGACGTGTTGATCGGGGAACCGCCGGAGGTGACACCCGCTGAGGACGATTGGGCCGACCTAGAGCGCGTCGAGGGGCTGTCCCCCGCCGAGCGGCTGGCCTTTTGGCTGCGCGAGTTCGACCGTTGCATCCGCTGTTACGCCTGCCGCCAGGTCTGCCCCGGCTGCTATTGCACCACCTGCATGTTCGAGCGGGATGACGGGTTGTGGGTGGACGCCGGTATCGAGCTGGGCCAGAAGCACGTCTTTCACCTGGGCCGGGCGCTTCACCTGGCCGGGCGCTGCGCCGAGTGCGACGAGTGCGAGCGGGTCTGCCCGATGGGGCTGCCGCTGAGCCTGCTCAACCGGCGGCTGGTGCGCGAGGTGGAATCCCTCTACGGTCACCGGGCCGGGCGGGAGGAAGCGCTCACGCCGCTGCTCTTTGAACTGGGGGAGGATGGCTCGCCGATGTAGGGGCGTGAGGTTTTTTTGAACCGCCAAGACGCGAGGGACGCAAAGGTTGGGTAGGAGATAGTTCGGAACAAGTAGAAACATTTGAACAGAAAACTTGCGTTCTTTGCGGTTAAAAATCCAGTTGTAGTGTGGGGTGTGCTATGAAGTATACTACGTTGAATGAACTGAAACATTGGCTCGACCGGCTGGCCCAAGAGGTGGACCTGATCGCCCCGTGCGACGTGGACGGCCACGTGCTCTACCGCCCGGTCGGCTCCAGCGACGAGATCCTGTTCGATTACGAGCGACCGGAGCTTTCCGCCAAGGATTATCTCCTGCCGGCCACAGAGACCATCCTGCGGATCGAAAAGCGCGGGCGCGAGGTGACGCAGGAGGAGGTTCTGCCAGAGCGCAAGCAGGTGCTCTTTGGCGTTCGCCCCTGCGACGCGCACGGGCTGGCGGCGATTGATGCCCTCTTCCTGGAGCAAGAGCCGCCCGACCGCTACTACCAACACCATCGCGAGCGCACCATGCTGGTGGGGCTGGCCTGCCCACAGATGTGGGAGGGCTGCTTTTGCACCTCTGTCGGCGGCGCGCCCGATGACCCCACCCACCTGGACGTGTTGCTGAGAGAGGTAGAGGGCGGCTACGCGGTTGAGGTGGTCACCGAGAAGGGCAAGGTGCTCCTAAAGGGGCTGGAGACAAAGAGCCGCAAGGGGGAAGCGGAGCCGTCGGTGGTGGATGCGGAGACGGTACCCGTGACGGCGCCGGCCAGGTGGCGCGAGCTTTTCGAGGACAAGGTCTGGATGCGGCACGGCGAGCGCTGCCTCAGTTGCCGCATCTGCACCTACGTCTGCCCGGCCTGCCGCTGCTTTGACGTGACGGACCGGGTGATCGAGGAGCGGGCCGGCGTCAGCCGCATTGAGCGCATCCGCGTGTGGGACGCCTGCACCAGCACCAACTATCGCCGCGCCGCCGGGGGCCACAACTCGCGCCCCACCAAGCCGGGGCGGATTCGCAATCGCTTCTTTTGCAAGTTCTGTTATTACCCGGAAGATTTTGGCCCGCTGGGCTGCGTGGGCTGCGGGCGGTGTGTGGTCTCCTGCCCGGTGGATATTGACATTCGCGAGGTGATGCGGGATGTGGCGGAGCGGTGAGAGAGTATAAAGCTCCCTAATTGTGAAGGCGCTTACATTCCGGCATCCAAGTTGTATGGTTACCTGTTGTCGGAGAAACATTCTGTTGGCAGGTGGAAGGCACGGTTTTTTCGTGCTCTCGGCTTTGACGAGACAAATGTGGATATACTGGAACGGCGTCTAGTAGCCATTGCTCGTTTTGAAGATGTCGAGGATATTGCCCCATCGGCGCATGGCATCAAGTATGTTATCGAAGGTTGGCTTCAGAACCCGACCGGTGTGACCCGGTGCAAATACGGACGGTATGGATTATTGAGACGGATCAAGATAATCCTCGTTTTGTGACAGCGTATCCGGTATAGGTGTGGGAGATGTGGTATGATACGTGAGTTGGATACGGTCGCTCTAACGCGCGACATTGACGAGTATGGTTTGGTACAAGGTGACATGGGGGCAGTGGTCCATTGTTATGAAGACGGTGTGACCTTTGAGATCGAGTTTGTAACCGTTGATGGCAGAACGATTGCACTGTTCACACTCACTAGGGCGGATATTCGACCAATTGTCGGTAGAAAAGTTCTGCACGTCCGGGAATTAGTGCCAGCGGCGGTTTAGCTTTGGCCTGGCTCAAAGCTCTGTTGCTACCCGGAAGATTTTGGGCCGCTGGGCTGCGTGGGTTGCGGGCGGTGTGTGGTCTCCTGCCTGGTGGATATTGATATTCGGGAAGTGATGGGGGATGTGGCGGAGGCGTGATAGGCGCAATACTGCGCGTAACGCGCACTGGATGAGGTATAGGCGAAATACTTCGCCTGTTTTAGGAGTTATCCGGCTCATCCACGAAAATTCATAAGAGGGGAGGTAAGCATGCCTCGATACTGGATAGTAGCCGCCTATCATGCCGACAAACCCATGATTTGGGAGAAGGTATGGCAATTCAATCTTGAAAATAGCCTAATCTCAATAGGTTGGAAAGAACTTGGGGACATCTCTGAGCATTCCAGGGATGAGCTGAGGAAAGCAATTGAGCAAACTTATTCAGATTCTCCCCCAAATATCCGGACGCTTTATCTTAATATGCTTTGGTCCTTTTATCATGAGATGGCCTCGGGGGATATAATCATTGCCCGTCGGGGGCGAAAAGTAATCGCGGCAATCGGAACTGTGACCAGTTCGGCTTATTATGAACATGAGAGAAACATCAAAGCCACTGGGCCCGAAAACCCATACTCAAACCACATAGGCGTCAGATGGCATGATGCCCCGAGGGGCCTCGAGTTCCGGCGGATGGTCTTCGGTATGCAAACAATATATGAAATCACTGAAGATCAATATCGATCTTTGATGGAACAAAAGGACGAACCTGGCGAAGAGCATGAGGACCACATCCAGGATCGAGCTGAGTTTGTCCTTGAGAAATATCTTGAGGATTTTATTGTCACCAATTTCAGCAAGATCTTTGGCAATGAACTTGAGCTCTTCACTGACCCTGTTGAAGGTGTTATTGGACAGCAGTACGGAACAGAAATTGGGTCAATTGATATTCTTGCGATTGATCGAAGCAGCAATTCAATTGTCGTGATTGAGCTTAAGAAAGGGCGAGAATCAGACCGGGTTGTTGGTCAAGTACTTCGCTATATGGGATGGGTCCGAGAGAATCTTGCCACATGCGATCAATCTGTCCGTGGCTTGATAATCTGCCAGGATTCTGATCTCAGGCTTCAATATGCCCTCAGTATGGTGGACAATATTGATGTCAGGTATTATGAGGTTGATTTCCGCTTAGCCAACACCTCATTTGGAGAATGAACCTGAGCCGGACAACCACTCAGTGGAGCGGACCGAGGATCTGAGATTCAGGCCAAGTTGTATGATCGGTTTGCTCGGAGAGTAACAGAAGGATGGCGACCTGGCGGTTCGTCCGTGATTGTTGGAATGCAAGTTGAAATGACAGTCGCCAGCAGAAAGAAGGTCCTGCAAAAGATCGGCCAATACTGGCCCGCTGTGGACGCTGAAGAGGTAATGGACGTTCTCAATGGATATGGAGGGCAAAGCTCCGGGCGGGGACGAGCGCGCGTGCAACTGGCGATCCTCAAGTTGAGCGCGGGTCGGAGGGAGCGGCTGCCCGAGCTCGTCAGGATGGCGCAAGGCGACTACCGGGACGTGCTCGCCTATGCCGAGTATCCGGAGGAGATGCGGCTCGGTTTTGTGGGGATGCGAGAACTGTCGCCGGAGGAAGCCAGGGCCGTGAGGCAGAGAGATAGGGAGCAGTATCTAGAGTGGCTCGAGGACTGAGTGGGGGCTGACCTATCACTTTGGAGGAAACTATGATTCTCTTGAATCCCAAGCAGCACAGCCGCGCGTATCCCGACGAAAAGTCGCGCGAGATCATGCTCGAGACCATCCAGTTCTTTGAGCACAAGGGCAAGCGCAAGATCAAAGAGGACGACCACGCGCGGGCCTGGTATGCCGACTTGCTCGAATTCGTCAAAGAGGAAAAGCTTTTCGCCACGCTCCTGACCCCCGCGGGCTATGGGGACGAGGACTGCCGCTGGGACACCTGGCGCAACTGCGAGTTCAACGAGATCCTCGCTTTCTACGGTCTGGCCTACTGGTACACCTGGCAGGTCAGCATCCTCGGCCTCGGCCCCATCTGGATGAGCAAGAACGAGCAGCTCAAGCGCCAGGCGGCGCAGTTGCTTCAGGAGGGGGCGATATTCGCCTTTGGCCTCTCGGAGAGGGAGCACGGCGCGGACATCTATGCGACCGAGATGACCCTCACTCCGCAGCCCGATGGGACCTACCGGGCCAACGGGGAAAAGTACTATATCGGGAACGGCAACCAGGCCCCCATGGTCTCCACCTTTGGCAAGATGAGCGACAGCGGCGATTACGTTTTCTTTGTGGCCGACTATCGCGACAGACATTACGAGTGCGTCGAGAACGTCACCAACAGCCAGAATTACGTGGCCAACTTTGCCCTGCGCGACTATCCCATCACCGAGGCCGAGATCCTGTCCAAAGGCCGGGAGGCCTGGGACGCGGCGCTCAACACGGTCAACGTGGGCAAGTACAACCTGGGCTGGGCTTCCATCGGCATCTGCACCCACGCCTTATACGAGGCCATCAACCACGCCGCCAGCCGCCGCCTCTACGGGATGTACGTGACCGACTTTCCGCACGTCAAACAGGCGTTCACCGATGCCTACACCCGGCTGGTCGCTATGAAGCTTTTCACGCTGCGGGCGGCCGACTATATGCGCTCGGCCTCGCCTGAGGATAGGCGCTATCTCCTGTACAACCCGACGGTCAAGATGAAGGTGACGACCCAGGGAGAGGAGGTCATCAACCTGGCCTGGGACGTCATCGCCGCCAAGGGGTTCGAAAAGGATACCTATTTCGAAATGGCCGCCAGGGACATCCGGGCCTTGCCCAAGCTGGAGGGCACCGTCCACGTGAACATTGCCCTCATCGTCAAGTTCATGGCCAACTACTTTTTCAACCCCGCCGACTATCCCGCTGTCCCCAGGCGAGATGACGCCCGGAACGACGATTTCCTGTTCGACCAGGGGCCGGCCAGGGGGCTGGGCAAAATCCAATTCCACGATTACCACCTGGCCTTTGCGAGCTACGACCTGCCCAACGTGAACCTGTTCCAGGAGCAGATAGAGACGTTCAAAGAGATGTTGGCAATGGCCACGCCGGACGAGGGCCAGCGGAAGGACGTGGATTTTCTGCTGACCCTGGGCGAGATGTTCACCCTCGTGGTCTACGGGCAGCTCATCCTCGAGAACGCCGCGATCTATGGGCTGGAGGATGACGTCGTAGACCAGATTTTCGATTTTATGGTAAGAGATTTTTCCAAGTTCGCCCTGCAACTGCACAACAAGCCGAGCAGCACGCCGCAGCAGATGGACTATTGTCTGCGGATGCTCAAAAAGCCGGTGGTGGACGAAGAGCGCTACCAGCGGGTGTGGGATAATCGCGTGTACGCCCTGAAAGGGGCGTATGAGATGAACGAGTAGAGTACGTACTTGTTCAGGAGGGTGTTTATTTACGACTCCACTGAAAAAACCAGGTTTTTCAATGGTTTTATGGGACAGCGTCCCACTTTTGGCTCAAAATTGACGTGTTTGTGGGAATATCTCACCAAAAAACCTGGTTTTTGAGCATTTTATCCCCACCGACGAACAAACCAACACCTTTTTTCAGGAAAGTCATTTACCACAAAGGACACAAAGGCAAAGCCGCAAATGGCCGCGGGTATTTGTTTACCGGGGTTCCTCTCCTCATTATAGCCGAAGTGAACCTCCGAT
>CAYMWP010000015.1:0-48666 GCA_964393895.1 uncultured Anaerolineales bacterium | reverse complement strand
CACAGTTTGCCGCTTATGAGGAGGCGACTTGACCCAACGCTTGTGCGCGCTAACAGGCAATAGTCAAAGATCAAACACCTATGGGCAGTCCGGCCACACCGAAACGGCCGAATTAGGCACAGGTTCCCCGCCCACATAGGCCGGCAGGCGCGAGCCATCTTGCGGGTCGTACAGCCCCACGGTGACGCGCTGGCCCACCTCTATGTCCTCGACCGCCAGGCGGTGACTGTCCAGGATCACGTCTTCTGGACGCCACATTGAAGTAGGGAACGCGCCTTCCATCGGTGGGCCGTCACCGGTGGCGATCAGCTCGCCAGATGCGTCCTGTAGGTGGACAAAGACGGTATAGTCGGTGGGCAGAGGATGCAAGCTCTCCCAGCATAACGATACGCGGATATCTCCATCCTCAACGGCAACCGAGGCGTGGGTCAGTGCGATTGCCTCGCCGGAGCGAGCAGTCGCCTCGCCAGAGCGAGCAGTCGCCTCGCCAAAGCGCACCTCCGAGGCCAAGAGTCCATCATCTGGGCAAGAGGGCGAGTGGCCCAGCACCCGCAACTTGGTCAGCGCCAACCGGTCTCCGGCAGCAACCCCACCCACCCGAACAGGCAGCCTCTCCCCCGTTTCCTCTCGATAGAGGATCAAGTGCAGGTCCCAGGCCTGGGTAAGGAAATCGGCTTCCGGCAGGTGGAAGTGGTAGCGGTCGGCGATCACCTCGCCGGGCTGCCAGGCCGAGGTGGGATAGTTGCCGCGACCGGGCCAGGAGTTATAGTTCCAGCGCAGGGTCGTATCGCCAGGCACAGGCGAGGCCAATTGGAGCGCCAGCACATAGTCATCGGTCACCGGGGCAAGGGGCTGCCAGTACAACGTCAAGTCGAGCACTAGCTCCTGGTCATCCAGGTCAAGATCGTAACCCAGCAGCCGGATCCCATCGCCAAGTGTAGAGTCAAGGGGATGATCTGGCTGAACGACGCTGACGTCGGAATAGCGAGGTGGAGGGGCAAAGAAGCCAGGCAAGATGCGCGTCACAGTCCAACACGCCATCAATAGCAGACCAATGACCAATGAACAATGAACAATGAACGATGGCAGACGCCGGACGAGGGATGAGCACCGACCGATTCCCAGGGCCATCAGCACGGCGACGGCGGGGAGGGCGGGGAAGAGCAAGCGTCCGCCGGGAGCTGGCGTCATCGCGTTCCAGCGCATCCAGCTTGCGGTGACGAGCAGGAACCAACCAAGCAATATGAGAACCACCGTTCGTTCTACAGAGGCAAATCGTCGCCAGCCCCAGGCCAGGCCGCCGAGGGCCAGCACGGTGAGCAGGGCGTAAAAGGCGTAAAAGCTCGCCGGGTAAAAGGAACAAGGGAGTTGGCCCCAGAAAGAGCGGAACATTGTGCCAAGTTCCAGAAAGGATTGGAGCACCGAGCCGCCGCGCACGCCGACCAGTTCAAGCATCGGCTGGAGGGCGGTAGGGTCGCCGTAGAGTTGCCAGTTGCGCCAGAACCACCAGGCGGTGACGGAAAAAGCCGTCGCAACGATCAATGAACAATGAACAATGAGCAATGACAAATGGCGAATGGCGGACAGAGATTGGAGACTTGTCCTGAGCACGGTCGAAGGGTTGGAGATCAAGGAGCGGTAGGCGAGTATCAGGATGACTATGACGGAGAGGGGGAGTAGGAGCCAAGCGCTCAGTTTGGTCAGGCCGGCCAGTCCGATCAGGATGCCGAGGCCAACGGTGCGCCACACCGATAGACCATCCCGCCAGGTTCGCAACAACAGGTACAGTCCGACGGTGACCAGGGGGACGAGCAGATTGTCGTTGTTGACGCCGCTGGCGACGAGGAGGAACTGGGGGTTGAAGGCGACCACGGCCATAGCCATCAAACCGACCGGCCGCCGCTGGGGAAAGGCTAGGCGGGCCAGGGCGTAGGTGGCGGCCACCGTGACCGCCTGGAGCAGCGTGGACCAGGCCCGCAAGACGTGAAGCGTCAGTAGAGTGGATTGCCAGGGAAACGCTTCCGCATTGGGATCGTGGTAGAGGACGGCTCGGTTATCGTACAGGTTGGCCGCGCCAGGCCCGCAGGCGACGCAGGGGTTCAAGCGCCAGGTGGCGGCCGCGTCGTCGGTGCGCAGGCCCAACAGCCGCACCAGGCCAGCCGAGAGGAGATGGTACAGCGGCGGTTGGGACGCCTCCTGGCGGTAGTGGTAGCTCTCGGCCTCCGGCGTTCCATGTGCGGGCAGCCGGCCTGTCTCCGCGATGTGGCGTATCGCCTCAAAATGCTCGATCTCGTCCAGGTTCTCGAATGGAGGTACGACCAAGCCGTAGGCCAGGGCCAACAGGACAAAGCAGGCGAGGATCAACGCCGGATACGTGAACCGTGAAACGTGAAACGTAAAACGTGATGCGTGATGCTTGCCGTCCACTTATAGGCTCCGCCTGAGTTGTGAGATAAACCAGATAGCGCTGGCGACAAAACCGCCGCCCAGCGTCAAAGCCAAGATTATAACAAACGTTCGTGCTTGTGGCAAGGGGAGGCCACTGGTCCACACGTACCAGGGCCAGACATCGAAGGGGCGTGCGTTGGCGGGGTCGTAGAACCAGAACATGGCCTGCCAGCTCCAGGGGTAGGAGGTCGTCACAGGCAATGGGCGCGGTAGGTTGGCGTCCTTGTAAACCAGCGGCGAGTCATCACTCAGCACTTCCACGCGCTCGACGAAAATGCTCAGCTCGCGTGGATCGCCGGACGGGGGGAGCCAGGTCGCCGCCGTCATCTCTAGCGTGCCGGGGAGTATGTGCACCTCATCGGCGGGGATCGTAAGCGCCTCGACCCATCGCGTTTCGCTTTCGTCCTCCGCGACCAGCCGCCGCTCGCCGGTCACGGGTACGCCGTCGTAGACGAGGTGTAATCCTTGCCAGTTGCCTGTCACCGCATGTGGACGTGAGTATGCAATTTGGATCGTCAGCGATTGTTCTGGCCGGGCGTAGACGCGCAGCCGCCCACTCTCTTTCATCCAACGGCCAAAGGGGGACAGGTCGGGCACCTCGACATCGTGAAAGCCGCCATCAATGACGTAGAACTCTTGAGCGGAGGTCCGCAGGTCGTGGTCGTATTGTTGCCAGGCCTTGGTCTGTCGCGGCCACAGACGCCACTGGGCGGAGAGTGTCGAGTGGGCCGGGTGGAAGCGTTGCTGGTCGGCGGGTACGTCGCTGAACAGGTAGGTGCTATAGTTGACAAAGATGGTGGACATTTGCACCCAGAAGCCGGCGACGAACAGCAGAGTTGCGCTACCCACGCGCAGCCAGCGTGCAATATCGCGCCGCTCCAGGAACGCGCCGATGGGCAGGGTCAGGAAAGGAGTGATGCAGACGATGTAGCGCGGGCCCCAGTTGCCACCGCCGTGCCAACGGGGGGTGATCAGGCTGTAGAATAGAGGGTAGGAGACGGCGATAGCCAGGAACAGCCAAGTTTCGTTTCGGCGGCGGCGGGCCAGGCCGAATATGCCCCACAGCGCTAACACGGTCGGGGGTGAAAAGAAGAAAAATCCCTTCCCGGAACTGAAAAAAAGGCCGTACAGGCTGAGGATGGGCGTCGCCGTCGCGGATATCGCGCCGACCGTGCCGCTGGGGTCGCCCTGAGTGTAGCCGGTTTCCAAGACGCTGTCAAAACGGGCATAGTTGAGCGCCAACAGCGCCGCCAGGATCAATACGAACGGGATCACCCCGGACAATGCGGTCCGTCCCAGCCAGCGCATAGGATGCTGGGGCCGCCGTAGACATTCCAGCAGCAGGTAGAGGGCCAGGGCTGGGCCAGCCACCAGCATCACGTACTTGGTCGCCGTGCCCAAGCCCATCGCGGCGCCGACCAGCGCCATCCAGCCCCAGCGGTCTGTGTGCGCGTACCGATAGGCCGCCCATGCCGCTAACACCAGCCAAAAGGTATGCAGCGTCTCGGCGAAAAGGGTGCGCGCGTAGGGCCGAGCTATCGTCGCCAGCCCAAAAGTCGAGGCCACAAAGACAGCCGTTCGGCACCGATAGCCTAAATCAACGCCGAACAGGTAAAGCAGCGCCGCCGTCGCCGCGAGGACGGGGGAGTTGAACAGACACACAAAGAAGCGGGTAAAGTATCCGTAGAACGGCGGGGGAAAGGCCCGCGCCACCCAACGTCCTGCCAGGTAGAATGGCACGGACAGCAACGACTGGAGTGGCCCGGTCACAGCGTAAAAATTTCCATTGCGCGCGCGCATCAATGTTCGAGGCGCATCGCCCGCCTGCTCCGGCTCCAACTGGGCGAACGTGCCTCGTTCGACCAGGCTCTCGGTCACCAGGTACATCGTCTCGCCATCGGCAATTCTGACGTGCGCGCTATTCGTCAGCCAATATAGGCACGTCAACAAGCAAAACAGCGCCAGGGCCAGGCGCGCGTTGATGGACCGGTTATCCTCTGTTATTCCAAAGCGCTGCATACTCTCTCGTTCCTCTGGCATTGTATCGCAAAACAGATTTAATTATCCACGAAAACGGCCCTTTGTCCAGCCTTGAAAAACTACTCTACCATGTTACAATACTGCCCGTCGTAGAACACGGATTGGCAGGTTTGCAGATTTAAGATTGACGGGATCAACGGATTTGTACAAGAAAAAGATCATCGGCGTCGTGGTGCCGGCTTACAATGAGGCAAAGCTGATCGGGCGCACCCTGGATACCCTCCCCGATTTCGTGGATTGGGTCGTGGTGGTGGACGACTGCAGCCAGGATGAGACTGTCGAGCGCGTTCTAGAGCGTGTCGCAGAGCAACCGGAGCGCGTGATCCTGATCCAGCACCAGGTCAACCAGGGCGTGGGCGGGGCGATTGCCACCGGATACAAGTGGTGCCGCGACCACCAGGTGGACGTGGCGGTGGTGATGGCCGGTGACGCGCAAATGGACCCCGCAGATTTGCCCGCTCTGCTCGATCCGGTGGTCGAGGGCAAGGTGGATTACGCCAAAGGGAATCGCCTGTTCACGGGGGATGCGTGGAACCAGATTCCCAAGGTTCGTTACCTGGGCAACTCGGCCATGTCGCTGTTGACCAAGATCGCGTCGGGCTATTGGCACGTGGCCGATTCGCAATCGGGCTATACGGCCATCAACTCGCAGGCGCTCGAGACGATTGATTGGGACCGCATGTACAAGCGGTACGGCCAACCCAATGATTTACTGGTAAGGCTCAACGTGTACAATTTTCACGTGCGCGATGTACCGATCAGGCCGGTTTACGGTGTTGGTGAGGAATCGGGCGTCAGGCCGCTGTGGATGATCCCCAAGTTATCGTGGCTGCTGTTGAAGCTCTTTTTCTATCGGATGGTGCAAAAGTACGTGATTCGAGACTTTCATCCGCTACTGTTCTTTTACCTGATGGGCATGGTGCTGTTCGTACCGGGATCATTATTTGGATTGTACCTGGTCATCTATCGCCTGTTTTACGGCACCGTTGCGGCCACCAGTGCGTTGTTCGCCGTCTTTCTCTTTGTGTCGGGGCTGCAATCCATCTTTTTCGCCATGTGGTTCGATATGGAGTACAACCGCGACCTGCGCTGAGGGATATGCGCGTCTGCATGCTCACGACCTCTTTTCCCCGCTGCCCGGGCGACTTTGCCGGGGTGTTTGTCTACAACCTGGCGCTGACATTGAGCGAGCGAGGGGTGGGGGTCGAGGTGGTCGCGCCCCACGACGGCCACGCTCCTCGTTGCGAGACACGGGGCCACGTCCGCATACACCGCTTCGTCTATGCGTGGCCACAGAGGTGGCAACAACTCGCCTACGGGGAGGGTATCCCGAACAACCTCCGCCATCGCCCGTGGGCAGCGCTGCAGATACCGGCTTTCTTAGCCGCGTTTCTGATGGCCGCTCGCCGAATCTGCGCCGATTGCGACGTGGTGCACGTCCACTGGGCGCCCCTGGCCTGGCTTGGCCTGGCGCTGCGACGGCGGTATGGGATCCCGGTCGTGATTTCGGTTCACGGGACCGACGTCCGTTCGATTCCCTCGTTTCTGATCCGGCCTGCGCTGGCGCGCGTGGACGCGGTGGTGGCATCAAACCTGGAGACCGAGGCCTTGCTGCGACAGCTCGGCGTCACCGAATATCACGCCATCCCACTGCCCATTGACGAGGCAGCGTTCCAGCCGGGGATGGAGGCCGGACCTGTCGCGGAGGAATTGGGCCTGAGACCAGGGGATGATGTGGTGACGTTTGTAGGCCGGCTGAACGCGTTCAAGGACCCTCTGACCCTGGTCCGGGCGGCCCCGCTGGTGCTCGCCGAGCGGCCGCAAGCCCGCTTCGTGATCGTGGGGTATGGGCCGCTGGCCGGCGAGCTGCGAGCCGCCGTGCGCCGGTGGGGGATCGAGCAGGCGGTCCACCTGGTGGGCGCGCGGGGGGACACGGGCCGCTTCCTGTCGCTCTCCGAATTGTTCGTGGCCCTCAGCCCGGTGGAGAACGCCTGGAGCATGACGATTGTCGAGGCGATGCACATGCGAGTACCCTGCATCATCACGCGGGCCGGGCAGACGGAGCGGCTTTTCACGCATCGGGAGAATGCCTATCTGATTCCGCCGGAAGACGAGCGCGCGCTGGCGGCAGCGATCCTGCGCCTGCTCTCCCACAAGGAGGAGCGAGACCGGTTGGCGCGCGGCACGCAGACCCTGCTTCAGCGGCATGGCCGGGAGAATGAGCGCATCGCGCAGCGCACGTTGTCTCTGTATCGGACCGTGCTTGATCGGAGGGGGGCAGATGTACGATGACAAGTTTTACCAGGATATGGCCGCCGCCTACCTGGATCGCACGGCGTGGACCAAACTGCGGTTGGCACAGATCGAAAGAATGGTGGACCCACAACCCGGCGACCGGATCATTGACCTCGGCTGCGGGATGGGGGCGGTGACACATTTCTGCTCGACGTTTGGAGCAGAGGTCGTAGGGGTGGATCTATCACCCCCTGCGATACAAGCGGCAAAGCGACTGTTCGAGGACGCCCCCATCACGTTCTACGAACGGGACGTTTCCAATCTCTATGACATTGAGAACGAATCCTTCGACAAAGCCGTTTCGGCTGACTTGGTTGAGCACATTACGCAATCATCGTTTGAGGGTATGGTGCGAGAGGCGTTCCGTGTCTTGAAACCAGGCGGCACGCTTTCCATCTACACACCCAATCCCACGCACATGATCGAGCGGATGAAGGCGCGCAACCTGCTGAAGCAAAATCCAACCCACATTGATCTCAAGACAAAGGAACGGTTGCTGGCGACGCTGGAAGCGGCCAATTTTCGCCCTCGCTTGGCATACTTTACGCCTAGTTTTTTCCCCGTGTTCAATCTCATCGAGCGGGTGATGATGCCGTTCCCGCTGGTCGGCCCCCTATTTCGATACCGAATCTGTATCAGCGTCGTCAAACCGAATGAGAACAGAATCGGAGGCTAGGTATGGTGAAAACTGAGCGGCGAATCGGTCATCCCGTGGTCATCGTCGGGTGGGACGGCGCGTCTTTCGACGTGATCGAGCCCTGGTTGGCGGCGGGAGAGCTGCCCAATCTACAGCGGTTGATGGCGGAGGGCGTCAGCGGCAAGCTCCGCTCGACCATCCACCCGATGAGCGGCCCAGCCTGGGCCTCGTTCATGACGGGCAAGAACCCCGGTCAGCACGGGATCTTTGATTGGACGCGCCACGTGGATGGTCGGTACGAGCCATCCCTGGTCAACGCGGCCTCCTTGCACAGCAAGACGATGTGGGAGATCGCCAGCGAGGCCGGCCTGACGACCGGTATCGTCAACGTACCGGTCACCTATCCCCCTCGCGCTGTGAACGGCTACCTGGTCTCCGGCTTGCTGACTCCTTCCATCAATTCCCAATTCACCTCACCTCCTGCTCTGGCCGACGAACTGCACCAGGCGGCCGGCGGTTACGTGATCCAAGGACAGGAATGGTACGTCGAGGGAAAAGAGGCGGTGTGCATCAAGGACACCCTGACCACGTTGGAGAAAAGGGGGCGGGCCGTGCTGCACCTGCTGCGCAAGCATCCGTGCGACCTGAACGTGTTCGTGTTCACGGCGACGGATTCGATCCAACACCGGTTTTGGAAGTATATGGATCCCGATTTCCCCGGCTATAAACCCGAGTACGCCCGGCATGCCGACGCCGTGCGGCGAGTTTTTCGTCAGGCGGACGAGATCCTGGGGCAAATCCTCTCCCATCTCCCCCCAGACGCCGCTGTGATCCTGATGTCCGATCACGGGGCCGGGCCGTTGTACAAGCTCATCTTTGTCAACCGGTGGCTGATGGAGCTGGGGCTGCTCAAGCTCAAGGACCGCCCCATGACCCACCTGAAGCGCTGGCTGGTCAAGAACCGGGTGCTGCTTCGAGGGTACACCGTCCTGAGCAAAATAGGCCTGACGAATCTCTATCTACGCATCCCGCGCGCTCAGAGAAGCCGAGTGGTGAGCTCGTTCCTGACGCCGGACGACGTGGATTGGTCGCGCACCAAGGCGTACGCCACGGGCGACTTTGGTCAAATCCGGGTCAACCTGCGGGGGCGAGAGCCGGAGGGCGTCGTCTCCCCCGGTCAGGAGTACGAGGATGTGGCCGCGTTCATCACAGAGAAATTGTACGCGCTCGAGGACCCCGAGACGGGAGAGCAGATCATAGACCGAGTGTACCGCAAGGACGAGATTTACAGCGGCGGCTGCCTGGACCTGGCCCCGGACCTGTTGTTCGCCGCGCAGGAATACGCCTACATCTCCTCCAAGCATTTTGGCTTCGAGGAGGACGAGCTGATCGTGCGCTCGGACTATGCCAATTCGGGCAGTCACCGCCAGGATGGCGTCTTGGTCGCTTGGAGGGAGGGCGCCAAGCGGGGGAAGACGGTGACCGGGGCGCAGATCATTGACGTGGCCCCGACCGCGCTCTACTTGCTGGGCGTCCCCATCCCGGACGACATGGATGGGCGTGTGCTGACCGAGGTCTTGGACGAGGCCTATCTGGCCGATCACCCGATCCAGCGCCGGCGTTCCACCGCCCTCGATGGCGGCTCACCGTCGGATGGCGCTTATTCGGACGAGGACGACGAGCAGGTGCGCCGCCGCTTGGAGGATTTGGGCTACCTTGGCTGAGTCACAGGAACACGTTCCCGATCCGCCGCCGGAAACATCGCGCCGCAGATCGCGCTCTTGGATGATGGTGGGCGTCATCCTCGCGATTGGGATCGCGAGTGCTGTTTTGTTGGCCTACCTGCTGCGGGATATGGATTGGACGCTCTTGCGGGAGACCGCCCCGCTCTACCTGGCGCTCATCCTGCTGCTGTCGGCGCTGGGCACGGCGACGTACACGGCGGCGATCTATGTGCTGGTGCGCGCCAGCGGATACTCGACGACGATAGGGCAGGCCTACCTGGTGCTGACCGCCAGCCTGAGCGTGAACTATGTGACCCCGCTCAAGTTTGGGATTCCTCTCCGTATCTATTTGTACCGGCAGGTGATGCACGTCCCACTGGCGGTCGGCACGGCGCTCGTCGCCCTCGAGACCTGGCTCGGCATGCTGATCCCGGCGATGATCGCCGGCGTAGGGGTTGTCTTCTTGTTCCCAGAAGTTGGGCTGGCGGCCCCGCTGGCGCTGTTGGCTATTCTCTTGGCGGGGATGGGCCTGGCATGGTTCATCCAGCCGTCCTGGGTCGCCCCCCTGCTGAAGCGGCTGCCGCTCCAAAAGTTCACCCTGCGCCTCGCGCGGTTTGGCGAGACGGTTCAGATGGGCTTTCGCAGTGCGCCGCTCCGGGGGTTGGGCGTCGCGGCGCTCTTGATCGGGCTCAATGTGACGGTCGCCGCGGTCCGGCTCTACGTGGTGCTGCTGATGCTGGGGCAAACGATCCATTGGTCCAGCCTGTTGGCTGTGCTCGCCATTTCGATCACCGCCGGCAACCTCTCGATGATTCCGATGGGGCTGGGCGTACGAGACGCCAGCTTGACCCTGCTGCTGATACGACTGGGGGTGCCGGACGAGGTCGCGCTTTCGGCGGCCGTGATTCAGCGGCTATTTGCGCCAGGCTGGCCGTTGCTACTGGGGATAATCTCTACAAACGTCCTGGGCGTTTCAGAGTTGATAAAGCGGGGCAGCGATACCGAGGGAACTATACAAGAATCGTAGCTCCCCACGTCAGTCGTCACGGAACCTCCACCGCCGTCAGCAAGAGGCGATCTCCGTCTTCAACACTCCACCGCTCCATCGTATCCAGCCAATACGCACCGGTCTGGAGCCAGTATTCGCCGCCCGGCAATTCCGAGGGAACTGAGAGAGCGTGGCATTGTACCAGAATGTCCCCCGGCCGTAACTGGTCCCAGGGAACACCCAACCCATCCTCCACGGACACGGGCACACCATCGGCGTTCAACAAGTGGCCCATCAACGAGAAAGGTCGGTCTGGCTGCCCTGTCACCTGCCAGTAAGTCGTCAAGTTGACAGCCTGCTCCCCCTGGGCCACCTCGTATCCCAGGAACGCCAGCGGGCCGTCCAGAGAGAGCGGGGCGGAAACCGCGATTCCCTCGGCCAGCGCCCGCTCCGGCGGCCACTCGATCGGAGCTGCCCAGGCCTCTCTGGAACGGGGGGTGAGAGCCTCCCCGGCGTCCCACTCGAAGATGATCAGAGGCGGGGTCTCGCGCGGGATCTTTTGCTCAAAGCTGAGCCGGGCCAGAGCGAGTCGCTGCTGAGTGAAACCGTCTTCTTCGGCCATCGCTTCTCGGTGCAGCACGTACCAACCGGCGGACTCCCCGCTGTTCGGGTAGAGCCAGCTCCGGGTGCAGTCGAAAGCCAGCGTGCGCAAGTCATCCCGACCAAACCCCTCGGCCACCGCCTCCGGCGACAGCGGTGTGACCGGCACGCTGCACTGGGCTAACCAGGTTGGCCTCGGCTCCCGCTCACGGACGTGGTAGACGAGCATGGCGTTGGCGATCACGTCGTCCGGCTCCCGGTGCCAGAACCAATTGTACATCTCGCGGTCTATCAATTGCAGCCCGCGCAGGGTGGAGGCGCTGATGACGTAGGTGCCCGGCGCGGGATTGAAGCGGGTGGGCAGCACGGCCGGCGCGTCTGCCAGGGGAGGCAGCGGTGTGGCCTCAATTCCGTACAGCTCGGGCCGGATGAAGAAGGTAAAGCTGCTAAAGCACACCTCCGGCCAGTCCCGTTCGGCCAGGTAGCCCCGCAGCGCCTTCGAGGCCTGCCCCCAATCCACGTTCGAGTCGGCCAGGTAGCGGTAGCCGTTCTCTGGCCCTCCGGCGACTTCGTTAAAGTAGGTGAGGTGGAAGGGCCAGACGCGCAGGGTGCCGATTGCCTGCCAGAGCAGTAAGGCGTAAAGCGTGATGCGTAAAACGTAGTGCGTAAAACGTGAAACGTGAGACGCAGGACGTGGGACAAGGCGGGCGATGAAGAGGTACAGGAAAGGCACGATGGGGAGGATGTGCCGGTAGCCCAGATTGATCTTGTTCGTCATACTCATGAGGAAATAGCTTGCCGGCAGGCTCGCCAGGATGAGCACTTGCCAGCGCTCTTTGGGGCTGCGCCAGGCGGATAGCAAGAACGCGCCCATACCGGTTCCTATGAGGGCGATGGCGGGCAAGGGCGTCTTGAGGGCAAAGACGATGGGGAAATAGTACCACCGCCCTCCCACGTAGGTCTCGCCCAGCAGGTAGGCCGGGTTGCCACGGGAGACGTGCCGCCCCACTCGCAGAAAAGAGTTCCAGTACGTTGGGGCGGGGAGCGGGATGGGGAACCCCGGCGGAGGGCCAAAATCGAAGAGGTGGATGGCCCACAGCGTCAGGAAGGCCGCGCCCAGATAGACGAGCAACCGGCCCACCAGCTTTTTCCGCCAGCGTTTCAGCCCCCACAGGCCCATCAACCCGACGCTGACGGGGAGCGCGATCAGGGCAGAGACCTTTGCCCCCAGCGCCAATCCCAAAAAGACCCCGCCTATGACCAGATTGGACCAACTTGGTCGGCGCAAGAGACGATGGACGCCGAACATGGCGACAAAGATGAAACAGGTGACTCCCAGGTCGAGAGTGGCCAGTGTGCCGTGGGCCAGGATGTTGGGGTCAAAGATAAAGAACGCCAGGGCCAGCAGCCCCGCGTGCGGCCCGAACCAGTCGGCGGCCCAGCGGAAGAGGAAGGCTCCCATCAGCACAGCCAGCCAGGCAATCGGGATGCGGGGGGGAACCGTCCACGAATCTACGGGCCGGCTCCACCAGATTTCGTTGCGCACGAACAGCCGCCGGTCTCCCTGCTCCCACGCGGGCACGTCCTCTGGGTCTGGTGTATTGGGCGAGAGGAGCAATGGCCAGCTCATCCAGTGCCCTATCAAGGGCGGATGGTCTTCGACCAGGCGCAGGTCGCCCGTGCGCAGTGTGCCGTAGCCGGTGGAGATGTGGAGATCCTCGTCGAAAGTAATGGAGAGGTGTGGGATGCTGGTCATTGCCTGGGCGAAGAGGAGGCCCAGCAGCAGCGCCGCTATGAGTGTATGCGAGTGTTTGTTCACGGCGCGACTCCCTTCTCGCTGGTTGGAGCCGCCGATACGTCAAGCGCTATTACGTTGTCTGGTTGAGGAGCGCTGGACGCATCTACGACCGGCAAGCGCTCCAGCGATGGCCAGGTGTACATCCCCACATTCAGCGTCAGTAGCCCTTCATACGTGGAGGTCAGAAGTAAACTGATTGTGTCCGTGACCGCCTGACCGGGGAGCCAATAGGACGTGGGGAACCGTCCGTCCAACGGCTGGCGATCCACCTGCGCCAAAAGCTCGCCGTCCGCTCCTCTCACGTGGACAAAGGTCGTGGCGTCGTAAGGTACGGGCTGTAGCGATTGCCAGGTCAACGTCAGTGTGATCGTCTCCCCCCCCCGCTCCGCCTCCAGCCGATCGAGCCCGATCGCACCATCCAGAACGTAGAGTGGCGACGATTCACTCGCCAGCAGCTCGTCGGGCGATAGCACCGGCACGCCCCGGAGGAAGGGGGTATCGAGAGGGGCGCCCCCAGCGCTCGTTGCCTGCAAGCGGTTATCGGTCCGCGGATCAATGAACCCCACTTCGATGGCTGCGCCAAGCGGCGTCGGTGTATCGAGAGAGACCTGTACCAGGACTTTATCACAGAACGGTCGGTCGGGTGTCCAGCGATCTGTGGGCAGGTTGCCCAACCCCGGATACGTCCTGCGCAGACCCCACACCCCAGGAAAAGCCTGATCGTCCAACTGGCCGAGATCCAAAAGTTGCACGAACACTGTGTAGGGTACGTCTGTCTGGGCCAGTGGCCTCCAGCATAGCTCGACCGGCAGGTACGCACCGGGGAGAGTGTACGGCTCGGGCAGGCTATAACCGACTAGTTGCGCGATCTGGGTTCCGGTCTCCGGTTGCGCGTAGATATTGCCTACCGGATGCTCGATCTGCTCTTCCGTCCACTCGCGCCAGGGATGATACAGCGGATAGAGGCTCACGAGAGGGGCCAAGATGCCAAAGATCACTACCACTCCGGCCCCAAACGGCAACACTATCCGCTGCCAGTGCGCGGGGAACGCGGACCATCCCAAGACGAAAAGCAGCGCCAGCGGCGCAAGCGCCGGAAACAGCAGCCGTCCGTAGGCCCACGCCCCCTCTTGGGTCCAGTAGGCGATCAGCAGGAGCAAAAAGGTAAGGGGCCAACTCAGCAACAGGAGCCAGGCGTGAAACGTGAAACGTGAAACGTGAAAAGTGAGACGTAATGCGTAGCGTAAGCCGTAATACGTAATGCGTAATAGGAGGAGCGCCAGGCTGACGCGGCCCCACCAGATGAGGGCCTTGTCCAAGCGGGTTGGGCTGACAAAGGTGCGGCTCAGGTTAGCCCAAAATGTGCGCTCGATGCTAGATAGGTCGCGCCAGAACCGTTGTGCAAGGGGCTGAACCTCCGCCGCTGTAACGGTGTGCACGTGGGTGGACAACGGGTCACCGTAAAGCAACGTGTTGCGCGCGTACCACCACCCGCCGACGAGCAGGGCAACGGCCAGGATAACGAGACCATCACGGAAAAAGTCACGGCGCAGGCCGCGATGGATGAGGAGCAGCGCCAGCCCCGTCAGAGGAAAAAATAGCAGACAGCTCACTTTGGTGATGCTAGCCAGGCCAATAATGGCGCCCACGAGCGCGGCAAAGTGAGGCAACCCGTCTCCTTGCAAGCGGCGCGCCAGGAGAGCGACCGTTAACGCGCCCCAGAAAGCGGCCGCCGCGTCGTTATTGACGGCCGTCGCAATGTACAGGAACTTGGGCTGAAATCCGACGACGGCGGCCGTGGCGATGGGGATCAACGACTGGCGCGGAAACAACTGGGAGGCGAGATAATACGCGGCGAGCATCGTCCCCAGGCCAAAGAGCAAAGAGACCAGCCTGCTTCCCAGCACCAGGGGTGTTATGTGCGGCGGGTGGAGAAATACGTTGCGGTTATCCTCGCGGTAGCCCGGGACCGAAAAGTTCATATAAGGATTGGTAGCAAGCAAGCTTTCCGGCTCGGCGGTTTCGGGCAACCACCGGGTCAGCAGCGAGGCGAGGAGGTAATACAAAGGAGGCTGTTTGTACTCGGACGAGAATCCCTCTGCAAAGTAGAGCGGCGGCAACGAACCGTGTTCCCGCAGATGCAGGATGTAGCCGTAATGGCCGTCCTCGTCCGGCTTTTCGAACAGCGGCGTGACCAGTGCATAGGCGAGACCGGCCGCAAGGTAAAGGACGGCCAACCAAAAAAGGGATGAGCGTATGATTCGAGAGATGCGCGTCACTGGTCAACCTCCAACCGCGCCAACACGATCCGGTCGCCAATGGGTTGCCCGTCCGACGTGACGGCGAGTCGCTCCAAGCCTGCCAGCGCATAAGCGCCTGTCTGCACCCAATACGTTCCAGACGTGGCGGTCGGTGGAATCTCTAGAATGTGGCGCTGGACGATGATGTCGCCCTCCCGCCAGTTTTCGAGCGGCGCGCCCAGCCCATCGCCCACCGCTACGGCCTGCCCCTCCCGATCCAGCAAGTGAGCCATCAACGATAGCGGGCTGTCGGGGTCACCTACCACAGACCAGTAGGTCCACAGAGCCAGCGTCTCACCTGGCGCCGCACCAACTGCCTCCAGCCGATAGCCCAGGAACGCCAGCGGGCCAGAAAGAGTAAGTGGTGGAGAGAGAACAGCGCCCTCCACCTCTGCCTGCGCCGGCGTCCAATCGGAGGGAGCCACGACTACCGAGCCGGTCTGCACACCATCCATCAGCCGACCTGAGGCCAAAGGGGGCCACGCGTAGACGGTGAAAGGGGGCACGTCCCGCGGCATTCGCTGTTCGTAGGCCAGCCGGGCCAGCGACTTGTGCGTTTGTGCAAATTCGTTCCCGGTCTCCTCTCCCCGGTAGAAAGCATACCACCCTGGCGACTGCCCCCCGTCGGGGTAGAGCCAGGCTTGAGTGCAGTCAAAGTAAATCAAGCGCAGGTCGTCGCGCCCAAATCCCTCGGCGGCGACCTGGGGCGAGAGGGGAGGTACGGGGACCGTGCACTGGGCCAGCCAGGTGGGGGCGGGGTACTGCTCTGGGACATGGTAGTAGAACAGCGCGTGACCGATCTTGGCGTCCGGCTCCCGCCTGCGGAACCAGTCGTACATCTCCGGGTCGGCCAGGGGGACGCCGTCCAGTGTGGTGGCGCTGATGACGTAATCGCCCGGCGGCGGGTTGAAGCGAGAGGGAAAGACGGCCGGCGTGTCGCCCCGCAGCGGCGTCAGCGGCTCGTACTCCACGCCGTAGAGCGCCGGGTCGTAAAAGATAAAGGCTGAGAGATGCACCGGCCCTATCTCGTTCTCCTGCTGGAAGCGGGCCAGATCTTTGTACGCCTGTCCCCAATCGGTGTTGGAATCGGCCAGGTAACGGTAGCCATTGTCCGGCCCGCCGGCCAGTTCGTTAAAGTAGGCCAGGTAGTGGGGGGAGATGCGGAGAGTGGAGAGGGCCAGCCAGAAAAGCAAAGCGTAAAACGTGAGACGTGAGACGTGAAACGTAAAACGTAAAACGTCAGGCGTCAAACGTGATGCGCGAAACGTCAAACGCGAGATAAAGATAAAGAGGAGCGGGAGGATGGGCAGCAGGTGGCGGTAGCCGATGTTTAGGTTACTGAACAGGCTGCTCGCTCCATAGACCAAGGGGAAGAGAAACAGGACGCTTTCGTCGCGCAGAGAGCGGCGCGTCCCTTTCCAGAAAGCAATAGTTGCGGCGAGGAGCAGCGCCAGGGTCGGCAGGGGGGTCTTTAGCGCAAAAGCAACGGGAAAGTAATACCACCAGCCCTGCGAACTGTTCTCGCCCATCAGAAAGGCGGCGTGACCGTCGGCCATGTGCTGGCGGAGACGCAGCCAGGGGATGGCGTGGCTGGCCGCCGGAACTGGAAATGGTATGCCGGGGATGGAGCCCAACTCGAACCCATAGATGCCCCAGAAAACCAGCCCAGCAATGATCAGAAGCAGCAGTAGGGAGACAAACCGTCGGCGTGACAAAGCCAGCACTATCAACAGAGCCACTACCGGCAGCAGGAGCAGGGCCGAGAGTTTGGCTCCCTGGGCCAGGCCAAGCGTCACGCCGGCGAACACCAGGCGCGGCATTGTGGGGCGGCGCAGGAAGCGGGACAGCGCAAACAGCGCCAGCGTGATGAAGCAAGTCGCGCCCAGGTCGGTGCCGGCGACTCCGGAGTGGGCCAGGATATTGGGATCGAAGGCCAGGAGGACGAGGGCCAGGAGGCCGCTCTTCCAGCCCCAGAGATCAGTCGCCCACCGGAAAACGACCACGCTGAGCAGCACGACCAGAAACGCTGATGGAACCCGGGCGGCAAACACCAGCCGGTCTATGGGCCGGTAAGGATAGAGCCACTGCTGGGTCATCCGCAGGAGAGGCAGGCTTTCCGTTGTGGGTTTGGCCGCTTCGTCCCAGGGGGGCAGGGTACGCGGGTCGGAGAGGTCGGGGACGGTCAGCAAAGGAAGGGCGGCCAACACCTTGGCCAGCGGCGGGTGCTCCTCGACCAGTCGAAAGTCGCCGGTGCGCAGGATGGTATAGCCGCTGGTGATATGCAGGCCTTCGTCAATGGTGATAGAGGTGCGTGCTGCGCTCCCAACAGCTTGCGCGAAAATAACGCATAAAAGCGCCAGAACCAGCAGGTTCAGTGGCGCCGATATTTTGTGGGGGGCAGATTCGAGTGTCATGCTGGCGAACCATTGTACCATTGTCCAGGCTTCTGGCAAGAGGGCAATGGGCGAAAACCATGTACCTACTCACCTTGACACCTGTACCACTTTCACTTATACTGCCCCCCTGCAAAGGGATGTGGGGCAATCTGTTCTGGTCCCTGAATTGCGAACAAGGAGGATTCTAAAATGAGATTTCCATTTCACCGTTTACATTTGATCCTGGGGCTGGTGGCTGTGTTGATCGCGCTGGCGGCTTTTGCGCCTCTCGTCCAGTCCCCTCACGTCTACGCCGGGGAGGGTGTTGCTCCCCCCAACCCAGCGGGCGATAACGCGGTCGCTGCCGCGGCCTCGCTGCACAATCCCAACTTTGATAACGGCATCTGGTACGAGTTTCACCTGCGCTATCAAAGCTCCTACCCAGCAGGCGTGTGGGTCCCGGCAGGCAACACGTACAGCGACTCCCAGGACTGGCGGATCTGGTTCTTGGATGGCACGGCCGTCGTGGATTGCGACCACAACGTTAACCACGTACATTCTGCCCCAGAATCCGTCAAGATTTGGCCCTGGTCTGGGCGTCAGGTGGCCGGACTTTACCAAGAGATACCTGGTGTTACTCCTTGCCTCACCTATCAGTTTCAGATGTACGGTTATTCCAGACAAGAAGAAGTGAGCGACAGCCTGACCGCTCTGAAAGTGGGCATTGATCAGGCAGGGTGGCATCCAGATTCGGCAACCGACCCGGCGGTTCACACCTGGCCCTCGACGATGGTGTGGGGAGACTCTCATAAATACACTAGCGGCTTTGGCCTGCTCGAGGTGACCGCCGAGGCATTGAACGATACAATCGCCGTCTTTACGTACGCCGATGCCAGCGGCGGGAACTCGCACAAGATCCATTGGGATACTGGCTCTTTAGCAGACGTGACGCCGTCACAGATCATTGACCCCGACGATCCGCCTTCTCCCAGCGGGATTAACATCACGTCGGTAGTCACCACCAGCACGACGGCCCAGATAAACTGGACGACGAGCGCCGCCGCGCTGGGGCAGGTGTATTATCAGCAAGTTTCATCTGATGGTACGCCGTCTACTCTTCCTAACAAAATCTACCTGCCGCTGGTTTCCCGTGCAGGTTCGCCCTGGCAGGCGACGACTTTGAACAAGACGCCCACTACTTCGCACTCGGCGACCATTACCGGACTGACATCAGGACAAGAGTACACCTACATTGTCGCATCTCGGGGCCTCTCCGGCGGGCAGTGTGTCACCTGGGTTTCAAATGAGTTGACTTTCACCACCCAATAGAGGTGAGGTTGTCCTCGCTCCTGCCCCTGCTTTGAGAAGAAGCGAGGGCAGGAACGAGCCTCCGGTTACCTTTCGGCATCCACTGCCAGCGCTGGGAGCGTCAATTGATCCCCGGCCTGTTCCCCTTCCACTTTCCACCGCTCCATCGTGTCGAGCCAGTAGACCCCCGTCGTCGGCGTGTATTCCCCCGGCGGCGCGTCTGCCGGTAGAGGCAGCACGTGACGCTGGACGATGACGTCGCCGATCTGCCAGTTCTCGATCGGCACCCCCAGCCCATCACCCGTGATAACAGCGCCGCCCGGTCCCACCAGATGCAGCATAATTGAAAGAGGCCGCTTCGGCAGACTGCCCACTCGCCACCAGGTCTCTATCTCGACCGTCCGTCCGGGCTCAATTGGAAGGGAGTCAACGCCAGTATAGCCCAGGAAAGTCAAATAACCGATGCGGGTAGCGGTATCAGGTGTGAAGCGCGGCGTCGCGGGTGGGGAAACCTGTTCATAGATGGCAAACGGAGGCAACGCTCGCGCCTCTCGCTGCTCGTAACCCGGGGTACTTTCCGCCAGGTGAGCCTGGATGAACGGGTCGTCACTGCGGGCCGTGTCCAGGCACAGCGCGTACCACCCAGGAGACTCCCCGCCGTTCGGATAAAGCCAGCCCGACGTGCAATCAAAGCAAGCTGTGCGCAGATCGCTCCGACCAAACCCTTCCTCCGCTGCCTCGGCGGAGAGGGGGGCCACGGGCACGGTGCATTGGGCCAGCCAGGCAGGTGATTCGTCGTGAGGGTTCACCTGGTACACGAACAACCCGTTTCCCGGACGAGCTATCGGTTCCCTATGCCGGAACCAATCATACGTGTCCGAGTCCGCCAGCATCACTCCCTGTAGTGTGGTCGCGCCGATGGCATAGGCCCCCGGCGCGGGGTCGAAGCGAGAAGGCAGCACTGGCGGCGCGCCGAGCGCAGGCGCGATGGGCTGATAGTTGATGCCATAGAGCGCTGGGTCGGTGTAGGTATAGTAACTCAGCCACACCTGCTTGATCTCTTGCTCGTCCAGGTACGTTTTGAGAGCCTGGAATGATTGCCCCCAGTCGAGGTTCGAGTCCACCAGGTAGCGGTGACCGCCTGCCGGCCCACCGGCCAAAAAGTTGAAATAGGTGAGGTAGTGGGGATGGATGCGGAGGGTTCCAATGATGGAGCAAAATAGTAATGCGTAGAACGTAAAACGTAAAACGTGATGCGTGAAACGTGAAACGTGAGACGCAAGGCGTAAAGTGGCCAGGCTGGCGATGAGGAGGAAGCAGAAGGGCAGTATTGGCAGCAGGAAGCGGTATCCGGTGCCGACTTTGCTCAGCAGCGTGGCCGCACCGTAGCCGCCGAGATAGACCCACATAGCGAGTTGCGAATGGCGAATGGCGAGATGGCAGGCAACCGGAGGTTGCACGCGAATGGCGAATGTGACCAACGCTAGAGCCAATAACAGCAGGGTAGCGGGTGACGTCTTGAGCACGAAAGCCAGGGGGTAATAGGCCAACCAGCCAGTGTCGCTAATCTGACCCATCAAATAAGCGGTGTGCCCCTCTGCCAGGTGGTTGCGCATCTCGCGCCACACTTCCCACTGCGTTGCCAGAGGGACGGGCCGGAATTCGAAGCCGTAGGTTGCCCAAAGCACCAGCAGACCCAAGAGCAGGACGAACGATAGTTGTAGGACCGCACGCCCAACCCGGCGGGTGCGCCCCTTGCCGCCGAACAACGCTGACAAAGGGAACAGCGTCGCCAACACCAGCGCGGTGAAAAAGCCGGAAGACTTGCTGCTCAAGCTGGCTCCCAGCGCCAATCCCGCCAACACCAGATAGCGCCAAGATTGGCGCTTGATGAGCCGCATAGCGGCGAACACGGCGATAAAGCTAAAGGCCGCGAATCCTACGTCGTTGGTCGCCAGGGTGGCGTGGGCCAGGATATTGGGATCGAAGACGAACAAGGCCAGCGCCACGATCCCGCCCCAGGAGCCGAACCAATCGGCGGCCCAGCGGAAGAGGAGGGCGGCCCACAGCAGCGCCGCCAACACCACCGGCACCCGCGCTGCAAAGGTGGCCGCGTCGAGCGCGTCTCCGTACCAGGCCACGAAGGCCGGCGCGAAGCGGGCCATCTCGGCCGTATCCCACCCTTCAAGCGCGCTCAACTCTGGGCCGGGTTGCAGCAGCAATGGCAGTGCCACCAGTCCCTGCATCAAGGGGGGATGCTGGACCGAGGTCGCCATACGCAGGTCGCCGCTGCACAGGAAGGCGTATCCGGCCCCCATGTAGACCGGCTCGTCGGCGGTCAGCGAGAGTCGCGGTATGGCTGTCACCGCCTGGGCGAAAAATAGGATCAGCAGCACGACGGCAATCATGCGAATAGCGAATTGCGAATTGCGAATTGCGTGCGGCAGAGATTTTGTCACTTTTGTCGGCCTCAAGGATGAAATACCAGTTCTAACACCACAAAATTATCCCATACCAACTGGGAGAAGTCAAACACTGGTATTGTCTGGAGCAGAGACGCGGGCACGACTTTTTCCCAGAAAGTGGTAGAATAACACCTATGACGAGTTGGACGCGCAAGCACTATCGTGACGTGGCAGTGTTGGGCATCTACTGCGTTCTGACGATAGCGATGACCTGGCCTTTGCCTGCGCAGATGCCCACCCATCTGGCAGGCGACGACGTGGATGTATTGATCAATCCCTGGGCTGATTGGTGGACCAAGAAGGTCCTGACGGAGAATCTGGACTTTTACCGTACTGACCACATGTTCTATCCCCAGGGGACCAGCCTCGTCTTCCACAGCTTTAGCCACGTCAACACTGTTATCTCGCTGCTCCTGACCCCGCTGGTCGGCCATTTCACAGCTTACAACCTGGCAATCCTGTTGACCTACGTCTTGAGCGGCTTTGGCATGTACCTGCTGGCAAATCATCTGACCGGCTGTCGGCCAGCCGCTTTCGTCGCTGGGGTCGTTTTTGCTTTTCATCCCTACCATCTGTTTCAGAGTTCCCACCCTGTCCTGGTCACGACACAGTTCGTGCCCCTGTTTGCGCTGGCTCTTGCGCGGACGATTCACACCTCTGGCGTAGAGCGGATCAAACAGACGTTGTTGGCCGCCTTGTGGTTCTTGCTGACGGCGCTATCGAGCTGGCACTTGATGCTGATGCTGGC
The DNA here is from genome assembly GCA_964393895.1 of uncultured Anaerolineales bacterium. Taxonomy (GTDB): domain Bacteria; phylum Chloroflexota; class Anaerolineae; order B4-G1; family B4-G1; genus B4-G1. Next base: position 26,940 of record CAYMWP010000015.1, on the reverse strand, counting down.
GGGATGGACGGCGCTCTACCTGCTCTACGACCTGCTCTTCGAGCGGGCAAGCTGGACGCCGGGCGTGTTCCGCCACCTGATCCTGCTGGTTATCATAGTCGTTCTGGGGATAACGCCTTTCCTGTGGCCTGTCGTCCGCGAGTTGCTCGCTTCTGGCGCCTCCTATATGACCGTCAGTGTCGAGGAGGGACGGGGAAATGACCTGCTCTCATTCTTCATCCCCAACCGGCTGCATCCGGTGTTTGGCCCCCTCGTCTTGGAAATTAACTCTAGGATCGGCTACACCAGGAATTTGCCGGCTTATCTGGGGTACGCAGCTCTGGGCCTGGCGGTTGCTGGCGTCGCATCCGCCCGCCGCAGGACCCGTTTCTGGTGGTTGACTGGCCTGGTGTTCTTCGCCCTCTCGCTGGGGTCGCAGGTCAGGTGGGAGGGGGATACTTTATGTACCTTTGACCTGCCCTGGGCGGTTCCCATCATTGGCGTGCTAAGGCATCCTCTGCGTCTTAATTCCCTGACCTTTTTATCGCTGGCGGTACTGGTCGGGTTTGGCAGCCGCTGGCTGTACGGGCGGCTTGCGTCACGCGGCAGACCGTTGGCTTACCTGGCTCTGGGACTTTGGACAGGTTTTCTCCTGTTCGAGTATTGGGTTTTCCCTTTTCCTACCACTGAGCCGTCCTACTCCCCTTTCCTTTACCAACTGGCCCAGGAGGAAGGAGACTTTGCGGTGGCCGATTTCCCTGTGGGCCGCCAGGAGGCCAAATACTATTTGTTCTTTCAGACGATTCACGGCAAGAAGATTGTTGACGGCGTGGTGTCGCGCACCCCTGACGATGCTTATGATTTCATAGATGCCGATCCATTGCTGGGGCCGTTGGTCAACGAGAACGTGCCCACCCAGTATCTCGAAGAACGGTTAGCAGTATTGGCCGCCCATGATATTCGATACATCATCCTCCACAAACGCTTCTTCGACTCAGCCAGAATGGAGAACTGGCAAAAGTGGCTGGTCAGCTTTCCCCCTCCGTTCTACGAAGACGAGATGGTGATCGTCTACCGCACTGCCCCCGCGCTAAAGACCGAGTTGCTACGAGAGGAGAGCGTGCGCCGGCTGGACGCGCAACTCGGTGACCAGATTCACTTGCGAGGCTACCGTTCGAGTTCGAGCGAACTTGCTGCCGGCGACACATTGACCGTGACGCTGTTCTGGCAATTGGATGGCCGGTTAACCGCGAACGAGGACTATCACGTCTTTGTGCACCTGTTGAATGAGGGGCAGTTGGCGGCCCAATGCGATGGCGTGCCAGTACAGGGTGAGCGGCCGACCTGGAGTTGGTGGGACGGGGAGGTGATCCAGGACGAGTACGTGCTCGTCACCGATTCCGAGTTGCTTGCTGGCGCGTACACGCTCTCTGTGGGAATGTACGAGCTCTCGACCGGAGTTCGCCTACCAGCAGTCGGCCCCGCCGGCGAACACTTGCCCAACGACAGCATACCGCTTTTGGAAATTCAGGTGACTGGTGGCAATGAGTGAAGTGATAAAGATGAAACGATACGTCAGCCGTGCCAACGCCCGTTGGACATTGATCGCTCTGGCCGTTTACACCCTGACCGCGCTAGTGATGATGTACCCGGCTCCATTCCGTATGGATTCGGTGATCATCGGGGAAGAGCGTGGGGACGCCTATCGGTACGCCTGGACGCTGTGGTGGGCGGAGCAAGCGGCGTTTGACCCCAGCATAGACCTGGTCCATCTCAGCCTTTTGAACCACCCCGTTGGCGTAGAACTGGTTTTCATGCTCACAGGGGGCGCCGTCAATTTGCAGGCGCTGCCTTTTTCCTTGTTGCTTCCCCCGGCCGCTGCCTACAATATCCAGGTCCTACTCTCCTTCATCATGGCGGGAATGGCCATGTACTGGTTCTGCGCCGAATTAACAGGCGACTATGGGGCAGGTCTCGTCGGCGGGTTCATCTTTGCCTTTTTCCCCAACAAGACCGGGCACGTACTGGCCGGGCATCTGCCTCAGGTGACGGTTCACTGGGTCCCTCTTTACGCTCTGTTCCTCTGGCGCACCGTTCGACGCCCTGCCTGGAGCGCCGCCGTGCTCGCTGGTCTGACCCTGGCCCTCGCCTGCCTCGTTCACGTGATACATCTGCCTTACCTCGTCCTGCCGGTCACCGTGGCCGTGCTTCTGATAGCCCTGCTGAGAATGGGGAAAGAGTTTTTCAACTGGCGACGGCTGGGATCGCTGGCCCTGGTGTATTGTCTGGCTGCCGTGTTGGCAGGCCCGTTCCTCCTACCTACGGTTTTGCACTTTGGAGAGGGGGAGGATTATCTCTACAAGACGGGCATTGTCGCCTCTTCTACCGATCTGCTGGCCTTTTTCACCCCATCTCAGTTCCATCCGCTACTGCACCCGCTGGGCTTGGTGCCGTCCTTTGCGGAGGAGGTCTTTCCTGGTTTGGAGTCCTTGCGTGAGGGACTGGCTTACCCTGGTGTTCTGGCGGCGGGACTGGCGCTATGGGGGTTGATCAAAGAGAGACAAAGAGCGTGGGTCTGGGGTGTGTTGGCCCTGATGGCGGCCGTGCTGTCGCTGGGGCCGTTGCTGAAGGTGGGCGGCGAACTGCTGGTGTTTGAAGTGGAAGCGCAGCCAAACCACGTCGCCCTTCCCTACGCGCTGATCGAGCAGGCGCCGCTGATGCAGATCGGACGCACTCCAGGCCGCCTCAACGAGGCTGCCATGTTCGCCGTGGCCGTTCTCGCTGCCTACGGAATAGCCGGGCTTTCCTCGCTGCTGGCGCGCCGCCGCTTGATGACGGCGCTGCTGGCGCCGATGCTGCTTGGGGTCGGCTTCGAGTACGTTGCTATATGGCCTTTCCCGGTCAGTTCAGCCGAGATCCCGCCGACCATCCAAAGCATAGCTAAAGAATCTGACGATGGCGCGCTGTTGTACCTGGGAATGACGGGGCGGCAGATCAATCACCGGGCGCTCTATTATCAAACAGTCGCTCGACGCCCTTGTGTGGGCGGGAGTGTGCATCGCCTCCGCCCCGAGACCCCGCCGTGGTGGGAGACGCTGTCCGGGTTAGCTCGGCCGGACCAGGCGGGAGGCGACGTCATTCCCCGCCCCAACCTGGCCGATAGAATAGCTTGGTTGCATTACTTGGATGTAGATTACGTTCTCCTGCACCAATTGGCGCAGGAGCAGCACGACCCCGTATATCACGATTTCGTCGAAACCTTGCTGGGCCCTCCCAGATATGAGGATCACTTGTTGAGCGCGTATCCCGTCCCTGATCAGGCTCCCTTACCAGAGGAGGAGCATCTCTACACGTTCAGTCAGGAAGGCTGGCATCCGCCTGAGCAGGATGGAGACCTGTGGCGACGCTGGATGGATAGCGATGGTCAAATGTATCTCTACTCCACCCGCGAGGAGACAGGCAGTCTGCGCTTCACCGTAGACTCCCACCTGGATTTTCCCGTGTTGGAAGTCTATCTGGGAGAACAGTTGCTGGATTCCTTCGTCGTGGGCGAGCGCGATACGTACACCACACGTCCCTTCACCCTCGCTCAGGGGATGAACGTCTTTCGCTTCTACGCGCCCGCCGGCTGCCACCAGATAGTGAATGTCCCGCGCTGTTGGAGCGAGGCGCTGCTCACCCCTTCTGCCGACAACGCCTTGATTCCCTGCGAGCCTGGAGCCGTGCGTACAACTTGCCGCACTTTTATCTTTGATAACGTCTCTTTCATTTCACGACAAGAGTTGCTTCCGGGCGAGGGTCTCGATGTCAACTTTGGCGATGCCGTTCGACTGCGTGGTTGGAGGTTGAACGAGGAGCGGTTGCACCCCGGCACGCCGCTGACCTTGACACTGGCCTGGGAAGCTACTGTGGAGTTGAATGACCAGTACGTCGTCTTTCTGCACCTGCTGTCCTCAGATGGAGTGCTGGTGGCGCAGCTCGACGCACCATTGGTAGAGAATCTGTCCCCCTCAGCCTGGCCTCCGGGAACCACGTTCAGTTACCCGGCGACAATCGAGCTCCCTGGCGAGTTGCCGCCCGGCGATTACCATCTTTTGGTGGGTGTATATCTCTGGCCCAGCCTGGAGCGGCTGCCGGTGCTGGCGGATGTTCCGGGCGCTGAGATGCGTGTGGTGGAATTGGGGAATGTGAGGGTAGAGAGGTAGGATGGTTTGCGACCGCTTTCAGGCCACGTAACCCATGTCACGCAGCTTTTCTATCACGGCCTCTTCCTCATTCTCGGCGTAGCCGGTATCCTCGTTCAACGGGCCGTAGCCGTCGTTGTTGTAGCGGACGGGGTTAGCGTGGTTCGACTCATCGGTGAACGCCTGCAACAGCACCTCGCCGTCCATGTAGGCGGGGATGGTGAGACCCATATAGTGCAGGATGGTGGGAGCCAGATCGAGTATGCTGGTCTCGTCCAGGGTCAGCCCCGGCCGCACCCCCGGCCCGTTGAGCACCAGCACTCCGACCATGTGGTGGTGGCCCGTCTGCCCTACGCTGGGCTCGATGACCCTGTTGGAGCCAAAGTCGGCGTGGCCGAAGGAGACGTACCTGGCCCGGTCGGTGTGCAGCACCAGATCGGGCATGCGGTCAGCGACGGCCCCGTGGAAAATCTCCTCCCGCTTGTAGACCCGCTGCACGACCTGGCTGCCGTCGGCCGGATCGCGCAGGGCCAGGGCGGTGGCAGCGATCTGGTCCCGCAGGGCATTGTATTCGTCGGCGGTCACGGTTCCCTGGGGCCGCTTGCCGCGCACGTTCAAGTAGACCTGCCCAAAGTTGCCCACCGAGAAGGCCCTGGTCCTGGCCCAATCAACGTCGGCAAAGGATAAAAAGACCCGCTTCAGCATACCCCTCCCTCTGCCCCGCTTGACGTTTTTGCGCATCCCGCTCAGACGCAAGCGCGTCACCCACTTGAGCGCGTTGATGGGCGTCGCTCCCAGCCGAAAGGCGAGCCGCTTGACCAGGCTGAGAGGGGAACGGCGGAACTTTAGCAGGCCCTGTTCCGCCAGCCAGTTGTTGATGTGAAAGAACTTGTGGAAGGGGCCAAAGCCGTGATCGGATAGGACGACGGTGAGAGTGTCCTCGGGAAGCAGCGCCACCATCTCACCCAGCAACCGGTCCACCGTCTCGTAATAGTCCAGTATGTCCGGCATGACGGCGGCCGCCATTTCGGGATCGTGGCGCGGGTGGGTCTCGTCCAACAGATGCCAGACCTCGTGCTGCAAGTTATCCGTCGTCTCGACCACGTAGAGGAAGAGGTCCCACGGTTTGTTCTGCAACAGATAGCAGACGGCGCGCGCGCGGGCGATCTCCATCTCTTTGACTGCCTTCACAAACCGGCGCGGGTCAGTGCCGCGTCCCTTTTCGGACATGTGGAGCGGGAAGGGGCCCGCAGCGGCCGTTATCTCCTCCTTAAGCGAGGCGGGGTAGGTGTATTGACTGTCGGCGCTGGGGGTGAGGAAGGAGCAGAGCGTGAAACCGTTGACCGGCTCAGGCGGATACGTCATGGGCATACTGACCACGCCAACCCGCCCGCCGGCCTGGCTGACAATGTTCCACAAGGCGGGGATGGTTCGAGTGTGGCTGTTGCTCACTTTCAGCTCGTATCCGTCGGCGGCGGGGTAGGTAAAGTCAATCAGGCCGTGTTGGCCCGGATTGGCGCCGGTGGAGAAGGAGCCCCAGGCAGAGGCGGAGACAGGCGGGATCGTGGAGCGCAGACGGCCGCTGGTGCCTCCGGCGATGAGCCGGGCCAGGTTGGGCAAGCGTCCCTCGTCCAACCAGGGTTGCAAGAGATCGAACGTGATACCGTCGAGACCAAAGACGGCGACTTTGTTTTTTATCATAGCTCTGCCCCACCGATCCGCGAAGCCCGGGTGATGTTGCTGATGCTCTTGATGGCATAGAGCAGGCCGCCGATCAAGCCCGTGCTGACGCGGAGGAAATAGAACGCCAACGACATGCCGATTGCGGTCGCGCCCGGCACACCGACCGGGACGAACAAGAGTTGATAGACCCCCTCGCGCATACCGAGACCATTGAACGAGAGGGGCAGCAAGTTGACGATGGAGATAAGAGGCACGAAAAGGAGAAATAGGTGAAACGGCAACTCTACCGCCAGCGCCCGCGCTATGGCATACTGAACGCCGACTAGCCCCAGAGTGAAGGGGAAACTGATCAACAAAGCCTTAACCAAAGTGGGCAGTGGATACCGCTGCACCGTCCCTACCAGGCGTTGCGCCTTGTCGTTGGCGGTGAAGCGTCTGGCAAAAGGGAAAAGGGAGGAAAGTAACCCCAGCGGGGCTCCCCAGCGCGCGAACGCAAAACCCAGCGGCGCGCCCAGGCTGACCAACGCGACGCTTACCAACAGCACCGGCGGCAAGTCGAGGCCTGTGTCCTGGATACTGCTCCACAACAAAACTACCATAGCGATGAGCGAAGAACCCACCAGCCCCGTCACCCGGTCCATCACGACCGAGCTGAGCGCCTCGACCCCCCGACCATATTCCTGGCGCAGGCTGACGACCTTGGCAATGTCACCGCCGAAACCGGAGGGGATGAAGTTGTTAAAGAAAAAGCCGAGAAAGTAAAGATAGAACAGTCGCCAAAAGGGCGCTCTATCGCTCAAGGCACTGAGAAGGGTGTACCACCGGTAGGTGCGCAGGAGCAGGTTGAGCAAAAAAAAGAGGAACGCGGGCAGATACCAGGCCCAGTCAATACCGGCCAGTACACCGGTTATCTCGTCCAGGCCGACACGACTGACGAGCCAGGTCAACAATGCCAGGCTGAGCAGTAATTGTAAAATCCCGCGCGTTTTCTTATTCTTGAGCACAGGCGGGATTATCACACGGTTTGCGCGTTTAGACAAGCTGGTAAAAAGATCTCACAACAATAATGACCACCCCACCCCCGCAGCGACGAGCGCGCCTGCGCCGGAGGCGAGCAGGTTCACCAGGTCATTCCCCAGCCAGCGGTAGCCTCGCAAGCGGCGCGTCTCTGCGCCGCAACGGTGTACCGCCTGCTCGGTCTCCTTCTGGCAAACGTCGCACCAGTAGATGGCCTGAACGGTGGCGCCCAGCAGGCTATCCACGAACGAGCCGGCAAGCCCGCCGGCCGTCGCCGCCAGCAGCAACACGCCCGCAGCGGCCCAATTGTGGCTCAGCGGCAGCAGCCCCAGCCCGCCCGCCAGACCGATGAGAAGCGCGCCCAGCAGCGACGCTCCGGTTCCCAGCCAGGTGACGCCGCCCGAAGCACCCACCTCGACCCGCTGGCCGGTGGTGACCAGGCGTGGGAGATGCGCACTCAATACACCCAATTCGGTAGCCCATGTATCGGCATTGACGGTCGCCATCGCGCCGGCGCAGGCAACGAACCACAGAGGGTGCGGCCAGATGAGAGAGAACACCGCCAGCGATGCGGTCAGGCCGCCGTTTGCCAGAGCCTGGCCCAGGTCGCGCCGGTGGCCCTTGGAAAACTTTTCCGCCAGGCCCTCCTTTTCACGGGCGCGGTAGAAGGAGAGCGCGCTGGAAGAGACAAAGAAGAGAACGAGCAAAACGCCCCATTCCCATCCGCCCAGCCCAAAGGTGAGTGTGCCGGTGATGAGCGCGCCGGCGACGCCGCTGCCGCTCAACGCGCCGCGTTTGTAGCCAAGCACTCCGATGGCCAGGGAAAGGGCAAATCCGCCAAATAGTTCAAAGAGATCGAGTGATTCGAGCATAGCGCATCTACTACGAATATCCCAGAATCCCGATGGCCGCCACCCACATCAGCGCCTGCACTAAAATCGCGCCGCCCCACAGCAGATAACTGACCATCCGCCCGCGCCGGTAGGCCAACCCGCCCAGCAGGAGGTTGAACAACAGCACTACCAAGCCAACCAAGGGAACAGTGAAAATCTGACCTCGCGGCCCCAGCCGGTCGGGAACCCCTGTCACGTCAAAGTGCAGGGGCACCAACAGGGGCAGGACGGGGAAGTGGTAGCACAACAGGCCAACCAGGGCCAGTAGCGCCAGAAGGCCGGTCGCCAACAGGCCCAATCCCAGCCGGTCTTGCCAAATGATCCAATCCAGAAACCCCGGTCGCCGAGAGGATTGCTCCACGGCTTGAGTAGGTCCCATCTCCCAACGCTCGCGGAAGGATTTCAGAAAAACCTCGCGGTCGGTGGGAGAGATGCCGTAGGTAAGACCAGAGGTAACGACATAGACCTGATCCTGGGGCGGCGCAGTGGAATAAAAGAGCGTCGGCCCCTCACCAGGACCATCGCCGGAGCCAACATAGTGACCGGGCCACACCCCGCCGCTGCGCAAACGGATGCGTTCCTCGACCTCGTCGCCGGTGAGCACGCGCTCAATCTTTCCGGAGGGGATAACGTGCTCCACCGGTCCCCAGTGGATGACGAGCGCATTGCGGTCGAGGGTGTATGCCGAGCGGGCCAGCCCGTAGAGCCAGTAGCCTATAACCGCCAACAGGCCCAGGCTGAACAGTACGGCCAGGCCGACAATGAACGTCCCGATGTTGATGACGTGCTGGCTGGCGACCAGCCAGACCAGCCCGGCATCCACCAGAACGATGGTAAGCAGCAGCCCCACACCGACGCCCAAGCCCTTCACCTTGTCTGTTTCCCATTTCGTCATACGGTGCACTCCTATGGACAAAACGGGGGCATTATACCATGCGAATTGCAAATTGCGAATTTGCGAATGGTCAGTTCCCGGCGGCGATCAATCTCTTGGATGTGGAGAGGAACGCCGTCAGCAGCGCCAACAGCAGGGCAGCGTACGCCGCCACGCCCGCCGCGCTGGTCCAATCCCCTCCCGTAGCCAGCCGGGTTAGCAACGCGATGGGGGAGAAATCGAAAAAGTAACTCGAGCTGACGGACAGCAAAATGAAGAGGGCGTATACAAACTGCGACCGCTCCCGATCTTGGAAATAGACGGCGATGGAGGCCGCTCCCACCGCAACTATGGCCGCGCTGATCACGGCCAGGAGCAATACCAGTCCCAGGTTCTGTATGGGTATGCCATTGAGACGCAGCAACATAGACCAGAGGAGACACTGCCCTCCGGCGAGGAACAGCGCCGACCCGATCTTGGCCCCCAGTATCGTGCTCAGTGATAGCGGCGCGGACCAGAGCGTCTCCAGCGTGCGGTTCGCCAGCTCCTCGGAAATCGAATCCACCACCATGCCGCCGGTCACGAAAGCGGGAAAGAACATCAAAAGGGGAATGATCACACCGTACTGGAACTCGTAGGTCGTGGCCGGCAGCCCCTCGATGTCCCTGTACCTGACGTGAATGTCGTTCTGCTCCCGCAAATAGTTCTCGTATTGCTTCAGTGGCTCGCGCAGTATCATCAACGTCAAGGTCGAGCTCGTCTCCGACTCGGGCAAAAATAGCTGGATGTCGGCTACAGGGCCCTCCTCCTCAGGCACAAAGATGGCGGCGGCTATCTCTCTGGCGTAAAAAGCTCTCTCTGCATCCGCCAGCGTGGCAAAAGGTATCACTCTGGCGTGGCGCGCTCTCAGGAAATCGCTCAGCGGCCCGCTCGTTTCGCCAACGATTCCCACCTCGATGTTGACCATGCTACTCAAACTCGTGGCCTCCGGGTCATAGACCGACATCAGCCCCATGAGCAGCGCCGACGAGAATGAGGCGATGAACAACTGGATCAGGATGGCGATCAGAATAGTTCTTTCCTTGACGACCGACCGCAGTTCTCTCTTGAAAATGGTGAAAAAAGCGTGAGCTTTCATCTAGGCAAACACTCCAATCACGCACAGGTTGTACAGCGCGTGGATGACCGCGCCGACCGCTATGACGTAGGGGTAACGATGGACGCCCAAGCGCTTGGTGAGCAGACAGACAATCGTCGTAAAGACAAAATGAGCGGCGAGCGGGATCAAAAGCATACCAGAGCTGAAAATGGCGGTCGAGAACGCCGACTCCGAGACGACGCCCACCGAGACCAACAACAACAGTTTTTCCCCCACCAGGAATCCGAGCGCGGAAAGGAAGGACAGCCCAACGATGCTCCTGGCTGTCCTGGCGACGTTATTCTCGATCAGCACCACGATGCCCACCGACTTGGCTATCTCTTCTACGACCACTGATAAGAGCAGCACGACCACGATAGCGTACCGGATGGGCAGATTGAGCGATATGGCCAAGCTCACCAATTGAACCATATAGACGATGGGAATCAAAAACGCACTCAACAGCGTTACGGATAGGTAAATATGATCGCGGCTTATGGTCAGGTAGATGGCGTCGGCGATCTTTTTATAGAGCGGGCGAAATCTGGTGAGGTACTCCTCGTTCAAAATGCGGACGCCGACGTACACGGAAAGCACAAAGACCAGGTACATGGAGGTCGCCGAAGTCAAGTACGCCTTCAAGCCAAACGGCTGCCCGCGATACATCTCCACGGCCAGCGTGAGAGGAGAGATATAGCTCAAGTCGCTGACGCCAGAAAACATCGCGGGAAAGATGAGATAGGTCGTTATCACGGTCGTGGCAAACATCGAGATAAAGGTCGTATCCTTGAAGGTGCGATAGACCAGGGGCACCATCAGATAGACGGCAAAGGTGAACAACACGACCGGGGTGAATATGGCTAACGCCGGCAACACGTTCCCCCTCAGCACCACCGTTATCCCGACCACCGAGATCAGTGTGAACAGAACGTAGGGCAGCATTTTGCCCACGATGATGCGGAACGGGGACACCGGGGCGGATAACAGAACGGTGATCCTCCGGTCCGCCTTCTCGTCCATAAAGCCGCTGATGAAAAAGACGCTGACGAAAAAGATGGGCAGCAGGTAGATGGACACACTGATGACGTGCGCGAAAGGCAACGGCGGGCTCATCAGAGACGGAACGACAGTCTCTCTATCCTCCGACGGCGAATCCACGGGAAAGCGAGCGATTTCGACGCGCAGAGGGAACGCCCTGTCCGTTTCGTACTCCTCTCCGACCCTTGCCAATTCTTGCGTCTCAAGGTATAGTTTCAGTGCGCCGGCCGCGTAGAGAGATCTCTCTTCATCGCTGTAGATCGCCCGGGCGCCATCAACGTAGACATCCAACTGACCGGCTTCTACCATCGAGTAGCCGAGGGAGGGCGCGACCGTGACGGAATCGAAGCGACTGTCACAGACGGGAGGAACGTCAGGGGAGACACCCACCCGGTACAGACCCCGGCCCCGGAAAGCGCCCTGGCGGAACGCCAGATAAGCGATCAGAAACGAGGCGGCGAGAATGAGCAGCACCACCAATCTCGAGCCGCCCCTGAAGCGAGACCGCAACCTGGTGACCTCTCGTTTTGAGATCGTCAGAATAGTGTTCATAAGCAACGCCCGATTGGAGATATAATGATCGAACTGAGAAACATCACCAAGTCATACCACCAGGTTCAGGCCGTCAAGCACCTGAACCTGACCGTCGAGGACGGCGAGATCATGGGTCTCATCGGCCACAACGGCGCGGGGAAGAGCACCACGCTCAAGATGATCCTCGGCCTCATTGAACCGACGTCCGGTCAGATCGAGGTCATGGGCCGCGACATGGCCAAAGAGAGCATCTACGTCAAGCAGTTCGTCGGCTACTTGCCGGAGGAAAGCCCCCTGTACGAGAATATGACGGTCACAGAGTATCTGATGTTCTTCTCCGAAATTTACAGGTTGCCCAAACGGAAAGCGGCCGCGCGCATAGACGATCTGCTCGGCTCGCTCAAGCTCCCCGAGCGCGACCGGCTCACGGGGGAGCTTTCGAAGGGTATGAAGCGCAAAGTGACCATCGCTCGCACGCTGCTACACGACCCCACCCTCCTCATACTGGACGAGCCTAACTCGGGGTTAGACCCACTGACTTCTTTCTTTATCATCAACTATCTCAAGAGCCTGAAGGAACGGGGCAAGACGATCCTCCTGAGCGCGCACAACCTGTTCCACGTCGAACACGTATGCGACCGCGTCGCCATCCTAAAAGATGGCGAACTGGTCGTCTGCAACAGCATGAAGAGCATACGGGAGAGCCTCGGCCACCGGGACTATGAAGTCGTTTTTTACGCCGACGAACCACTGGACTATGAACGGGAAGATGGAAACTATGTCTTTAGGACGACCGATATAAGTCGAGCCGCCTCGGTGCTGGAGAATATCTCCGAAAACGAATGGGCCCTCGTAAACCTATCCGTGCGCGAGTCGGCGCTCGAAGAGATCTATGTAAAGCTGATGGCGGAAACAAACGACGGATTCGGAATAGAACGGGACTAGTACAAGCCGCGCAGCGACCGGACAGCCGCGTCGCTGGCGATCCGGGCGCACTCGGGCGCCAGCCGGGCCGGATAGCGGTAAAAGAACGGCGCGGCGTCAACCTCGTAGCCCCCCTCGGCGTGTGCCTCGGCCGTCGGCAGGTAGCCGATGCAGCCATCGCTGACGCTGGTGAACATCGTATGCTGGGCTGGCGACGCGGCTTTGATCCCCATTCCAATCTCGGTGAGCGTCTCCGCCCCAAAAGTGACCAGCCCCAGGTCGCCGACCCGCGCGGCGTTGACCCGCAGCGGCACCTGCCAGACACCGTCCCGCGCCTCCACCCGTGAACGCCAGGGGTAGCGCCGTTTCAGCAGGGGGTCAACTACGAACATCAGAAAAGATGGCAGCCCTACCACCTTCAAGAGCACCTTGCGGTAGCTGCGTGGTGGAGCGGGCGTGGTAGCCCTGGCCTCCAGCGGCAGCCAGACCTCCTGGCGGTCGAGGCCGAGCGGCGCACCCGCCAGCGGCGATAGGCCACCACCGCACACCTCGATCACCCGGTCGGCGACGACCTCGCCCAGCGCCCGGACCGCCCGCCACGGGTCGCCCGTTCCCCACTCGTAATCGGGGTTGAGATCGCCCGTCGCCCCCTGGAGGAACAACACCAGGCCGCCCAGCGCCTCCTCCACCCGCGCCCGCATCGCGCCGATCCAGTCGGCCGAGACGAAGCGGTTGTCCGGCCCGAGCACGGTGCCGTGGCAGGCAAAGTTGACCACCGTCGCCAGCGGCGTACCATCCACACCGCGGACTCTCAACACGCCCACCGACCGGTCCACCGGGCCTTTGGGATTGACGCCGATGACGAACTCTCCGTCGGGCCGCCTCTCGCGCCGGTTGACGGCGATGTCGGCTTCCGCCCGGCCCCAAGCCAACTCGACCGGGAGCAACGCCGCCTCGGCTCTACGCACCGCGCGCACGATGCGCTCGACCAGGCCGTCAATATACGCGCGGCGGGCGCGGCCGGAGCGACGGTCGGCGTAGGCGATGGGGCCGGCGTGGGTGTGCGAGCAGCAGATCACCACCCGCGTCCCCCCGCCTACCTGCGCGCGGACGCGGTCTACCACGAACTCGTTCAGGCAAAGAAGATCACAGGCGACCAGCGCCAGCCGCTCCCGCCCGTCGTCCAGCACGAGGGCAGTGGCGGTCAGGTCGTCGTGGACGCCAACGTTGCCTTTGGTGCGGTCACCGTAACCGATCAGGTAGATGCCGCGCGGCGGAGAGATGATCTCGCGGGCCACGCCGGCCCGTAGTTCAGCCCTGTCCATAGAGCCACCAAGGTTCTGCTATATCATCAGGCATTTGAGTGAGGCTGCTCCCACCCTGACTGCTAGGGGACAGTGTATTCGTAACCCAGCTCCCGCAAGAGATCAGCGATGACATCCCGCCCGGCTGAGATGGTGTGTATCCCATCGGATCCAATGTAGCCTTTGTCTCTTGGGTCCTCATATGATTGGGGCCGTTGAATGTGTCCCACAAGCGCGCAACGGGAACGCTGTGCGCCGCAGCAGCCTGATGAATGGTCTCGTTGTAATTCTCCCAGCAGCGCATACACTCGCCATAGACGCCGTGCTCGCTCCATACACTGTAAAGCGGGTTGTATGCGTCAAAGGCGCGGACGATAGTGGGAGAGTTACCCCGTAGCGTAAAGATCTCCTCGTAGATTGCATCCAAGTCCGCTCGATACACGTCAAATGTCTCCGGCGAGCAATCCACCACATACGGGTTAAAGCTTACGCAGTCCCAATCTCCAGGATGGGTCTCTGAGGTAGAGGCAACCGGGTTTGCGTAAAAGACCACGACCTCAGCTTCGGAGATGAGGTCTGTCACTCCCAACTGCTTCAACCGCAAGTTATATGCATTCCCCTCTGGATCACGGAGGGCATTCAGCACCGAACGGGCGCTGAGACTGTCTATCGCCAGATCATGCAGTGCGACCGTGACGTCCAGGTCACTCTCAATGTACGCAGCGTATCTTTCCCCAACCCCCCGGCCGCTGGAATCGCTGATAAAGACCAGATCCCATTCAGCTACCTGTTCCGTTGGAACTGGAGTCTGTGTGGGCGTCGGTTGCGGCACAGCACATGCAGCCAAGAGAAATGACACCAGAGTCAGGCCAATCAGCCATAGCAACTGCTTCTTACCAATCATTACCTTCCCTCATATCACTCATATATCCGGCCCTAGTTGCAGCCCCATCAACCGTCGGGTCTCATCGGGCGTGTCACCCAGCCGATAGCCCAGGAATACCACCGCCGCTGCCAGCGCCATCGCCCCGGCCAGGATAAACGAAAGCCGGATGCCCATCGGGTTGGCCCGAGTGTCGCCAAAGGTCTTGAGCATCACGGGCAACAGCGCCGCCGCCACCGCGGAACCGGCGTTCGTCGCCAGGCTAAAGTTGCCATAGTAGATCGCCTCGCGCCGGCGACCGGTCAGCATTTCGTCATAGTCCACCACGTTGCCCATCATCGCGTAGGCCATGATGAGATAGCCGCTGATGGGGAACGCCGTCAGCGGAAAGATGAGCAGGCCCGGCATAAAGGCCGCTTCTCCCGTCGCCGGTGCAGACGGCACCACGAAATTCAAAGCCAGCGTCACGCCCATCAGAGCCATCGCCGCCGTGATCACCCACTTGTCGCGGAATTTGGCGCGCACCCAAATCCAAAACGGCGCGCAGAGGATCATCAGCAACACTAGCAATCCCTGAAAGATGGTCACGTCCCCCTCCGCGCCGCCCACGACCTGGGTCACAAAGTAGGGCGAGATCGCCAGAATGATGGCGTAACTGACGTGGATCAGCAAGGTCGCGAAGAAAAAGACCAGGAATTGCCCGTTGGTAAAGGTAGCCCTGAACGCCTCCCAGGCCGGCATAGGCTGCTGGTGTTTGGCGTATTCAGGCTCGCGCAGCACGATGAGCACCAGATACATGCTCACCAGGCCGATGACGGCTACCGCGACTCCCATACCGAGCGGCCCCAGGCTCTCCCACAGCATGGGCACGGTCAGCGAGCCGCCCACAAAGCCGATGATGCCAAAGATCATCTTCCAGGTGCTCAGCTTGACCCGCTCGTGGGTGTCGGGAGCCATTTCCGGCAGCGTGCCGTCGTAGGGCATGCCCACCGCGCTGAAGGCGGTATAGTACAGGGCCGCCACGACGAACAGGTAGGCGACGTTGACCACGCTCTCCCCCCGCACGGGCGGCGTCCACAACAGCACCATCGCGACCACCATGACGGGCGTCCCGAACATCAAGAACGGACGCCGCCGGCCCCAACGGGATTTGAGCCCGTCGCTCCAGTGACCCAGAAAGGGATCAATGACGCCATCCCACAGCCCCGCGACGAACAGCACCAGCCCCACCAGGCCGGCGGGCGCGTAAGAGACGAGGTCAGCGCGGTCAGACGGCGGCACGTAGAAATAGAGCAGCCACGAAGAAACGGATAGGCTGACGATGTTCAGCCCTACTGAGCCGCTGCTGTACAGCGCCTTGCGCCAAAAGTTGAGCTTTTCAGTTTCCATCTCGCTTCTTGCCTCTTGTTTCCTGCCCGTCCATGTTCGGTCACGAAATGGACTCGCAAGCGGTCTAATCCCGTTTCAAAGTCTCAGTGAATGATTCGATCTCACGAATCAGCACAGGTAAATTGGGCTGGATGAAGCTCATCTCCGGCGCAGGGATGCGGTGTTGTTTAATGTCTGGGGGAATGTGCTTGTGGTGGGGATGAGTGCTTTGTAAGGTGGGATTATTGGGATGCGGCTGCGAATCGTACCAATACAGCTTCTCGTTGCCGCGCCAAACCTTGTAACCGTACCAATCTATCACGACGGGCAAACGGTAGTACACGAGTCGCTCACGAACAATTAGCCGGATGTCGTAGTCAAAGTCAAGTTCACCCGCTACTCGCGCCAGAGCAACCCCACGTCGAACTAACGTGACAGTGGAACGACGCACCGATGGGAATCGCTCACTGAGGGTATACAGAAACAACTCGTAGTCTTCAGAAGTACGTAGTGGGTTGTTCACGAGGCTACCTGGACTAGACCAGCCAGACTGGGCGCTTTAGACTGCCGGCGCTGTACTTCGTTACGATACTCGGCTTGTCTGGCAAGCCAAGTACGATATACGCTGGCCCACTCGCCGAAATCCAGCACCCAACTGTCATCCTCTGGTTCCTCACCACTCACGTAGGCTGCATAAAAGGTTTCCGAGCGAACACCATATTTGCGCTCAAAGGCCAATATATCTTCTTCGAGCGCGTGAATATCGGCCAGAATCTCTCCAAGACTCATCGTCCACCTCCATCCCAATTATAGCGCAGTTTCCCTGTTTTTGAAAAGCGCGTGGTCTTACGTTGGACCGCCCAACCACGGATTAGACCGCTTCTCCCGCCCCACCGTCGTCTTGGGGCCGTGACCGGGGTAGATCACCGTCTCGTCGGGCAGGGCGAACAGCACCTCGCGGATCGAGCGCTCTAGCGTCTCCCAACTGCCGCCGGGCAAGTCAGTGCGCCCTATGCCCATCTGGAAGAGCACGTCCCCATCGAAGGCTACCCCCTCTTCCTCCGAGTAAAAGGTCAGGCTACCGGGAGAGTGACCGGGAGTGTGCAACACCTGGAAACAGAGTGCGCCCACCTCTATCGTCTGTCCGGGCTCCAGTTCCACATCCGGCATGGGGCTTTCTTTCACTGCCACGCCGAACAAGGCAGCGCCCCCCCGTGCCTGCAACATCGGCAGTTCCGCCGGGTGGAGGGCCAGGGGCGCGCCGGTGGCAGCCACGATCTCCGCATTGGCCCCCATGTGATCAAAGTGGCAATGGGTGTTGAGGACGTAGCGGATGGTCAGTCCGCTCTCCTCAATAGCCTCGAGGATGCGCTTGGGGTGACCACCGGGATCAATCACCACTCCCTCGCGCGTCTCCTCGCAACCGACGACGTAGCAATTGGTCTGGGTGATACCGACGTGGACGGTGTGTATGATCAATGTGTTGACCTCCCAAAATCAGCCTACGAGCCAGAACGTGGCGACGATTATATCAAAGAGCAGCGGCTTTGTCTACTCCGGGTGTTCATCGGCGGCTGTACAAGATCGCGTTGCCCTGTTTCCCCACCGGTTCGAGCGTGCCCATCTCGCGCAGGCAGTAGGCCATCTTTTGCGCCAGCCAGCGGCGTTGGCCGATAGCGGCAGCCAGGTCGGACGTGGTGAACGGTTCCTCCAAAGCAGAGGGGACGAGGTCGCCCATATCCGCAGGCGCCTCGAAAAGCCGCCGCTCTACCACCTGCAGGAGCCGGCGCTCGTGCGTGACCCAACCTCCGCGCCGCCAGCCGCGCTTTCCGTCGTAGCGGCGCACCTCGTCCTCTTGGATGAGCAATACCTCCAGGGCAAAGCTGGGGTCAGAGAGCAGATCGGGGAAGCTCACCAGCTCGGCAAAAACGTGCTCGAACGCGCCCCGCTTGGGCGACTTGCGGCGGCTCAAGCGCCCGCTCCCGTCCCTTGCCAGCTTGACGATCCATTTCTCCTGCGCGATGGGATAGATCAGCCGCAGTGGGTGACGGGAAACAAGCGTAGCCAGTTTCTCCTTGATGGCCGAAAAACCCGTCGTCTGAATCTCTACCAGCAACTCGCCCCGGACGAGGTCCACGATGAACCCATCTACGGGCACCTCGAACCGGTCGCCCGGCTGCGCGTACCACTCTTTCAGAGCTGCGTGCAGGGGCTTTTCGTTCAGTGTGCCGATTTTACGAGCGCCGGTCAAAGATTCTGTGGACATTACAAGATATCCTGCTAGATAACGCCTCAACGCACACTATACACTAACCCGCGCCCTCGTCAAGTGCGACCGTATCCTCTCGAAAATTCCGACCAGTGCAGTTAGGCTCCAATTCACCGCAGAGCACGCCGAGAGCGCAGAGATTCTGTATCCTCTCAGCATTTCGGAGCGCAAATCTGTAGGGTGGGTTTCTTTTGCCCGCCGCCTGGGGACAGCGCGCACACAGAGTTGCACCTTACGAAATTGGACTGGCATACACAAGTCCAATTGGCCCTTTACAATCTAAAGATCGCTGGTAAAATACAATTGGAACAGGCCAATCGGATGAAGATGCCACATCTGCGACTGAATTCGGAAAGCAAGCTACCGGCTTACGTGCAGATCCGCAACCAACTACGCGAGCGGATACTGCACGGCGATCTACCCGCCGACGCGCAACTGCCGCCAGAGCGAACGCTGGCCCGGTCGCTGGGAGTATCTCGGACCACGGTAGTGAACGCTTACGGCGAACTGAAAGCCGAGGGACTGGTCAAGGGCCACGTCGGCCGGGGCACCGTCGTCGTCGGGGGAGCAGCCTGGACGGAGGCGCAACCCATCGCCTGGCCGGCTCACTTTAGCAGCCTGGGACGGCGGGTCGCCCGGTACGCCCAACCCTCCGAATCACTTTTCCTCCATCTGAACAGTCACCCGACCGCCGTTTCCTTCGAACTAGGCCTGCCCGATCCGGCCCTCCTGCCGCCAGAGCGGCTTGAACAAGCGTGGGAAGCGGTCTTGGAGCGACTGGGAACAGACGCCGTGGGGGCGTGCCCGGTACAAGGAGTGTCAGACGTGCGGGAAGTGATCGCCGCCCGCGCGCGCCAGCGCGGGGTGAGTGTGGAGCCGGAAAGTGTGGTGGTGGTCAACGGCTCCCAACACGGGCTGGACCTCCTGCTCCGCTTGCTGGCCGAGCCGGGAGACACAGTGCTCGTCGAGATTCCCACCTACTTTGGGGCGCTGCAATGCTTTCAATCCTGGGGAGTGCGCATCATCGGCGTCCCGGTGGACGAGCAGGGAATGGACGTGGGGCGGGTAGAGTTGTTGCTGGCCCGCTACCGTCCCCGCTTCATCTACACCGTCCCCACCTACCAGAACCCCACCGGCGCGACGATGAGCCTGGAACGGCGCGAGCGGTTGCTGGCGCTGGCCCAGCGCTACCAGGCCCCCATCGTGGAGGACGACCCCTTCGGCGACCTCTATTTCGACGAGCCGCCCCCGCCGCCCATCAAAGCCCTCGACAGCCACGGGCACGTCCTCTACCTGGGCACGTTCTCCAAGAACCTGGCGCCGGGGCTGCGCGTGGGCTGGCTGATGGCCCCCCGCCCGGTGGTCGAACGGGCCACGCTGCTCAACGGGGTGGCCGAACTGCATCCCAACACGGTCGGGCAGCGCCTGGTGGCCGAGTTTGCGCAGCGCGGGTGGCTGGATGAACAGATCGCACAGGCCCGCGCCGTTTACCAGGCCAGGTGCCAGGCTATGGACGCGGCGCTGCGCCGCTGCCGGCTGCCCGACCTGCGCTGGACGGCGCCGGATGGCGGATTGTTTCTCTGGCTACGACTGCCCGAGCAGGTGAACGCTCAGGACTTGTTGAGAGAGACAGCGCGGCGAGGAGTCGTCTTTCTGCCGGGCTACCTCATGTATCCCACCGACGCCCCCCTGAACGTCTGCCGTCTCAACTTTAGCATGCCCGACCAGGAAGCCATCGAGCAGGGAATCGCGACCATCGTCGCCGCCCTGCGTCAATTGTTGCGTAAACCGGCCGAAGCAGCAGGGGAACGACTGATGACCGGCCCAATCGTGTGATATACCACCAAAAAAGCACAGGAGGTTTTACGAGAATGGAAAAACAAATCGGTACAGACAAAGTCAAGCGCGGCCTGGCGCAGATGCTCAAGGGCGGCGTGATCATGGACGTGGTCAACGCCGAGCACGCCCGCATCGCCGAGGAGGCCGGCGCCTGCGCAGTGATGGCCCTGGAGCGCGTCCCGGCCGACATCCGCGTCCAGGGCGGCGTCGCCCGCATGTCCGACCCGGAAAAGATCATCGAGATCATGGAGGCAGTCTCCATCCCGGTGATGGCCAAGTGCCGCATCGGCCACTTTGTCGAAGCACAGATCCTGGAATCGCTGGGAGTGGACTATATTGACGAGAGCGAAGTGCTCACCCCGGCCGACGAGCAGCACCACGTGGACAAGTGGAAATTCAATATCCCCTTCGTCTGCGGCTGCCGCAACCTGGGGGAGGCACTGCGCCGCATCGGTGAGGGAGCGGCCATGATCCGCACCAAGGGGGAAGCCGGCACCGGCGACGTGGTCGAGGCGGTGCGTCACGCCCGCTCCGTACTGGGAGAGATTCGGCGACTGCAAACGATGGCGACCGAGGAGATGATGACTTACGCCAAAGAGATCGGCGCGCCCTACGATCTGGTCGTCGAGACGGCCCAGTTGGGCCGGCTGCCGGTGGTCAACTTTGCCGCCGGCGGCGTCGCCACGCCGGCCGACGCGGCGCTGATGATGCAACTGGGAGTGGACGGTGTGTTCGTCGGCAGCGGCATCTTCAAGTCCGGCGACCCTGCCAGGCGCGCCCACGCCATCGTCCAGGCGGTCACCCATTACGACGACCCCGAGATCCTGGCCTCGGTGAGCCGCAATCTGGGCGAAGCGATGGTCGGCATCAACGTCAGCGGCATGCCAGAAGCAGAGAGACTGGCAGAACGCGGATGGTGAGCAATATCACCATCCGCCAGGCCACCCTCGCCGACGTCCCCGACCTGGTGCGGCTGCGCCGGCTGATGTTCGAGTGGATGGGCTTTGACGATGCGGCGCAGCTAGAAAAGGCGGACGCGGCTGCGGCTGCCTACTTTACCCAAGCCATCCCCGCCGGCGAGTTCTACGGCTGGCTGGCGGTCACGCTGGCGGGGAAAGCCGTGGGCAGCGGCGGCGCGCTGTTCGATCACCACCCCCCTGGACCCACCAACCCGTCGGGCAAGATCGGCTACATCATGAACCTCTCCGTCGTCCCCGGTCGCCGTCGGCAGGGCATCGCGCGCCGCCTCATGCAAACCATGCTGGCATGGATGGCGGAGCAGAACGTCCACCACATCACTCTACACGCGACAGAGATGGGACGGCCGCTGTACGAGGAGCTGGGGTTCGTGGACAACAACGAGATGAAGTTGAAATCGGCCTAGGGGAACAAGATGAAAATTGGCGTCATGGCTCTGCAAGGAGCCTTCGTCGAACACGAAAAGATACTACACACCCTGGGGGCAGAGACGGTCGAGGTGCGGCTGCCGGCCCACCTGGATGGGCTGGACGGACTGGTCATCCCTGGCGGCGAGTCCACCACCATCGGCAAGGCGGCCGAGGAGTGGGGATTGATAGAGCCTATGCGCGCCTTTGCCGAGTCGGGACGCCCGCTCTGGGGCACCTGCGCGGGGATGATCTTGATGGCGAAGAAAGTGAGCGACCGCGCGCCGGGCCAACCTCTACTGGGGTTGATGGACGTGACCGTCCGCCGCAACGCCTTTGGTCGCCAGGTGGATAGCTTCGAGGCCGACCTGGACGTTCCCGCGCTGGGCGAACAGCCCTTCCACGCCGTCTTTATCCGCGCCCCATTGATCGAACGTGTGGAGGAGGGAGTAGAGACCCTGGCCCGGCTCGAAGACGGTACGATAGTGGCGGTCCGGCAGGGAAATCTATTGGCGACCGCTTTCCATCCCGAGCTGACGGATGACGAGCGGTTCCACCGCTACTTTTTGAGCTCGACCGGATCAAGCTTCTGACTTGGAACTTGACCCAAGACTTGTGACCTCCGCCCACCGCACCCCCTCCCGCGCCATGAACAGCAGCCCCAAGAGCGTCACCGGCAACAGGAGGATGGCGTGGAGGACCAGAATGTAGCTTCCCGCCGGGGCTGAGGGGGCGCCGATCCCTTCCAGGATCTTGATGCCCACCTCAAACGTGCCGATATAGCCGGGCAGCGCGGGCAACGCGGTCAGCAAGTTGACCGCCCCACCCATCAGCACGATGCCGGCGTAGCGTAGGTTCAGGTCAGGGAAAGCGAAACTGACCAGCCAATACTTGGCCGTTTCCAGAATCCACACCCACAGCGTCACGCCAAAGAGAACGAGAACGTCGCGCCCGCGGCGCAGGCCCGCCAGACCCGCCACGACCCCCTCGACCAACTCCACCAACGGGGGACGAAAGCGCGGCGGCGACAAGCGCTCGATGAAGAAGCGGGCCACGCGCCGGAGTAGATCGGGCCGGGCGGCCAGGAAGAGGAAGGCCAGCAACGCGCCGAAAAAGACTCCGCTGGCGACGGTCACTAACCGGCTGAGGAAATCGGAGAGCGGGACGAACAGGAGACCAAAAAGTACGAACAGCACCATCGTCAGCCCGTCGAACAGCCGCTCCAAAACGGCGGTGGTGAAGGTAGCGCCGACGTTGATGCCCTCTTTGCGCCACAGGACGTAGGCCCGCAACACCTCTCCCAAACGGAAGGGGAGGATGTCGTTGCCCATATAGCCGATGACGACGACGGGGAATAGCCGGTTGGCGGGAAGTCGCTTGCTGCCCCGCAGCAAAAAGCCCCAACGGTAGGCCCGGAACCAGACGGATACAAAGTAGACCACCACGCCGGGGACGAGCCACCAGTAATTGGCCTCTCGCAGCGCCGCCGCGACCTCCTCAATGTGCAAATCACGAAGGGAGTACCAGAGCAAGCCTCCACTGACCACCAGGCCAAGCACGAGGGCAAGCCAACGTCGTCCCCCACCCACCTTGCCTCTCTCTCGGCCCATCACCTCATTGCGGTCATTGCTCATCGCCTACAACTCATTGGTCATTGTTTGCCGCAGCGCCTCGTAGAGCGCCACCGCCCCTGCCACGCTCGCGTTGAGCGAGGTCACCCGGCCCAACATGGGCATTCGCAATAGAAAATCACACCGCTCTCGCACCAGCCGCCGCAGCCCCTCTCCCTCGCTGCCCACCACCAGCGCCAACGACCCAGTTAGATCGGCCTGGTGGTAAAGCTGGGCGTCGCCGGTCGCTGCCAGGCCGGCCACCCACACGTCGCGCGCCTTGAGGCTCTCGATGGCGCGCACCAGGTTAGTAACCTGCGCCACCAGCAAATGCTCCACGGCGCCGGCCGAGGCGCACACCACGGCCGGCGTGATGCCCACCGCGCGCCGTCGCTGAATCACCATCCCGTGAGCGCCCACGGCCTCGACCGTGCGCGCCAGCCCCCCCACGTTCTGAGGGTCTTTTAACAGGTCGAGCAACAGCAGCAAGGGCGGTTCGCCGCGTGACCGGGCCAGCGCCAGGATGTCGTCGAGCGAGCTGTAGGGGTACTCGCTCGCCTCTAGCACGACGCCCTGGTGGTTGACGTCGCCCAGTTGATCCAGGTTACGCCGTTCAGTGCTCTGCACCACCACCCCACCCTGTTCGGCCAGGGAAACAATCTGGCCGACGATGCCCATTCGTCGGACACCCTCGGCCAGCAACAGTCTGTACGCTTGGCGCCGGCCGGCCCGCAGCGATTCGCAGACTGCGTTCCGGCCGTAGAGGATTTCCCTCATCTACCTCGCTCCAACCGCCAGACCGGTCCATCAGGCCGGTCGTCAACTACGACACCCAGTTCGGCCAACTGCCGGCGCAACAAGTCCGCCTGCTCCCAATCCTGGGAGGCGCGATATTGCTGGCGAATACCGAGGATGACGTCCATCAACCCCTCGATCAGTTGGTCGCCGAACCCATGAGTGAGGTCGTCGGGGATAATGCCCAACACCCGTCCGCCCAACTCGCGGTAGAAGCGATCTATCACCGCCAGCGTGCCCCGGCTCACCGGCTGGTCCGAGCTGAGGAGAGCGTTCACTTCCTTGCTAAAGTCAAAGAGAACGGCAATGGCCCGGGGCGTGTTGAAATCGTCGTCCATCGCTTCTACGAACGCATCACGATGAGGGTCAATATCAGCGATGTAGGAAAGGTCAGCCGTGCCCGAGGGGATGGCGTGCTTTGCCAACGCGCGCAACTCGCGCACGGTGTTGTGCAGCCGCTCGACCCCTCGCTGGGCGGCCATCATCGCGTCCCGGCTATAGTTCATCGGCCCCCGGTAATGACTCGATAGAATAAAGAACCGAATCGCCTCCGGGGTGTACAGCTTGAGCGCCTCCTTGATGGTGAGAAAGTTACCCAGGCTCTTGCTCATCTTGACCCCGTTGACAGTCAGAGAACCGGCCAGTAACCAATAGCGGGCGAACTGTTTGCCGGTGACGGCCTCCGACTGGGCGATCTCGCACTCGTTGTGAGGAAAAATGTTCTCCAACCCGCCGCCGTGAATATCGAACGTTTCTCCCAGGTACTTGGTCGCCATCGCCGTGCACTCGGCGTGCCAGCCGGGGTAGCCCCAGCCCCAGGGGGAGGGCCAGCGCAGAATGTGCTCCGGCTCGGCGTGTTTCCACAGCGCAAAGTCAGCCGGGTGACGTTTCTCCTCTCGGACCGCCACCCGCGCCCCGGCCTCCAATTCGTCAACTTTGCGCCCCGAGAGCTTGCCATATTCGGGAAACGTTTCTACCGAGAAATAAATGTCCCCTTCTGGCGTCTCGTAAGCATGCCCCTGCTCCAGCAGTGACCTGACCATCTCAATCTGCTCCGGGACGTGCGCACTGGCGCGGGGAGAGATATTGGGGCGCACCACCCCCAGCGCGTCCATGTCCTCAAAGTAGGAGCGGGTGTAGGTCTCTACCACCTCCATCGGCTCGACCCGCTCCCGCC
This sequence comes from uncultured Anaerolineales bacterium, assembly GCA_964393895.1. Lineage (GTDB taxonomy): Bacteria > Chloroflexota > Anaerolineae > B4-G1 > B4-G1 > B4-G1. The sequence goes on along the minus strand of CAYMWP010000015.1, from coordinate 2,046 downwards.
GCGCTCCCTTCATAATGCGGTCCTCGCCGCTGTCCAAAAGGTGCCCCACGTCGGTGATATTCTGTACGTAGCGGACCTTGTAGCCCGAGTAGCGCAGGTAGCGCACGATGACGTCCATCGCCACGTACAACTTGGCGTGGCCCAGGTGAGCGTGATCGTACACAGTTGGGCCACAGACGTACATTCCCACTCGCTCCCTCTCCAGTGATTCAAAGGGCTCTTCCTCACGGGTCAAATAGTTGAAAACTTGCAGGCTCATTACGTCCTCCTCGTCGGTCCCGAACAAACAACCGCCCTTAATGTAGGTCGGAGTGGCATTCCGCTTTGCCCTCGCCCCCGCTTTTTGAGACGATATAAATCACCCTACTACACCAGTTTAGTCGCTCGCGGCTCCGCCGCACTATGCCAATCGGGCAAAAAGCATACGCCCAGCCGCCGTCTGCAACACCTTGGTCACGACCACTTCTATCTCGCGGTTGATGTGCGATTTTCCTTCCGCCACTACGACCATAGTGCCATCGTCCAGGTACCCCACCCCCTGGCCGACCTCTTTCCCTTCCTGGACGACCTTGACGGTCAGCGATTCGCCGGGAAGCAAGAGAGCCTTGACGGCATTGGTCAACTCGTTGATATTGAGCACCCTCACACCTTGCAGCTCTGCCACGCGATTGAGGTTGTAATCATTGGTGACGATAGGGCAATGCAGTCGCTTTGCCAACACTACCAATTTATCGTCCACCTCGTGCACTTCTTCGACGTCCATATCGGTGACATGCACCGGCGCGATAGATTCACCCTGAAGCCGGTGCAGCATTTCCAGCCCCCGACGCCCTCGGTTGCGGCGCAGAGGATCAGAAGAATCGGCGACGTGTTGAAGCTCGTTGAGCACAAAGCGCGGCACCAGCATCTCGCCTTCGATAAAACCGGTGCGACTGATGTCGGCAATACGCCCGTCAATTATGACGCTGGTATCCAATAGCACGGGCCTATGCCAATCGCCCTCGGCTGCCTGCTCCTCCTTCCCCCCCGGCAACCGCCCACGGATGATATTGAAAATGTCACGCTGGCGGGTGACCATCACCGTGATCCCCAGGTAGCCAAAAAGTACGGCGGCGACGAAGGGCAAGATCTGACCATACGGTTTCGGGAGCATCGAGATCGGGAACGAGACCAGGCCGGCGATGATCAGGCCGACGATCAAGCCCAACACGACAGCCAGGATCTGCTGAGCCGGAGCCTGGCGGATGCGCCGGCGCAAGCCCAGGAAAGGCCACACTGTTACGTACGGGGTCAATACCAGGCCAATCAACGCACCGACGAGCAAAAAGAGCGCCGCATACTGATAGGGTGAAGCATTCACTCGGGCCGCCACGTAGATACCCAAAAAGGCTCCACCGACGGCCCCCACGACCATACCGATAATACGAGAAATAAATTCCGTACTCACGATCATCCTCCTAACAAGACCCGAAATAATAGCAAAAGCAACGAAAACAGGCGAGTGCCAACAAGGCCCTCACCTGTCAAAAGGCGTCTCACCCAACTCGCAGAGCCGACATACTCGAGTGTGGTTCCAGCTTTGCGTCAACCGGCTTCGCGGTGTACAATTAATGAATATAATCCGTAACTGCTCAGGCTCAGACCTCCGAGGCCTTTGACAACTGATTCACCCACTGCACAGGGCGAAAATGACAGATGCTTCACACTCGAATGTGCTTTGGTGAGACCTCGGAAGTCTAAATGAGTAATAGGCTGAGCAGTTACTATAATCCAATGATTACACGGCAACAGAACCATGCAACGGGCGAGAATAAACCTGTTGACAAGACCACTACTATCTTAGCACATTCATTGTAAAAGTCAACGACGCCAAACCACCGTGAAAAGAGAGGAAAAGCGGACGATAGCCTTTTTCCCACTTTGCGCTATAATGTAAAGCTGTACCTATCTACTACATCCGGAGTGCACCGCAGAGAATCTTGAGAGCCTCTAAGTGCAGCGATGCATAAATTCGTTCCGCTTTGCGCCGGCCGCGCCGCGGGCTGA
>CAYMWP010000014.1:0-48815 GCA_964393895.1 uncultured Anaerolineales bacterium | reverse complement strand
ATTAACGAAGCTAGGGTATGAGGACAGGTGTCCTAAACGAAACACACCCATTTGAAATTCTCCATCGGTGTATAGAATTACCCGCTAACATTCGCGGTGTCCGCGAGAATTATCCGTTCATTTGTGGCTTGCGGCGCTATGATTCGCTTCTCCAGCTCGCCTAGCCGTAGATTGGCAGTGTCCACAACCGGGACGCCCACCTCGCGCCCGACGAATCCACCGTGACAGTCCGAGCCGCCGGTGACGAGCAGATCGTGACGCGCGCACCAGTCCAGGCAGAAGCGGGTCGTGGTTTCGTCGTGGTATTGGGAATAACATTCCAGTCCGGCGATGCCAGAATCCAGGAAGGGGCGCAGTGTCTCTGCGGTGACGCCCGCGTGACGCAGGCTCATCCCTGGATGGGCCAGGATTGTCGCTCCGCCGGCGTCCCGCGCGGCGGCAACCACTGTGGAAGGATGCGGGAACGTGGGCATTGTGAGGGGCAGGCCGGCCAGTAGATCGTCGAAAAAGTCGCGCACCCCGGTACAGATACCTCGATCAATCGAAAAGTTGAGACCTTTCCAGCCTCCCCGGCCGGGGTCGTACTCGTACGTGGCATAGTCGTCGGCGTCAATGGGATAGCCGGCCTCAATGAGAGCGTGGATGATGCCCCCGTTGTACTGCTCCATCCTGGCCCGGTTCTCGCCCAGTAGTGCGGACAGGGCTGAGGATCGTGGGGCGAAGCCATACACCAGGATGTGGAACAGGCGGCCGTCCAGGCTGGCCGAGACCTCGACGCCGCGCAGGAAGGCCAATCCTGACTCGCGGGCCAGGGCTTCGGTCGCGGGGACGTTGGCGATGGTGTCGTGATCGGCGATGGCAAAGAGGCCGATTGGCCGGGCCGCTACCTCGGCCACGACCCGCTCCGGCGCCCAGCAGCCGTCGGAGGCGGTAGTGTGAATGTGTAAGTCGGCGCGCATTGAATTGAACTTTGTGTCGAATGGGTATGCGGCGCACCGGCCTGAAGAGCCGGTGCGATTTCGGCATTGAATGTAGTAGATCAGCGGGGATTGTAACGCAGATGGGCAAAAGGGGCAAGGTTGGGGCGCTGTCGCACGGGCGATGATCGCCCAGCTATTGTAACTCGAACGCGCCGATGTCGCAGCCCGCTCCCTGGGGCCGCGATACACCCCGTTGGTCGGCGCTGACGGTGCATTCTTCGGCGGGGATGGCGTCGAGCGCCGGGCTGCCGGGCAGCAGGGCGTGGAACGGGGCCAAGTCTCCGTTGCCGGTCAGGGGGCCCAGCATAGGATCGCCGGAAAAGTCTGGGCTGCAACTGCCGTCCCCGACCAGGTTGTTGACGTTGACGCCCACTTTGCCATAGTCGGCGAGGAGGCAATCTCCCGTCCCGTGCTTGCCGAGACCGGCCGAGTTGTTGGCGATGATGGTGTTGGTATAATCCAACAACCCCTGGGCGACGCTCTGTTCCCCCGCTCCTTCGAGGTAGATGCCGCCGCCGTTGTTGGCGGCGCTGTTGTGGCCGATGGTGGCGTGGGCGAGTTCTACCCGCCCCTTGACGTAGATGCCGCCGCCGCGAGCGGCACTGTTGCCGCTGATGGTGCTGTTGATCAACTCGAGCACGCCGGCGCAGGAGACAAAGATGCCGCCGCCGTTGCCCTCGGCGCTGTTGCCGCTGACGGTGCTGTCCACGAGCGTCAGCAGTCCTGCCCGGTTCTTGATGCCGCCGCCGCTGCCGCACCTCTCAAAATAGTCGCCGCGCTCAATGGCGGCGTTGTCTCTGACGACGCAATTGACGAGCGTCAGCTCGCCCTCGTTCACTATGCCGCCACTGCCGTTGCCAATGTTGTCGCTGATGATGCTGTTTTCGAGCGTCAGTGTACCTTCGTTCGTGATGCCGCCGCCAGAGTCTGGGTCGGAGATCGGGTTGCCGTGGCGGATCGTCACGTCCCGCATGGTCGCCGTAACGCCCGCTGGGACGTAGAACACGCGCTCGGTGGCCTCTTCTACGCTGGCGTGGGCCTGGACGATGGTGCTGGCGGCCCCCTGTCCCTGGATGGTGACGTCTTTATCTACGGTGATGGCCGCTTCGGTGTGGGTGGGGTCTCCGATCTGGATGGTGGCTCCTGCGCTGGCGGCGTCTATGGCGGCCTGGATGGTGGTAAAGTCGCAGCCGGCGGCGCACACAGTGACGGTGGTGGGGGAGGGGGTCGGGGCGCTGGCTCTCGATTCTTCGTAGACCCACTCTTCGAACAAGTCGGTCAGGTCGCATTGGCAATGTTGTTCGGCCAGTTGCCGGAAGGTCTCGCCCGTGCCGATGCCCCACCGGTGGGACGCGCAGTAGGCGCTCAGGAATTGGTCGAACGTCTCCTGTCCCATCTCCTCTGCCAGGGCCGCGACAAAGAGCGGGCCACGCCCATAGACGATGGGGCCGTATTCGTTCGCCGCATAGTCCCTCGTGCTCATGCCGATGGGGATGGCGGCATAGCCGGCGGCGCCCCAGTGCTGGTTCCACGATTCGCGGTATCTCTGAGCGGCGGCGGGGCCGTAGGTGTCGGTGTAATAGAGGCCGGTGGCGTACTGGGCGTGTGCTTCGTCGAGCCAGGGTTCATCTACTTGATCGTTGCCGACGATATTATAGAACCATTGGTGGGCCACTTCGTGGGCGACGGTGGATTCGAGTATGACTTGTGACGGCAATCCTGCGATCTCGACGTCGGGAGTGTAAGAGTCGAGGTTGATGCCCGTCATGCCGGGGTACTCTATGCCCATCGCCAGCATAGGGGTGCTCACGACGTCGAATTCGGTGTACGGGTAGAGGCCGAACCGCTCGCTAAAGCTCTCCAGTGCCCCTGCCGCCGTCTTCAACGCCAGCTCCGCCCCCTCCATCAGTTCCGGCGGGGCGTAGCTGTTGACCGTCGTATCTCCTACCGCCTTGCTGATCACCGTGTACTCCTCGCTGGCGGCGAGGTAGAAATCGCGCGCGGGGCCGGCGGCAAAGGTCACGACCTGCTCGTTTCCCAAGTGTTCACGCTCCACTTCGATCCCTGAGGCGACGAGCACCAGGTCGTCTGGCGCGGTCACGCGCACCAGGTAAAAACTGGCGTCAAAGTAGGTCGCATCTCCGTTGGGGGGCGTCACCTCCACGTTCCACCCCTCGTCGTCGTAGACCGGGATGACGGGGTAGAACTCGTCCAACACCAGTATCCCATCAAAGTAGCCGAACAGGCCATAGTTGCCGCCCATTTCCTGCGCCACTTTTACCGTCAAGTCCATCTGGATGACTGCCTGCTCGCCGGGTTGCAGGCTTTCCGGCAGCGGCACGCGGATGGCGCTATTCTCTAATTCGTAGCCAGGCTCTACGTCCTGCCCGTCCACTTGGAGCGCCGACACCGTGGCCGCGCCGCCGGCGATGTTGGGGAACAGGCGAAAGTAGACTTGGTCGAGCGGCACCTCTTCCTGGTTGGTGTAGCGGACTTGCTCGTGACCTTTCAGGGTGAGGAAATCAGCGGGGATGAGCAGGTCAATGTAGTACACGCTGGCGCCCGGCAGGAGGTCGAGCGCGCCCTGTGCCTCCTCGATCAACCCTGCGCCAAAGACCTCGCGCTCATCCCAGGCGGCGTCGAGTGGCTGGGGGGCTGGAAGCGTTGGGGCCACGTCCGATTCGGGGACATCTGTCGGTGGGATGGGCGTCGGCGAGGGTGGGGCCGGTGTTGCCGTAGGCTCGGCTGTGCTGCAAGCTGCGACCAGGGCCAGAACGGTCATTGTCACTATGGCGATTGCGGCGCGGCGAGTAGACATATCTGTGCTCCTATTATATATTCTGGTAGCGGAGGATATGGTACCATTTGAAGGGGAGAAAGGCGACATTCCTATCTATCGGCGCGCCCTGTCCGGAAGCGGGCGATGGCTGCCAGCAGCCGTTCCGGTGGGTCGCTCTTACTGACAAAGGCATCGGCCCCGGCGGACAGGGCTGCTCGACGCGCCTCCGGCCACCCGCTGAGGGCGATCACGAGCAGGCCGGGGCGGATTGCGCGCAAGGCGGGCAGCAAACCGCCCGCCGCTGTATCCGGCATCTCCCAGCCGAGCAGCACCAGGTCGGGGTGGGCCGTTTCCGTTTGAGACAATAGGTCGCCGGTATCGGTAGCCTCGCCCACTACTGTCAGTCCGAGTTGTCGTTCCAACAGCAGGCGCAACGCGAATCGCACCTGGGGCTGGCTATCGGCGAGCAGTACGCGCATTATCCTCACCTCATACGCGGGTCTGAATTCTTGGTCTCAGTATAAAACAAAAATCCCCCAGGCGCATCGGGCATCTGGGGGATTCCTGGACTGGACAGATGGACAATTTTTTTCATTGTCCAAGTGACCAATTTGTGCCGCAAAGCTGATTGACTGACAAAACGCTGATTATCCGAATTGGGGAAAAGCTAGGACGCAGATTAAGGCAACTGTAGGTTGTACTTGATTCTTCAACGCAGATCAGCGTCCATTAGCGTTAATCTGTGTCCCAATAGAGATTTGTCAATCAACTAGGCCGCATAGATCTGTCGTATCATCTCAATAAACCGGGGTAATGTAAGGCGGAATGGCATTCCGTCCTACTTTTCCCCCAACTTTTTGAGAAGAGACGATCTGTCAGCATTTGAGCCAGAAGCCACAGGTCCGGGCTCCTGGCTCAACTTGCGACTGGCGGCTCTATTCGATGCCTAGAGCTGCGTTCGCCTGGTCTACTGCATAGTCCTCGACGGTCTCGTAGCCAAAGAGCGCGTCCCAGAACATCCACTGCGGGCCGGCCGCGCGATCCTGCAGCAAACCGCGCCAGATGGCGTAGGCCGCGTCGTGGGCGTCCAGGTCGCCGCCCTCGTGGAACTTGACCCCTTCCCGGATGTGGAAGGTGTAGGTCAGGCCATCGTCCGAGATCTCCCAACTGTCGGCCAGACCACCCACGAACTCTTCGTAGCTCTCGCGCTTGGTGTGGACCAGGGGATCGTATACGCGCCAGACCTGACAACTGGCGGCGGTGTCGTACATGTAGGCCGGGTCGAAGGTCTCGGGATCGGAGATGGTCAATTGGACAAAGGTCTTGGGGTCTGGCGAGTCCTCGCTCTCAGACATACCATAGGCGAAGGGGCAAGGGAAGACCGGGTTACGGAAGTATCCCTCCATCCAGTCGGCCTGATACATCCGGGCGGTCGGCTGCACGCCCCAGATGCTGGTCTGGTGCTCCATAGACATACGCTGGATGGCCTTGTACGCCTCGTGCTGCTCGGCCGGATCGCTCAGGCTCTTGGCCTCGGCGATCATGGTGTCGAACTCGGCCTGCAGTTCCTCCGGCAGGGCGAGCGCGCCGCCGTAGGCGCCGGCCGCGCTCAGGTAGGGCTGCACCCAGTTGTGGGGGTGATGGTAGTCCTCTACCCAGCCGACGCGGTAGACGGGGATGTAGCCGGATTGGCTTTGCTTCAGGTAGGCCGGCCAGGGCAGTGCCAGGACGTCAATGCGAAAGTTCTCGTTGACCGCTTCGATGCCCGCCTTTAGCATTTCGGCCGCCACGCGGCGCTGGTCGTTGCCCGAGTTGTAGGCCAGCATCATGTAAAAGCCGGTCGTCCAGATGTCGTCCTCGTCCTCGCCAGCCGGGACGCCGTCCTGGTCCACATCGGCCGCCTTAAAGTACTCCTCGCAGGTGGTCAGGTCGAACGCCGCTGGCGCTGGATCTTGGGGCTCGTGGCCCGTCATGCCCCAGATGATGGGGCCGTTGCGCTGTACGGCCTCGCTCTTGAACACGTCGGTGATGTACGTCTCATAGTCGAAGCAAGCGGCGAACGCCTTGCGGATGTTGGTGTCCCTGAAAAAGTCGGGTGGGATGCCGGCGCCGTCCAGAGTACCACTGCCGATGAAGGTGGATTCCTCGGGGAGGTCCATCGCAAAGAAAAAGTCGGCGGCGGAAACGGAGGGCATGTCCTTGTACATGCGGAACTGCCCGGCCGGGTTGACCGTCTCACACTCCTCCGTGAGGTAGTCACATTCCTCGGACACCAGCGGATCGATCTGATCCACGTACTGCCTGGGCACATAGTTCCAGTCGGCGTCACCGGCCTGGAACATGGAGAAGCGGGTGCCCCACTCGTCCACGATCTTGTAGACTACGCGGTCGTACCAGGCGGGGCCGCTGGGGCCGCCCTCCCACATCGGTTCGGTGCGCCAGTAGTCATCGTTGCGGACCATCGAGATCTCGTCGTTGTGGTGCCAGTACTCCAGCTTGAAGGGGCCGGTACCGTTCTCGACTTCGTAGATGATGCTGTCCTCGGCTTGCGGGTTGTGCCACTGTGTCCAGGTGGCGCAGTCCCCATCCCAGTCGCCGTTCTCGACCATCCACTCCATATCCAGCGGCGAGGCCCAGCCGTTCGACAGCAACTGCATGGTCGGCCCAAAGGGAGCTGCCAGGTGCAGGGTGAGCGTGCGGGCATCGTCGTCGTACTCGACCGCCGCTTTCACGTCCTCGCATACTTGTACCAGGACGTCGTCGGGTACGTCTTCGATGCTCTCGAGTGCCTGAGGCCCCTCTGGCACAGGGGTCGCCGTCACCAGGACTTTGACTTCCTCACCGGGGACCTCAACCTCGACCGTGACTGTTTCGACGACCGTCTCCGGGGCGCAGGCTGCCAGTAACATGCTTATGACGACCAGTCCGCCGGCGACGGTCCACCAGGTTTTTCTGAACATTTTCCTCCTCCTCAAGAGTTAGTTTTACACACAGAATGTTACCCTACTGGTAAAGCGTTTCTTGCTCTATTTCCGCGCTCTTGTGCTATTCTCGATACTCATCACCTCCTATCTAGCTTGACGATGTCACATTTCACGCAGAAAGCCTATTCTTGCTCGAAGGGGATCGCCAGATCACCGGCGTTCAACTGTTTTCAGAGCTGATCTTGAGAGGCTTGGATATGGAGCGGCACGTGATTGGTGTGCGGTGTTGGGCCAATCACTATGCCATACGATCCGCTTTTCTCGACAGCTTGCCCGGCTGATTGCTCCGCCCTGGTCGGGGTGGCTATGCGGCGGACGACGCTTTCCCAGACGTGCTCAGAAGGCCATAAATTCTCGTCCGCCGTCAATATGCCACTGATCAACTGGTCGAGATCTTTAGATTCTGGCGTTATCTGCATGTTTCTCCCCGGAACTCTCTTGTGGCCCAACTTGCCGGTGTATGGTATAATTTAGACAGGCCGAATGTTATGGGGTAAAGCTGGCCGTACCATCTTTAATGGAGAACGGTACGCTTGCTCCATCCGGTCGTGCTGCGGCAACAGCCTGACCGGTTCACATTCTGCCTACTCCCAAGGCCGGGCATTGCCCGGCCTTTTTCTTGCGATGGTAGGGATCAGGTCAATGGATGATTGGGGGCAACTCCTTTACTCGGCGTCGTCATTGCACCTGCTGCTTTCAGAAGGGCAGGGGCAGTTGAAGGTGAACTGCCCCTGCCAACACGAGGAAAAAGTGTCCATTGCCGACTGTCCAGACAGCAGCCCGAGGTGTTACCATCCAAGACAGCAAGGCATCATTGTTCAAATGATATAACAAAAATCCTCCAGGCGCATCGGGCATGTGGAGGATTTTGTGGTTGGACAGGCGTCCCATTTTTCCCCTGGACAGGTGTCCAGTGCTTTTCCTGGTCACGTGACCAGTTTGCGCCGCAGCGCCAGAGCTATGGCCTCAGCACGATTGGAAACGCCCAATTTGGATAGGATATTGCTGACGTGAGCGCGGGCCGTCGAGCGGCTGATATGCAACCGCTCGGCAATCGCTGGGTTGTTCAACCCATCCACCATCAATATCAGTACCTCTTGCTCGCGGGGAGTCAGATTGTAGTCGGGTGAAGGAGGCTGGCTGGCATTTTGAATCAATGCTTGGGTCGCTTCTGGGGCCAGGGTGGGTTTTCCGGCGTGGGCCGCCCGGATCGCCTCGGCCAGTTCATCCACTGAGACGTCTTTCATCAGGTAACTGATGGCTCCAGCCTGGAGCGCCCGTTGCACCAGTTCCTTCTTCTGAAAGCTGGTTAAGGCGATGACCCTAATCTCGGGCCACCGCTCGCGGATGGCCTGGGTGGTCGCAACTCCGTCCATTTCTGGCATTACCAGGTCCATCAGCACTATGTCTGGCCGAGTTTGTTCGCAGACGCACAGGGCTTGCTGACCATTGCTGGCCTCGCCGACCAATTCCAGGTCAGCCTTGATTTTGAGAAAGGCAGCCAGCCCTTTGCGTATCATGGCGTGGTCGTCAACGACCATTACGCGAATGGGGTTCGATACTGCCTGTGACGCACTCATCTTTTCCTCTCAATGGGGTCCGCCAGGCGAAATGGTTTGCCCCTCGTCAGTTATTCTTTGCCCTCCACACTACCACGACCCGCGTTCCCGATCCGAGTTGGCTCTCGATCCTGAGCGTGGCTCCGGCGGCTTGCGCTCGCTCGCTCATGATGCCCAACCCCAAGCAGGTCGGCGCGACGCGACTCGGATCAAACCCCTCTCCGTCGTCGCTGATGTTCAGTTCCACTCTTTTTCCATCCCGCTCTCCGCCCGTGGGAGAGTGGCAATGCAAGCTGATCTCTACTCGACTGGCATGGGCATGTTTGACTATGTTGTTCAACGCCTCTTGGGCAATGCGGTAGAGGGCAACGTGAACTTGGGACGGCAACTCGCAGTGGTCTTTGACTGTTACTGTGATGGACGCGCCTGTACGTCCGGCGGCTGCCTCGGCCAGTTGGTGTAACAGGTCTTTTATACTCGTTTCAGCCAGGGCGGCCGGTCGTAACTCTAGTAACAGGGTGCGCATCTCGGCCAGCGCCCCCCGGCTCAACTGCCGTAGATCTTGCAAGAGTTGCCGCCCTTCTTCCTGGTCGCTCTCCCATAGACTGGGCAGAGTTTCGGCGATGAGGCTGGCCGAAAAGAGGGTCTGGGTGACGGCATCGTGCAAGTCACGGGCCAACCGGTTGCGCTCCTCGGTGATCGCCAACACCTGGGCCTGTTCGTAGAGCTGCGCGTTCTCGACTGCTACGCCGATCTGGTGCCCGATGGCCGACAGCATGGCTAGTTCCTCGGTCGCTATGTAGCGCCAACTCTCAGAGCCCAGATCAATAGCGCCAACGGTCTTTCCTTTGGCCAGGAGCGGAATGCTGATCACCAGTTCCACCCCTTCTCTCTGAACCAGACTCTTCAGTCCACTTCTGGGATAGTCAGCCACCCTCCTAAACACCGGGCGACCATCCTTGGCTGCCAGTCCAGATGTACTGGCTTCCAGCGGCAATCGAGATGTGTAGCGGACGGTTTCTTCCGCCAGTCCCCGGTGGGCTATGAGGACCAGTTCTCGCGTCTCTTCGTCCAGGATGAATGCTTGTCCTTTGCCCATGTCCATGGTCTCGAGCGCTTCGTCCAGGGCGTCGTTCATGATCTCTTCCAGGTTCAAAGAGCGGCTTACCACAGCGGCAAGTTTGTTGAGAGCCGCCAATTCTTTGGTGCGGTCGGCCACTTTGCGCTCCAGTTGGCTGTATGACCCTTGGAGTCGCGCTGCCATGAGGTTGAATTGTTTGGCCAGTTCCTCCAGTTCATCCCCTGTTGCGGCCGTTATCCTCTGATCAAAGTTTCCACCGGCTACCTCTTGAGCAGCCCTTATCAGCTCCTTGATCGGCAGTGTGATCCGCTTGATCCCAAAGGCGACGATGAGCATCGGCACTATTACTCCCAACGCCAGCAGCAGGAGCAGGGATTGTCCATAGCTCCGGCTGGATTGAGTCAACGCGGCCCAGTTCTCCTCGGCGATGAGACCCCAAGGGGTGCCCGGAATCGGCGCAAAGCTGGCAACGATGTCCCGATCGTCCGGATCGCGGGTGCGCAGAGCTCCTGCTTTTCTATCTAACACATACTGCACTGCTGCCCGCGCGGAGAAATCTCTGCCAATATAGGCGGGGTCAGAGTGGTGAATCACGCGCCCGTTGCCGTCTACCAGGTAGATAAAGTCGTTCTCCCCCCGGCGCAACTTTTCGATGCTGTTGTAAAATGAGCTGTCGGTGCTCATCCTCAGACGAAACAGCCCGGCGACCCCTCCCATAGACTCTCCGCTGCGCCCCGTGGCAGGCACGAACGCTATGATGACCTTGGCGCTCTGCTGGTCGTTGATCACAATGTTAGAAAAGACCGGTTCCGAGGAGCGGATCATTTGATTGAAAGGGAGGCGGTTGGGCCAATCGTCCCCCCAGCCTCTGAGTTGCTCAGGTTCGGCAGCCAATACTTTGCCACGCGCGTCAAAGACGACCATGCCGCTGTCGAAAACCGACAAAAACTGATCGGAGAGCGGGTCGGTGTACGCCTTTAATTCTGCCGCCAACAGTCTGGCGGAAAGCTTGGTCAGGCCCAGATTGCGTTCCATCACCAGGTTCTCTGCCACCCGCTGGTAGGCGTACAGGCTGACCAAAGCCACCGTGACCAGTATGATGGTGGCGGGAGCAAAAGCCCAGATGATGATTTTGTTACGCAGGTTGTCCCATCGGATGTTGAACATGGAGCTTTGGGTTGCGGCGATTTTCCTGCACCAGGCCGTCGCCGACGAACGTTGCCTGGGAGGGATTGGCATTGATGCAATTGTGCACTACTCGTTTGAGAATGTCAAGGTAATTTCCAGTGGTGATTGCCCACGTCTCACCACAGAGAGCACAGAGAAAACACAAAAATGTCCTATTGCAGTGTCCTCCGCGCCTCTGTGGTGAAAAAACGATCACCTCGAATAGACATCTGCATACTTGTGGATCTGGAGTAGAGGGTATGCAAGTCGTCGTACTCTCGTCCCATCACCACGTTGACGTTGCCGGTGTTTATCTCGTAGACGACCGACCATTGCGTGCCCTCTTGAGACACTTGCTCCAAGAGATCTATGGCCTCCTGAGTGTTGATTCGGCCCCCAGTTTCCGCGAGGCGTTGGCCTATCTTGTCGTACCGCTGGCACTGCCCCGCTGCGGATTCGCCGACCGAGGCGCGCAAAAAGTTGGTAGCCAGGTGGTAGCCTGTTTCATTGGGAATGACGACCATTTCGCTCTGGTAGAACTCGACCAGCACCGCGCGCCCCGAAGAGTCGGCGATCAGGTAGTGGATGGGCGGGCCGTCGCCAAATTCAATGTTGTAGCTTTGTAGGATGGCGACTGCCTCATCCACGTCGCCGGCGTGGTCCAGCATCTCTCGGATCACGCCCAACGAGCCAACGGTCTCTTTGTTCGGGTCGGGCTGCATATCCCCCGGCGGCACGGCCGCCATGCCGACCACCAGGCCGCGCTCGTTCATCCCGTCAAAAGGCAAGAACGGTGCGTCTAGGAGCGGCCGACGATCCTCGAGGGGCAGATCGGTCAGAGCACGGACTTGGTCTGCATCAACCAAGTAGGCGATGTCCACCATCGAGACTGATCTGTACCCGTCCGGCGGAGCGGTGAAGAGGAGCAGGGCCGGGCTGTATTCCCAGTCAAAGTTGCGGCCATAGAGCATACTGTCCGTGTCACCCAGGGCGGCAAAGAGCGAGCAGGCCCACGTCGGGCCCGCGCCCCCCTTGCTGGAAGAGACCTGGTGGCCGTATGGGCCATAGTAGTGCATGGTGTAGAGCGGGTAGTCGTCCACTTGCTCCAGGCTTTCGAGTGTGGTCGCCTCTGCGTCCAGTTCGACCGGGGTGGGCGTCGTGCTAGCTGTGGGTGCCGGTGTGGCGATCGCTTCCGCTGGTGTGGGGCTGGGCGCCGTGATCGGTGGAGCAGGCGGCGGCGGTTCAGCTCTCCCGCAGCCGGCGAGCGGGATCAGAGTCAGTATCGCCGCGACGATGATCCTACCAAGAGTAGGTGTAGTAGTATACATAATCCCCCCCTAACCTGGATAAACCAGAACCACAAAGGACACCAAGTACACGAAGAGGCTTCTTTTGTGCTCTTTGTGTTCTTCGTGGTGGTGAACTTTCTTGCCCACAATGTGCAAGAATTTCACCGATAAGGTACTACTTTATATACACTGCAAGCTCGCCCAAAGTTCACCGCAGATGACGGGCGAGAAACCCGCTCTACAGACCTCCACCCATACTTTTGCCAGGTAATCACTCCAAATCCTGGAGCGCGGTTCCAGGCTCATGGTAGCGGCGGTAGTAGTGGGTCAGCGTTGCCAGAGTGAAGAAGCGATTGATCCACGTGATCTTGAGCAGGGAATAAAAGATCGGGTAGGTCAGGCCGAGGGTGGCTATGGCATAGATCGTTTCCAGCGCCCAGCGCGGCGTCTGGTCCAGAAAAGCCAATGGGGGGATATGGGCTGTCAACCAGGCCAGGATGGCGGTCGTGGGGATTGTGGCCGCCAGGAGATATACTCCTATGGCCAGCAGGTGGCTGGCCTCGACCGATCGGGTGGGGCAGTAGGCCATACAGCGCATGCAGCTTTCGCAGTGAAAAGTCCAATACGGGCGGCGGTGGTCGCCGCTGCCCCTCATCTTGATGGCCTGGTTCGGGCAGTGTTTGGCGCAGAGGCCGCAGCCGGTGCAGCGGTCGGAGGCAAAGAACAGCTTGCTCAGAAAGAATCGCCCTATCAACAAGTAGCCGAGCGAGATGTAGAAAAAGTACAGGCCGATCAGGAGAGGGATCAAGCCGGTGAAGCGGCGCTGACCGGAGAGGATGACGTCTGTGAAGCGGGTGGTCTTTTCCCTGGCCCGCACCACGATCCCGGCCACCGTATCCGGCGCGAGACCCGGATGCAGCGCGATCCAGTTGGAGGGCATATCCACCCCCGTCACGCCCCGGACGCGGTAGCCCTTCAGGGCCAGGACGAGGGCCGCCAGGCAGGTGGCGCTGCCTTCGATCCCCGGCGTGAAGAGCGGGCCGATCTTGCCTCCGGCGCGGGTAGCGACGACCAGGGCACGAGTTCCGTTGCGGCGCGGCAGGCGCAGGGCAAAACGCAGCATGGCCCAGGGCGTGGTGAAACCGTGGGTCGGCGTCGCCAGCCCCAGGAGCGCGGTCTCGCCCTGACCGATTTCCTTCACGGGATCGCCCGACTCGACGGGGCGCACGGTGACGGCGGCGCCCGCGCTGCGAGCGGCTTCCGCTATCCAGGTCGCTACACGGTAAGAGTTGCCGGTGCCGGTGTAAAAGTAGATGGTTGCTTTTTCATAGCTCATAACCCAACCCTCCTTCCCCGATAAGAGCGATCCGGCGCCATCCACTGGCCGATGTGCGTAATCTCTGACCGTCTCACTAGAAGAAACGCAGAATTGAATTGGCAGGCTGACGGTGTTTGAGCCTCTCATACCACAAACACGGTGGATACAGGATCAGCAAACCCAACAGCCAATAGAGGTACATTGTGGGAATACTGACGCCGTCGGGCGTCAGCCACAGGCCGAGTCCGGCGTACAGAAAGAGATGGGTCAGGTAAAAGAACAACGGCGCCTGCCCAAACGGGATCAGGGGGCGGAAAAAGTAGTGTCTCAATTTACCGCTCGCCCGGGCGAGCAGCCCCACGATGACCAGGTTTACGCCCATCGTCAACAGATTGAAAGTGATGCTGGGCGGGTACTTGACCACGTTGAGAAAATCTATCCAGTTGTTTCCCGCGCGTGGGCGGATGTTGCCAAAGCCGTCGAGGGCGCGGAGCGCGAAAAAGGCCAGGAGAAACGCCACCCCCAGTTTGAGCGCCCGCTCGAACGCTTTCTGAGAGTCGTCCACCAGCCAGTGCCCAAAGAGGATGCCCAAACTGACCAGTTCCAGCCAGGGCAGCACCGGATAGTTCACCCACAATTCGAGATCTCCACCGGGAACCAGCAACAGGCGGGCCGGCAACGTGAACGTCTGATTCCATTGGCCGGGGTCAGGGGTCAGCAGTTCGGCGGCCAGAGCGACCGTGATGGTCAATGGCAACAAGGTGTTGGGCTTGAGCCACAAAAGCAGGCTGCCCAGGATCATTGCGCCGCCCAGGGCAAACAGCACGCCGATGTAGGTCTCCAACGCCCATCCTCCGGCTGAAAGCTCCCAGGCGCGGTTGACGATCAGCAGTTGCAACTCGATCAGCAGCCCGCCGCGAATCAATAGATGCCCGACGATGGCCCGTTCGCTCCAGCCCTGTTTTCGGCGGGAGTTGGCAAAGAGCAGCATGCCGGCCCCCATCAAAAAGAAGAAACCCGGCGCGGAGAGATGCGTCACCAGGCGGGTGACGAATGAGAGCGCATCGTCGTAACGGGGGAACGGCCAGGCCCAGTACTCGCCCGCAGAGTGCTTTTGGGCAATAAAGTGATTGGCGTGGTCGAGGGCCATCAGGACGATGAGCAGGCCGCGCAGCGCGTCGAGCGGGAGGATGCGCGAGATGGTTGATTCTTTCCTAGTCTCTCTGGCGGTGTCAGAACAGCGGATTGGCATGATTCGTGGCTTGGTCATGTCTCAATCCAAGTTGTGCTGGGCCGGCTAACTAGATGGCTCATGCTCATCGGGTGGTCAGGGCGGGCAGTAGTGAACCTCGTGCACCCCTCGCTGGCTTCTCATCAGAGATTGCACCTGCGCGTCCATCTCGGGAGGGTAGACGGCGACGAAAGCGCCGCGCCTGGCAAGTCTGGCAAAGGTTTCGTAATCAATGTGATAGTCTGGCCCTTTGCTTTGCAGAGGATCGTCCGAGATGAACTCGCCCGCCGCGTCGTCGTACCCCTTGATGACGCGATAGTGGCCGATGTCGCTTTCCAGTTCCAACCGTTGGCTGGCAATGACGGGGATGCCGTTGGCCAGTAGCAACCGGATTGGGTCGCGGAGCGACGGCACCTGGTACGCTCTGCCCTCGAGTTGGTGATGGGGCATATAGTCGGCGCTGGCGCACACCGAAGGGCCGGGCGGAACTATGTCGTTGACCTCGTGTTGCGTGATCCAGGGGCCATAGTAGCCCAGCAGGATGGCGATACTGCAAGGGCCGCAGTTGTTGTAGGTCTGCGGTTGGTAGTTCGTCGGCTCTAGCAAGGCGCTGCTCGGCAGGGGGGTGGGGGTGGGAGTAAGCGTGGGGGTTGGCGTGGCTGTCGGCGCAGGCGTGTTCGTTGGTACGAGAGTGTTCGTTGGAGTGGCGGTGACGAAAGCCGTGACGGGAGTAGGCGCAGCGCAAGCAGCGGTCGCTGCCAGAATAAGCAGCGCGACGAGAACGATTACCAGCGGCGGCGCGAGGGATTTGTCGTGTATCATACGAGCGTCAGGGTCCCGTATGTAGTACTCTACGGCAGGTCGTCTGGTTCAGCATAGCATGCGCCGTCGGGAACAGATGCCCATCAGTGATGTTTCAGGGCCGGAAATTACTCACAGAGTGGTCGCTGGCTTGCGCGCATACGCGGTGAACAGGTCCCCCAAATTCACCGGCACGGCCACTCCGCGCAGCCCCAGCTTTGTCACCAGCCACTCCGCTGGCCGGCCCACCGGTGGCAGCAGCGCGCCTACCCGATTCATCAGATAGCCCAACCGCAAGTAGCGTCCCTGGGGCCTATCGCTGAGCACTTGGAACCCGCACTTTTCCAGCATTGCCCGCAGCGTGCGCCGCGAAAAGTAGTAGATGTGCATCTCCATCAGCCACGGCCAGCGCGCGCCCATAGACCGCGCAAAGAGGCTCTCGATGTCAATCGTGTGCACCACCGCCAAGCCGCCCGGCTTGAGCAGCCGGTATACCTGTTGGAGCGCGCCGCGCGGATCGGTCAGGTGCTCGATCACGTCCCACATCGTCACCATGTCAAAGTGCGTCTCCGGCAGGCCAGCCGTCCCCAGGGTTCCCTGTATCACGCGCAACCCGCGTGCCTGCGCCCGTTCCACCGCCCAGCGGGAAGGCTCTATCCCCCAGGCATCCCAGCCGTGACGGGCCGCGATCTCGACAAAGACCCCCGTGTGGCAACCCACGTCCAGCAGCGGGCGACCGGCGGGCGGGCCGCTGAGCCGCTCCAGTGGCTTCAGATGATGCTCAAAGGTCAATACCCGCCCCTCCCGCTCCTCCACGTAGAGCGGATCCTCGACCGCCTCGTAAGTATCGAGGATGTCGCGACGGCCCAGGCGAGGGTTGGTGTAGACCAGGCCGCACTCCTGGCATTGAACGATGGTATGATGGCGGCCATATCCGGCGTGGGTGCAGGCAAAGGCCGACCAGTTTCCTCCGGGATTCTCCTCGATGGTACAGGGATAGAGCGCGACGGTATCGTCGGCTCCGCAGAGGTTACAGCGCACGTATTCCATCAGAGTGACTTGCCAGTCAGGCGCATCCGTGCCAGCCGCAGCACCGTCCCCAGCGCTTTGACGATCTCATCTTGGGAGATTTTCGAGGTGCCCAGGCGGCGGTTCTCAAAGATGATGGGGACGCCTCCCACGCGCCAGCCGCGCCGCTGCACCCGATAGAGCATCTCGATCAGAAACGAGTACCCGCTGGCTTTTATCTCGTCCAAGTCCACGCTCTCCAACACCTGGCGACGATAGCAGCGAAATCCGGCCGTCGTATCACTGGCGTGTAGGCCCAGCATCACGCGGGCGAAACCGTTGGCCCCCCAACTGAGTAGTTTGCGATCAAAGGTGCAGCCGCTGGTCCCGCCGCCCGGCACGTAGCGCGAGCCGATGACCAGGTCGTAGCCCTGCCCAATCTTTTCCACCATAGCGGGGATGTAACGTGGATTGTGGGAGAAATCGGCGTCCATAGTGCAGATGAGGTCGGCTCCCTCGACCAGCGCCCGTTCGAAGCCGGCGATGTAGGCGGTGCCCAATCCCAGCTTGCCGGCGCGGTGGATGACCTGCACCCGCCCGTCGTTCTCCGCCGCCAGCCGGTCGGCGATCTGGCCCGTGCCGTCGGGTGAATTGTCGTCCACGACGATGACGTGCACTCCCGTCGGCAGCGCGAGCAACTGCGTCACCAACGATTCTATGTTCTCCTGTTCGTTATAGGTCGGTACGATTACGGTTACCTGCAAAACTGCCTCCAGTGCTAGATTCGGATGCGGCGCGTCAACAGCAGCCCAGCGACGAGCACGGCCAGCGCCGTCAGGCTCAAAGTTGCGCCCACGAGCACCGACGCTGGACGATAGTCCATTTCCACCACGTGCTCCCCTGCCTCCAACCGGACGGCCCGAAAAGCATAGTTGGCCCGCAGCAGGTCGGCCGGCCGGCCATCCACTGTCGCCCGCCAGCCCGGGTGCCAGGTATCGGCCAGCACCAGGTAGCCTGGCGCGTCCAGAATGGCGTGTATTGTAACTCTGTTGGGGGTATCGTGCAAGGTGAGCGAATTGCGAATTGCGAATTGCGAATGGCGGGAGAGAGAATTGGTCTCCAATAATACTTCTGCGCTGGGGTCGAAGGCGGGGTCGGTGAGGGAGGCCAGCATCTCGCCGGGGGGGACGTAGCGAGCGGCCGGCGCGATCCAGGCGCGGCCCAGAGCGTTGGGGAGTCGATATAGCCTGGCAGTCTTTGACTCCCGGTACTCCATTTCTTCCCCCCCTGGCCAGGGGCGGTCGCTGATGACGTGGGTCACGCCCATCACCCGCAGCAGGGCCGGCGTCTCGACTGCCGCCTCTAAAAGATCGGCGTACCGGCCGACCAGCAGCGGGTCAAAGTTGTTGGCCGAGGGCACGCCATCCAACATTCCCGTGTTGGGCAGCAGGGCCTCGCGCATCTCCCACCAGTGACTAGCCTGGCGGGGACCACAGCTATCAAAGTTGAGATAGCCGAATTTGACCCGGTACTCGGCCCCGTAATCGCTGTTCGGCTCAATGGGGTCGGCGGGCCAATAGACCCGGGCCGCCGGGCCGGGTTCGTATTCCAAATGTATGGCCGTGCTCGTGACGTTCTGGTACAACGATCGCTCCACCGTTGGCAGCAGCGGCCAGCCGAACAGCAGCAGGTCCAGCGCGACGAACCCTGTCACCGCTGCTTGCCAGCCGATCGTGTCCCGCCGCAACAGTGCGAGCGTCCCCGCCACGGCCAGGGTCCCGCCGAGCCGGGCGGTCGCTGCGCCAAAAGTGGAGGGCACACTGGCGACCAGGCGTGGCGCGGCCAACCCGCCGACGAGCACGGCGACGCCCACCACTATTCCCAGCGCCCCTCGCCGCCGCCCGCGATGTCCCCTGGGCCACCGCTGTGCGCCCAGCGCCGCCAACGCCGCCAGCGCGACGGTGGTCACGGCCAGCCAGCGGGCGGGGGATTGGAACATGTCGAAAGTGGGCACGTGATGGAAGAGAAACGGGAAAACGGGCGTGTTCTTGCCCAACGCCAACACGAGTGCGATGATCGCGCTAACTAGCCAGAACCAGACGGCGTGAAACGTGAAACGTGAAACGTCAAACGTGAAACGTGAAACGTCAAACGTGAAACGTGAGGTGCGAGGCGTGGCGCAGGCCCGCTTTCTGCTTACCACCGCTTCTGTCGCCAGGAGCAGCGGCAGCAGGCCTACGTACCCCGCGTCCTCCCAGTAGGCGGCGTAGCCGCGATAGTTGCCCTGGCCTGGATTGCCGAAAAAGTCGGGGGCAGCTAAAGTGATCAAACGCCAGGGCCAGAACGAGTAGGTCATAGCCGAGTCATAGCTAACGCCAGATGATCGCTGCGACGAGAGCATCAGCTCCGCAGTTGGCAGGAGTTGCACCGCGGCCAGACCCACGCCGATGGCAAGTGAGAGAGCAATCAGTAAAGTGAAACGTGAAACGTGAAACGTGAAGCGTGAAACGTGAAACGTGAAGCGTGAAACGTGAAACGTGAGACGTGATGCGCTTTTTGCTTCTTGGATCGTTCGCAAGATCAGGTAGGCTGCCAACAGCACGCCGCCGTAGAAAGCGGTTTGCGCGTGGCCGGCCAGGAGACCCAGGCCCAGCGAGAGGCCCAGCCACAGCGCGTCGCGTAGCCGCTGGCTTTGCGTCAAGCGCTCGGCCCGCCATAGCCAGACGGCCAACCAGGGAAAGGTGAAAGCGATGCTGGGAAACAGAGCCGCCCGCGCCACCAGAAAGCCGCTCCCTTCCAGCGCCAGCGCGCCGATGAGGGCCGGGAAGCGATCTAGCCCCACGGCCCTGGCCCAGCGGTACATGCCCCATCCGGCGAGCATCAGGTGGAGCGCGGTTGTCCAGCTCAGAGCCACCTCGGCCGGCAGCAGCAGGTAGAGCGCGTTCAGCGGGTAAAAGGCGGCCGTCTGGTAATTGGCCGCCAGCGGCGCCCCGCAGCCCACCAAGTGATTCCACAGCGGCAGATGACCGGCCCGCCACATCTCGGCCGCCATGCGCTGCCACGGCACGAATTGCAGGAGGGGAGTGCCCCAGAAGAAAGCTTCGCCCGCGAACAGCGGTCGCCACAGCAGGGGCAATGGGAAAATGATCAGGGGCGTAAAACGTAAAGCGTAAAGCGTAAAGCGTGAAACGTGACTTTTTGTCTCTTTCTTTCCGCTTCCTGTCTTCATTGCTTGACCTCGAACACGCGATACCCCCCTGCGTCGTAGACCTGCTTCAGATACGGTGCCTGGTTGGGGTCGAAATCTCCCAGCGCCCGCTCCGCCGGTCCCCAAAAGACATAGTCCACGCCATATTCTGCCAGCAACCATTCTTTCCAGGAGTCTTCCGGCGCTGCGCCAAAGAAGCGGGTGACCATGGCCTCTTTGCCGTCGGCATCCACCGTCTCCAGGCCGTGGCCCAGAAAGACCCGCGCGCCCACACGCACCGGCAGGTAGGTGCCGGTGTCGTAAGCTGTCAGGATCGCGTCGTTGGGCTGGGTCCGCCCGGCCAGCCAATCTAGCGCGGCTATTTCGGCGCGGTCGCGAAAAATGGGCGCGGGACGGGCGAACATCCACCCGCTGCTGCCGATCAGGAGGATGAGACTGGTGGGCAGCATGGTCGCCAGCAGCGCCGCGACTATGCAGCGCCTGATGAGCACCGGCTTGAAGAGCCGGTGTGGGATAGTACTTTTGCCCAAGTGCCACAAGCGCGCCGCTCCCCAGGCCGCCAGCAGGCTGAGGGGTACTTGGGCCCCTTCGACCAGCCGGCGTTGCAGGTTGAAGGGCAGGTAGATCAGCAGCGGCGCGACCGCCACCCACGCCAGCGGCAGCCAGGCCGGCCCCTCTTCGCGCCAGGCCTCGCGCACGGCAAAGGCCGCCAGCAGCAACGGTGCTCCATAGGCCGCCAGGTAGTGCAAGGGGTGTGGCGAGAGGATCAAGTTCTGGGCGGCCCAGGTCGCGTACACGCGGTCGTGGGTGAACACCCAGGCGCTGTAGGCCACGGCCGGCGCGGCGATGAGGGCGGCCAGTCCCGCCAGCACCCCCTCGCGCCAGGGAACCCGCCGTTCGCGCAGCGCCAGCGCCAGGCAGGCGGCCCCGGTCACTGCCCAGGCCACTGCGACGTAGAAGGGGACGACGAGGCCCATCGTCAGCCAGCATACACCCGCGCCTGCGGCGGGGAGAGTGAAACGTGAAGCGTCAAACGTCAAACGTGAAACGTGAAACGTGAAACGTGAAGCGTGGCTTGGACGTTGGGTATTGGACGTCGGACTTGGGACTTTGGACGTTGTACTTTTTCCCCACGCCTTCAGCAGGAGCAAGAGTCCCCACAGCAGCAAAGACTGGGCCGCCGCCAGGTGCGGGAAGCCGAGCAGTACCAGAAAGGCGAAACCCTCCGGCAGGTAAAAGTCCAAGGGGGGACCGCCCAGCCAGTTGGATTGTCCCAGCGCGACCAGCAGCCAGCCCAGCCCCCCGCCGAAAGTGACCATCAACCAGGCCACCCGCCGCACAGCCAGCCGGGGCGTGAACTCGGCCAGGAAGCGATATGCCGTCAGCAACAGGCCCAGCCCCAAGAGCACGCGCGTCGCGTGGTACGTTGCCACGGTGGAGAGACCGGTCAAGGCAGCCAGCTTGCCCAGCAGAACGTAGAAAACATAGATCAACGTCCGGGCGTGAGGTTCGGGAGTGTAGGGCATTTGGAGCAGCCACTCGCCCTGGGCTGCTCGCTGCATCTTGGCCAGGTAGGAGTAGCAGTCGTCGGCCAAAAAGATACAGCCGCCAAAGGCTTGCTCCTCCGTTTCCAGCGACCAGCCCAACAGGTAGGGCAGGCACGTGATCGCCAGCGCCGCCAAGCTCGCGAACAGCACCCAGTGGTACTCTGGCCGCGTCACCGGGCTTGGGGCGCTCACTTGACCACCTCGAACAAGGTGTAATCGTCTGTCTCATAGATGGGTTCGAGGAAGCCTGCGTTGCGCGGCTCAAAGTCGCCCAGCGCCTGCTCGGCCGGTCCCCAGAAGACATAGTCTACACTGTACTTGGCCAACAGATGTCGTCTCCATGCATCTTCCGTCGTCGCGCCGAAGAATCGAGTTACCTGCGTCTTTTTCTCCTCGGCGTGGACGCTCTCCGGCCCGTGCCCCACGAACGCCCGCGCCCCCACCCGCGCCGGCAGGTAGTTGCCCGTCGTGTAGGCCGCCAGCACCACGTCGTCGAGCCGCGCCTGCCCGGCGAGCCAGTCCAGCGCGGCAATCTCGCCCGCGTCCCGGTAGATCGGGGCCGGATGCCCGCGCAGCGCCAGCGAGTTCCCTGCCACCAGCAGGACGTTGGTGAGCGATAGGGCGGTCAGGAGAACGCCCACCATCAGCCTGGATGTGGGACTCGAAACTCGAAACTCGAAACTTGATATCTTTGCCAATCCCCAGGCCGCCAGCAGGCTGAGGGGTACTTGGGCTCCTTCGACCAGCCGGCGTTGCAGGTTGAAGGGCAGGTAGACCAGCAGCGGCGCGACCGCCACCCACGCCAGCGGCAGCCAGGCCGGCCCCTCGTCGCGCCAGGCCTCGCGCACGGCAAAGGCCGCCAGCAGCAACGGTGCTCCATAGGCCGCCAGGTAGTGCAAGGGGTGTGGCGAGAGGATCAAGTTCTGGGCGGCCCAGGTCGCGTACACGCGGTCGTGGGTGAACACCCAGGCGCTGTAGGCCACGGCCGGCGCGGCGATGAGGGCGGCCAGTCCCGCCAGCACCCCCTCGCGCCAGGGAACCCGCCGTTCGCGCAGCGCCAGCGCCAGGCAGGCGGCCCCGGTCACTGCCCAGGCCACTGCGACGTAGAAGGGGACGACGAGGCCCATCGTCAGCCAGCATACACCCGCGCCTGCGGCGGGGAGAGTGAAACGTGAAGCGTGGCTTGGACTTTGGGTATTGGACGTCGGGCTTGGGACTTTGGACGTTGTACTTTTTCCCCACGCTTTCAGCAGGAGCAAGAGTCCCCACAACAGCAGCGTCCGCCCTAGAGCGATGTGAGGAAAGCCGTACAGAACCAGAAACGTGAATCCCTCCGGGAGGATGAAATCCAGCGGCATACTTTCCAACCAGTGGGATTGCCCCAGCGCGACCAGCAGCCAGCCCAGCCCCCCGCCGAAAGTGACCATCAACCAGGCCACCCGCCGCACCACCAACCGGTGTGTGAACTCGGCCAGAAAGCGGTAGGTCATCAACAGCAGTCCCAATCCGCAGGCCAACCGCGCCGCGTGGTAGACGAGCACCAGGCGCGTCGTGAGGTCGCCGCCCGGCAGCAGGGCCGCCGTTTTACCCAGCAGCAGGTGGAAGGGGAAGAAGAAGGCGCCCTGATGCGGCTCCGGCGTGTAGGCGATGTGGAACAGCCAGTCGCCCTCGGCTCCCTGCCGCATCTTGGCCAGGTAGGAGTAGCAATCCTCCACTGCGTAGACAAAGCCGCCAAAGACGCGGCCCTCTGTCGCCAGCGCAGCGCCGAGGAGGTAGGGGATGGAGGTGATGGCGAGAGCCGCCATCCCCAGCAGGATCACGAAGTGGTACTCGCGGCGCGTTATGGCGACGTCCACGATCGTCTGCTCCCAAGCGCCCACCAAATGACCAGCCCCACTAACGTCGCGCCGGAGACGGCCCCGCCCCAATAGACGGGGCGGGGCTGATACTCGAACAGCACGGCCCCGTCCCGCAGCGCGATCACGGGGTCGCTGGATGCGAGCGAGCCGGAGGGCAGCGCCGTCCCTACAGCGTTTTCGTACAGGTAGACGCCGTCTTTTGCAGCTAAGGGCAGCCAGTCCGACTCTGCGGACGGCTCCTGCTCGAACGGGAAGGCGGATACGGCGTATCTGACGCCCAGTTGAGCCATCATCCGCGCATCGGGCACGATCCCCGCCAGGGCCGTTTCGACCTCGCCGGTGGGCGGCAGGGTGGGCAGTGTCACGCCATACCCGCCCGTCTCCACGCCGGCCGCGCGGTTGAGATAATCGGCGTAGACGCGCAGTTGGAGCGGATCCACCCCACCGACCAGGTCGAGGCCGTATAGTTCGGCTGTGTGCTGGGGGAGGCTGAACGAGGGAGAATAGACTCGAAAGTCCTCCTTCTCTCTAGCGCGCGCCAGGTACAGCGCCACATTTTGAACGGGGGCGAATACTTGTTGCGGCGGAAGGGCGCCGATCAGGGTCGCGTCCACGCTCAATAGATCCGCCGCCACCAGCCCGACGGCGACCAGTCCGAACACCAGCGGGCCGGCGCGGCGGCGTCTGCCCTCCCGGCGGATCGTTTCATCCACGCCCAGCCCGGCCAGCGCCGCCGCCGCAAAGGTCGCCAATACCCATATACGTGGCGGCACGCGCAACAGTCCCACTCCGGGTATCAGCCGGTAGAGCAGAGTAAAGATGGCGCCGTTCTCTCCCAGGCTGAACCAGGCGGCCAAGACCGCCAGGCCCAGCAGCCAGCCGGCCAGCCAGCGCCGCCGCCGTACGCGCCGCGCCTGCCACACGCCCAGCGTCGCCAGCGCCAGCGTGCTCAGCCCGACGTAGGTCATCCACTCGTGAAAGCCGCCCCGGTCGGCGACCAGCAGTCCCAGCAGGTAGTGCGGCGGCAGCGACCAGACCGCTGCGTCGTTCAGCGTCATCGAGGCCCGCGTGGTCTCCGGCAATAGCGCCGCCAAAGGCACCCACTGGCAGGCCGCCAGGCCCAGAAAGATGGCGAATGAGCGAATGAGCGAATGAGCGAATAAGCGAATTGCGAATTGCGAATCGCGAATCGCAAACACCAACACCAACACCAGGGTTACGGCTGCTATCAGTGTGTAGGCTGTCATACGCACGTCGGCGCAGAATTGTATCGCCAGCGCCGCTCCCGCCCCCACCGCCCACGCGCTCTTCTGTTCCTTTGCTCCCCTGCTCCTCTGCTCCCCTGTCCCCCCGCCCGCTTGCATCACGCACAGCACGACCAGCGGCAGCCATCCCCACGCCTGCGCCCATCCCACGTGCCCTGCGCCCAGGTGGGCCAGCAATTTGGGAGACGCCTCGTAGGCCACCGCCGCCGCCAGCGCCCCCCACACGCCGGCGCCCAGGCCGCGCCGCATCAGCGCGTACATCGCCGCCCCCGCCAGCCACAAGTGAGCGAGTGCTGAAAGGTTGAATCCCACCTCCAGCGGCAGCCAGGGCGGGAACAGGAAGAGCCAGTTAGGTGGATAGTACAAGCCCGCCAGTGGGTTAGCGGCAAAGGGCGTCCCGCTCATGATCGTGGGCCGCCATAGCGGGAACTGGTCCTGTTCCCACAACGCCCGCCGCGTAAAGTTGGCGTTCGGCCAGTGCGTCACCGCCAGATCAGAGTGCGGAGCTTTTGGTTTCCACAGCCACCAGGTTGGATGGAGCACCACCGGCCCAAGCAGTATCAGCGCTAGGATTAGCAATGAGCAGTAGGCAATGAAAGATGTACCCCATTTCCTCGTCACTGCGTCACCTCGTATACTCTCACGTCACCCGCCTCGAACACCAGCCTCCAATCCCCAATCTCCAATCTCCAATCTCCAATCTCTAACTCCCTCGGCCCGACCAGCGCGTATCCCACGCCGTTCTCTTGCAAGAACGATTCTCGCTCCACCGCATCCATTTCGCCGGCCCAGTATGTCTCCACCTGTGCTTTCCGTCTCTCTGCGTCCACCGTCTCGAAGGGGTGGCCGTAGACCACGCGCTGTCCGGCCCAGGCCGGCACGAACATTCCGGTCTGGGGCGCACACAACACCACCTGATCGTGAGATACTTGAGCTCGCAGCCACATCAGCGCCTGCCACTCGTTCTCGCTCAGGTAGAATCGTGGCTCGCCGCCCAACGCCCCGAGCGCAAAGATCGCCATCAGGAACAGGTTGGTCAGCGACGAGAAGGCCACCAGCGCCATAGTCAATACCTTTCGCCGCCGTCGCAGTCGAGGCTGTATCACTTGTTGCCAGCCCGCCGCTGCCAACAGCGCCAGCGGTACCTGCAATCCCAGAGCCAATCGTCGCTGGAGCGCCAGAGGCGCGTACATCCCCACGCCTGCGGCGATCACCCAGGCCAGCAATAGCAGGCCGCCATCGGCCCGCCGGCGGGCTACTTTCACCGCGCCCGGCAGCGCCAGCGCCGCCAGCAGGCCAAAGCTCAGCAGCCAGTCCCACGGCGGCGGCGAGGGGGTCTGGTTCTGCGTGCTCCAGGCGACCAGCGCCGGGTCGGCCCGGATAGCCAGCAGGCCGTACAGCGGATAGGCCAGCGCCGCCAGCCCGGCCACTGCCGTCCAGCCGACCCGCCGCCACTCCATCCGCCGGTCGCGCAGCCAGCGCAAGGCCAGCCAGACCGCCAGCGTGGCATAGACCGGGATTACGCCAAAGGGCTGCACCACGCCCAGCCCCACCGACGCCGCGGCCGCGACCAGTGTTTCGCGCCAACTCGGTTGCCGGCCGGGGCGGGCCAACGCCATCAGCACCACCAGCATCAGCGCGATGGCCAGTGGGAAGTGCAAGGTGTCCATTATTGAGTAGAACACGAACGCTTCTGGCACCCACAGGTCGGCGGACCGGTAGCCCAGCAACGCGACCAGCCACCCCAGCCCCGACGAGACGGCCGACAGCAGCAGGGCCAGTCGTCGTTGCGCCCGCTCTCCTCCCAGGGAGAGGATAAAGCGATTGACCGTCACGAGCAGGGTGGCGCTCGTCAGCAGCCGCGCCGCGTGATACACGGCGATGAGCGGCAGTCTGGTCCAGCGCGCCAGATGGCCCAGCGCGAGGTGGAGCAGGAACAGATAGGCTCCGGTCTGTGGTTCGGGCGTGAATGCCAGCCGGAAGCGGAAGGAGCCATCCAGTCCCTGGCGCATTTTGGCGATGTAAGAGTGCCCGTCGAATGGATTGACCAACAACCCGGTGAAGTGCGCATTCTCGGGCGTCGCTGCCCAGGCGACGAGGTAGGGCAGGCTGCTGCAGGCCAACAGCACTAACGTCACGCTCCAGAGACATACTTTGCGACTCACGACACACGCTCCCCGTTCATTCAGCAATTCTCATTTTACCGGATTCGAGGCTTCAGCCGGTGCTTTTTGACATTCCAAATCCGGCTAAAGCCTCCAATCCACTTGCCCACGACATTATGATGAGAATTGCTGCCGTTCATTGCGCTAGATTGGGATGGTTCACGATTTTGTTGACATTTTCTCGTGCGGCCCGCAGAGCAGGGCCCGATGCGTATTCCGATAAAATCGAGGCCCGATAAAATCGGGCTTACCATTACAATTCAGCAAGAAAACGGCTGTTTTTCGTGGAAAGTAAGGGGGATTTATCCCCCGCTGCTTTGTAGCCCGGCGACTTTTGCCGGGCGGTAGTTTGAAGCAGACACAAAAGTGTCAACCTATTTCAACTTGCCACCGAACCATCCCGCCAGATTGTAGCATAAATCGCTATTGAGACCAAATAAAAAGGGTGCGTTTCAAACAAGTTGGGCAAGACCTCGGAGGTCTAATGAGATGTGTTTTCAGGCTCAAAAACTGCCCAAATCAGCGGTTTTGGGCGAGCACAAGCTCGGCAGAGACCTCCGAGGTCTAGGGTCTCTACTGAAATGAAGCACACCCAAATAAAAAGCACCGGCACTTTCGGCCGGTGCTGGATTGCTCTCTGCCCTGGCGCCGTCTGTTCTACGGCGGTGCGGCTTGAGCCTGAGCAGTTACTTGCTCAGATAATCGCGCAACTTGCGGGCGTGGGTGGGATGGCGCAGGCGGCTAAGCGCCTGAGCCTCTATCTGGCGCACCCGTTCGCGGGTGACGCCCAGCTTTTTGCCCACCTCTTCCAGGGTGTAAGTTTCCCCATCCACCAGGCCGTAGCGCATCTGTAGAATGCGCACTTCACGCGGCGGGAGGTCTTGGAGGGTGTGACGCAATAACTCGCGCAACATTGCAGAGGTTACTTCTTCGTCCGGGGCGGTGCTATCCTCGTCTTCGATGAAATCTCCCAATTCGCTGTTTCCGTCGTCGTCCGTGGGCATCTCTAACGAAAGGGGGCGACGAGCTACTTTTAGCATATCCTTGACCTTGCGCGGTGGTACTTCCAGCTCTTTGGCCAGTTCCTCTGGGATGGGCCGGCGTCCTAGTTCTTGCGTCAGCCGGTGAGAAATGCGCAATAGTTTGTTGATCTGGTCGCCCATGTGGACCGGGACACGGATAGTGCGGCTTTGGTCGGCAATCGCGCGCGTGACCGCCTGTCGAATCCACCAGGTCGCATAGGTGGAAAACTTGTGTCCCAGTTGGTAGTCGAATTTATTGGCGGCGCGTATGAGGCCAATGTTGCCCTCTTGGATGAGATCGAGGAAGGGCACGCCACGGCCGATGTATTTTTTAGCCACGCTGATCACCAGGCGCGAGTTGGCGCGAATGAGATGCTCGCGGGCGTTCAGGCCGTCCTGTACCAGCGCCTGAAATTCAGCTCGTTTTTCCGGGTCAATGCCATTTCGATTCAGTTCCTCTCGAGCAACTTGGCCGGCCTCCATGCGCTTGGCCAGTATGACTTCCTCTTCAGCCGTGAGCAATGGCACGCGGCCAATTTCCTTGAGGTAGAGACCGATCGTGTCATCTATCCTGATCGTATCAAAGTATGCTTGCTGGTCGACCGCTGCGGCGATCTGTTCCAGGTCATTGGTCTCCATATTTTCTTGTTTTTTTCTTTCCTCGATTTCCTCTAGCGAGCCTATCTCGATGCCAGTTTCTATGAGCGTGGTCAAGATATTTTCGAGGTTCTCGATGTTCTCTTCGGCCTCGGGGAAAGCGGTCAGAATGTCGTCGTAAGTGACAAAGCCCTGCTCCTCCGCCTTGGTCAGCAGGTATTCCTCGCCGTCTATTTCCTCTATCAATTCTGGTTTTTTATCCAAGTTCATCTCACAGTCACAAAACAGCCGTTAGGAGCACAGCGTTTGACAGCCAGGCGTCAGGCTTGTGCTCCCATATTTGTTCGGGTAGCGGTATACGTTCTTCCGCCAAGTTGTTGTGTAGAAACAGCGTGCAGTTTCGCTCGAAAAGCAGGTATCAAATGCCGTTATCTTTGAACGATTTCTAAGTGTTACTATACCACAATACGATGTAACTTGTCAACCCCCCTAAAGTTGGTGATTGCCCACATCTCACCACAGAGACACAGAGAGCACGGAGAAAACACAAAAATGTCCTATCTCGGTGTCCTCCGTGCCTCTGTGGTGAAAAAAACGATCACTTCGAGCCGGGCGACTGAGCAGCTGCGAGACCTGCCAATACGCATATTGTCTGTACGCCAAAATACCTAGCGGCGGCTACGAGTTTGGGAGGAGTGTGGATATGAGTAAGCGCTTAGGGGCAAAATGGATGCTTTAGCCGATGACAAACCTCGGTCAGCGTGGTAAGATGTGGACGCTTGAAAAACATCAAACAAATCAAATTTGAGGAGGAAAAAAGATGAGCGCCAAAATTCTAGATGGACGGAAAGTATCCAAAGAGATTCAGACGGAGGTTAAAAAGGGAGTATCATCGTTTGAAGCAGAGTGGGGCGCAACGCCGACGCTGGCGTTAGTTCGCGCGGGCAGCGACCCGGCCTCTGTCAGTTATGCCGGTATGATCGAGCGCACCTGTGAAAAGTGCGGCATCGCTTTCGAGGCTCACACCCGCCCCGCGGACGCGAGCGAGGATGAGCTGGTGCGGCTGGTGCGGAGACTGAACGACGACCAAAACGTGCACGGCATCATCATTCAGCAGCCTATGCCGGAGGGCATCAGGCCGCCGGTCGTGATCGAAGCTATGGATCCGGCCAAGGACGTGGACGGCGCACACCCCTTGAACGCTGGGCGGTTGGCCAAGGCAGCCTTTGTAGACCGACCACAGGACACCGGCCCCTATCTAGTGCCGGCCACACCCCTGGGCGGTCTGGAATTGCTCAAGCGCTACAACGTCGAGGTAGATGGCCGCCGGGCGGTGATCGTCGGGGCCAGCAACCTGATCGGCAAGCCCCTGTCCCTGCTGCTCACCCGCCACTGGGCCACTGTCACCGTCTGCGACTTGCACACCAAGCCCCTGGCCGAGATGACCCGCCAGGCCGATATTCTCGCCAGCGTCACGGGCGTCGCCCATCTGATCACGGCCGATATGGTCAAGCCGGGCGCTACCGTGCTCGACTTTGGATTCGCCAAGCTGAACGGCGAGTGGGTTGGCGACGTGGACTTTGAGGCGGTCAAAGAGATCGCGGGCGCCATCACCCCCGTCCCCGGCGGCGCCGGCCCTATGACGAACGCAATGCTCATGCGCAATACGCTGATGGCGGCGGAGCGACAGGTCCGCTTCGGGAAGCAGGCCAGCCGCGTGGCCCAGATCGGCGTCAGCCCCGTGCCTTTGGATGCAGAGATGGTGCGGCCTCACAAGGTGGCATAGTGACCGGATAACCTTGCCGCTCCGCTGCTCTGCCGGAGCGGGCGGGTTGACAAATTGGAGAGGGCCAGCCTCAGAAAGGCTGGCCCTCTCTTTTGTTGTATCGCCGCGCCGCCGTGGAACGGGTGGGGCGGGGGGTGATGTACCGGCACCGGCTCTTGCAGGGTGCGACTCAAGTCTGAGTAGCAGTTACTCCACCACTAGATCATCACACTTGTTGCGGAATCCCTTCCGAACCCTGACTTGCCCAAATCGCAAAGTCGCTTATACTACTACCAACACACCGACTGAGGTAGCCAACTGAGGTAGCCAATGGCCGAAAAACAGACCGGAAAACGGCTCGCCCTCATCGTCGCCAGCTACGAGTTCCAGGACGATACCCTGCAACAGTTAGTCGCACCGGCCCAGGACGCCGAGGCCCTGGCGCGCGTGTTGGGCGATGGTGCCATCGGCGGCTTTGAGCAGGTCAAGGTGCTCACCAATCGCCCCTCTCACGAGGTGCGCTTCGAGATCGCCTCCTTCTTTGCCGACCGTGGGCGGAACGATCTGCTGCTGCTCTACTTTTCCGGGCACGGCGTCAAGGACGACGACGGGCGGCTCTACCTGGCTACCACCGACACCCGCCGCAAGCTGCTCCGCGCCACGGCGGTGCCTGCCACCTTTGTCAACGAGACGATGACGGCCGGCCGCTCCCGCCGCCAGGTGCTTATCCTCGACTGCTGCCACAGCGGGGCCTTTGCCCGCGGGATGGTCGCCAAGGGGGGCGAGAGCGTGAATGTCCACGATCGCTTCGAGGGGCGGGGCCGCGTGGTGCTGACCGCCTCCAATTCCACCCAGTATGCCTTCCAGGGCGACGAGATCATCGGCGAAGGCAGCCGCTCGGTCTTTACCCATTACCTGGTGCAGGGACTGGAGACCGGCCAAGCCGACCTGGACGACGACGGCTGGGTCTCGCTCGACGAGCTGTACGACTATGTCTACGGCCGGGTGATGGACGAAATGCACCAGCAGACCCCCGGCAAGTGGACTTTTGACTTGCAGGGCGATATCCTCATCGCCCGCAACCCGCACTGGAGCGTCAAGCCGGTCGAGTTGCCGTCCGAGTTACTCCAAGCCATTGAGAGTTCCTTTACGGGGGTACGCGAGGGCGCGGTGGACGAGCTTGACCGCCTACTCCAGGGCAGCCATCCGGGTCTGGTGCTCGCGGCCCGCGCCGCCCTGACCCGCCTGGCAGACGACGACAGTCGCCGCGTCTCGAGCGCCGCGACCGAGAGGTTGGAAGCGTACGCCAGAATTGAACAGGAGGCCCAGGCGGCGGAGGAAAGAGAGCGCGAGGAGCGGGAACGCAGCGCGCGCGAGCAGGCCGAGGCCGAACGTCTGGCCGCGCAAAAGGCCGAGGCGGAACGCGCGGCGCGAGAGAAGGCGAAACAGGGGCGACTGGCCCGCGAGAAAGCGGAGCGGGAACGCAGCGCGCGCGAGCAGGCCGAGGCCGAACGTCTGGCCGCGCAAAAGGCCGAGACGGAACGCGCGGCGCGAGAGAAGGCGAAACAGGAGCGACTGGCCCGCGAGAAAGCGGAGCGGGAACGCCAGGCGCGGCTGGCGCGGCTCTACGACCAAGCCAGTACCGCCTTGCGGCGGAAACGGTGGCAGGAAGCCAGGCGGCTCTGTGCCGACATCGAAACCCTGGAGCCTGGCTACCGCGACGTGGGCGCCCTGCTGGAACAGGCCGAGGCGGGGCTGCGCCGGGAGCGAGAGGCGCAGTTGGCCCAGGCGCGCGAGCCGGCGACCCGCCCGCAGCGCGGGCCGGCGCCGGGCTGGGCCTGGATCGCGGGTGGGGGGGCGCTAGCGGCGCTGCTTCTGTGCATCGGTGTGACTCTGGGGCCGCAACTGTGGCAGGCTGCCTTTGCGCCTGCAACCGCAACGCCATCCCCTGAACCAACCGAAACGCCACCTCCTGAACCAACAGGGGAGCCGGCCCCAGTCACCATCCAGGCCCGCCCCGCCGACGGGATGGCGATGGTCTATGTGCCGGGCGGCGCCTTGCAGATGGGCAGCGCCGGGAGCGACCCGTATGCCTACAGTGACGAGTTCCCCCAACACACCGTCACGCTCGACGGTTTCTGGATTGACCAGACCGAGGTCACGAATGCCCAATATGCGCTGTGCGTGGCGGATGGCGAATGTAACGCATCAGGCTACGCGGACGACACCATGTTTAACGGGGACAACTATCCGGTGGTGGGCGTCTCTTGGAACGACGCCCTGACCTACTGCGAATGGGCCGGAGCGCGGCTGCCGACCGAGGCGGAGTGGGAGTACGCGGCGCGGGGCGGGCAGAAGAGCCAGGGGTATCTGTACGCTGGCAGCGACGATCTTTACGACGTGGCGTGGTATGAGAGTAATTCAGGCGACCGGGCTCATCCTGTTGCGCAAAAGGCTCCCAATGAGCTGGGCCTGTACGATATGAGCGGCAACGTTTGGGAGTGGGTGGCCGATTGGTACGGCGATTATCCCTCCCAACCGCAGGCCAATCCCACCGGCCCGGCGACGGGAGACTCCAAGGTGTTGCGCGGGGGCGGGTGGCGCCTCAGTTGGCGCTACGTCCGCGTGGCGAGCCGCAGCCTCAACGCCCCGGTCTTCAGCCCCAACTTCGTCGGGTTTCGGTGTGCTGGTGTTGCGCCAGGACGGTGATCTGCTGGGCTGCTGGTTTCTGGATTTCTGATGGAGGGAGTCTGGGGGAGCATCCGCCCCCCTCAGGTCGCGCGTAGCAAAGCCGCGCCGCCGTGGAACAGGCGGCGCTGGGAGGCGCAGTCCAGCGCCGGCGCTTTCAGGCCGGGGCGGTGCTGGGAGGTGCGCGATGCGTTTCAAATGGTACGGATGGCTGGGTTTGGGCATCGTCGTCGGGGCCGAGGTTTGCCTCTTTGCCCGGCAGCCGTTTGTCGCCACGTGGTTCACGCCCATCGTCTGGAGCGGCTACATCCTCTTTGCCGACGCGCTGGCGCTGCACTGGCGGGGTCACTCGCTGCTTCACGACCGGCCCCGCGAGGTGTTGATGATGGTCTGGATCTCGGTCGGCTGCTGGCTGCTGTTCGAGGTGTACAACCTGCGCTTGCAGAACTGGGGTTACGTGGGCGTGCCAGAGCGGCCGCTTGAGCGGAACTGGGCCTTTCTGTGGTCCTTTGCCACGATCATGCCGGGGATGTTCGAGACGGCCGATGTGTTGGAGGGGTTGGGCTTCCTACGTGGCCTGAGAGCGAAACCCCGCCCGCTCTCGCCGACGTTGCTGGCGGGGACGTTCGTGGTGGGGTTGGCCTGTGTGGCCATTCCGCCGCTGCTGCCCCTCCACATAGCCCGCTACACCTTTGGCTTTGTCTGGATCGGCTTTATCCTTCTGCTGGAGCCGATCAATATGCAACTGGGCGTCCCATCGCCGCTGGGGAAGTGGGCGCGCGGCGACCCGGTCCCGGCGCTGCGGCTGCTGGCGGCGGGGATGGTGTGCGGGTTCCTGTGGGAGTTTTGGAACTTTTGGGCCGCCGCCGGCTGGCGCTACTTTGTGCCCTGGCCGCTCGACTTTGGCCTCCACTATTTCCGCATGCCGGTGTTGGGCCTGCTGGGCTTTCCGCCCTTTGCCTGGGAGAGCTGGGCCATGTTCCAGCTTCTCAAGCGGGCGCTGCGCGGCGACCTGTTGTGGGAGGGGTAGCGCGCAGGGGGCAATCCAGTCACCGCTGGCGATTGCACATCTCACCACAGAGGCGCTGAGGACGCAGAGAATGAAGAAAACAGCCCTGACTCGGCTTCTCTGTGCCCTGATTGGCTGACGAATCTTCCCAACCGCCGATGCACGCCGATTGACGCCGATAATTCAGGAAGAATCGGCCTTTCCATCGGCGTCAATCGGCGGTCATCGGCGGTTTCACCTCCGCTCGCAGTGCCAGCAATCAGTCTTGTCAGCCAACCAGCTCTGCGTCCCTGCGGCGGATGATATGAGTCAAACGAGTAATCTCGAACACTTGTGGATAACCACAGTTCGGCATTTGCCATCCGTCACGGGTCAGTGGTATAATTGAATCAGTTCTGTTGGGGAGGTGAATAATGGTTGAGGTAAAAGTAGACAGCATCCAGGTCAGCTTGATGTCGGACCACCGCGTGATCTTGCTCAAAGAGATAGACTCCGAACGGCTCCTGCCCATCTTTATCGGGCCTTACGAGGCGGAGGCTATCGCCATACGCTTGCGCGAGATCGAGTTGCCCCGTCCTTTGACCCACGACCTGCTCAACAACACCATCACCGAGATGGGGGGGCAGGTCTCTCACATCACCGTGAATGCTCTGCGCAACGATACCTTCTACGCCTATATCACCGTCAACGTGAACGGGCGCAAGCTAGAGATAGACTCGCGCCCCTCCGACGCTATCGCCCTGGCGGTGCGTGCCAACGTTCCGATTTTTGTCGAGGAGCAAGTGATGGCGGAAGGCATAATGCCAGAAGCGGACGTTTCCGACGTGGACGACGAGGAACTGGCGGCCTTTCGTGATTTTGTAGACACTCTCGACCTGGACGACATGCCCCTGCAATAGGAAGCCACATGGCCGTTCCCGACAAGATGATCCCCCACAGCATCGAGGCCGAGGAAGCGGTGCTCGGTTCGCTCCTGATTGACCCCGAAGCGCTGTTCCGCGTCACCCCCTTTCTGAAGGGGGAAGATTTCTACATCCAAAAGAACGGTTGGATCTATGAGGCCGTCCTGGCGCTCCACGAGCGACGCGAGCCGATTGACTTTGTCACGCTGTGTGACGAACTGGAACGGCGGGAGCAACTGGAGGAGCTGGGCGGGACGGCCTACATCACCCAGCTCATCAACGCCGTCCCTAGCGCCATCCACGTCGAATCCTACGGCCACATCGTCGAGCAGGCCGCCATCCGCCGGCGGCTGATCAGCGCGGCCAGCCAGATCGCCCAACTGGCCTACCAGGAGGCCGAGGAAATAGACCTGACGGTTGACCAGGCCGAGCAGGCGCTCTTCAGTGTCTCCCAACGGCGCATCACGCGCGACCTGGCCCCCATTCAGGACGTCATCCGCCGCTACTATGACCGCATCGAGTACCTCTACGCCCACCAGGGCGAGCCGCTGGGCGTGCCCACCGGTTATACGGACATTGACCGGCTGCTGGGCGGGTTCCAACGCTCCGATTTCGTCATCATCGCCGCCCGGCCCTCGGTCGGCAAGACCTCGCTGTGCCTCTCGGTCGCCCGCAACGCGGCCCGGCACGGCCAGCACGTCGCCATCTTTAGCCTGGAGATGTCGTCTGAGCAGATCGTGCAGCGTCTGGTGTCTGCCGAGACCGGCATTGATACCCAGCGGCTGCGGTTAGGCGACCTGCGGGAAGACGAGTGGCCGCTCTTTGTCCAGGCCACCGGCAAGCTGGCCGACCTGCCGGTCTATATTGACGACACGCCCTCCATCTCGGCGCTGCAACTGCGCACCAAGGCCCGCCGCCTCCACGCCGAGCACGGGCTCGACCTCGTGCTGGTGGACTATTTGCAGTTGATGACGGGCGACGTGCGCTCCGAGAACCGCGTGCAGGAGGTCTCCTATATCTCCCGCTCGCTCAAGGCGCTGGCGCGCGAGTTGGACCTGCCCGTGGTGGCCGCTTCGCAGCTTTCCCGCGCCGTCGAGCAACGCACTGATAAGAGGCCGGTGCTGGCAGATTTACGCGAAAGTGGGTCCCTGGAGCAGGACGCGGACGTCGTGATGTTCATCTACCGCGACGAGTTGTACCATCCCGACACCGAAAGGCAGAACATTGCCGACATCATCGTCTCCAAGCACCGCAACGGCCCCACTGGCGTCGTTCAGCTCTTCTTCCGCAAGCGTCTGGCCCAGTTTCTCGACGCCGAGACGCGCCAGCAGCCGGTTGAGTTTGCGTGACGGCGCTGGGCGCGGCTCTTTAGATCTCCGATACTGCCCACAGATTTCGAATCCCAGGAGGTGTTCCTATGTGTAGCTGTACCGGCTCAGGTCGGCCGGTGAATATGCGCGACCGAATTTTGGGCCTGGACCGGCGCGTGCCTTTGCTCGACGGAAGCCTTGTCCCTTACGTCAATCTGGACAACGGGGCCAGCACGCCGCCGCTGCGGGACGTGATGGAGGCGCTGGAACGCTTTATGCCCTTTTGCTCCAGTGTCCATCGAGGCAGCGGCTTCAAGTCACGGTTGAGCACGGTGGCCTACGACCGGGCGCACGAGATCGTCGGGCGTTTTGTGGGGGCCGACCTGGGTACCAACACTGTCATTTTTGGCAAGAACACCACCGAGGCGATCAACAAGCTCTCTTACCGGCTGCCTCTGTCGCCAGACTCGGTGGTGGTCACGACCCAGTTGGAGCACCATTCCAACGACCTGCCCTGGCGCGGTCGCGCCCGGGTGGTGCACGCGCGGGCCACGTCGCAGGGCCGGCTGGATGAGGAGGATTTCGAGCGCAAGCTGGAGGAGCACGCCGGTCGAGTGGCGCTGGTGGCGGTCGCGGGCGCTTCTAACGTGACCGGCTTTTTGCAGCCGATTCACCGCTTGGCCCGCAAGGCGCACGCGGCCGGAGCCAGAATCCTGGTGGACGCGGCTCAGTTGGCCCCCCATCGCCGGGTGGATATGAAGCCGGACGATGATCCAGAACATCTCGATTTCGTGGCGCTTTCGGCGCACAAGATGTACGCGCCCTTTGGAACCGGCGCGCTCGTCGGCCCTCGC
Organism: uncultured Anaerolineales bacterium; assembly: GCA_964393895.1. GTDB lineage: Bacteria > Chloroflexota > Anaerolineae > B4-G1 > B4-G1 > B4-G1. The sequence goes on along the minus strand of CAYMWP010000014.1, from coordinate 12,427 downwards.
GAGGTCTTTCTCCAGAGCGGGCCAGAGTACACCGGCGGAGGCACGGTGAACTTGGTGACGCTGGACGAGATCTACTGGGCCGGACTGCCCGACCGGGACGAATCGGGCAGCCCCAACGTGGCGGGCGCGGTGGCGATGGCGGTGGCCGCGCGGACGCTCATGGAGGTGGGGATGGACAACATCGCCGCCCACGAGGAGGAATTGGTCATCTATGCCCTGGAGCGGTTGAGCGCTATCCCCGGCATCAGAATCTATGGCGAGACTGACCCGGCGCGGACCGGTGAGAGAGTCGGCGTCATCCCTTTTACTCTGGAAGGGGTGCCCCATTTTCTGGTGGCGGCCATCCTGGGCTACGAGGGCGGCATCGGCGTGCGCAGCGGTTGCTTTTGCGCCCATCCTTACGTGGTGCATCTATTGGGCTTGAGCGCGGACGAGCGCGCCGCCTGGCGCAAGCGGTTGCTCGGCGGCGACAAGTCGAACATGCCGGGCATGGTGCGCGTCAGTTTTGGCTGCTACAATAACAGCGAGGACATTGACCGGCTGGCGACGATGCTGGAACGGATCGCGCGCGGCGACTATCAAGGGGATTACCGCGTGGAGCCGAGCACGGGCGAGTACCTCCCGGTCGGTTACGAGGAGCCGCTGGCCGACTATTTTTTGCTGGAAGGGCGCATTTGAGGACCGCAGAATTCGACTACCAACTCCCGCCCGAGCTGATCGCCCAGACGCCCGTCGAGCCCCGCGACGCTTCGCGCCTGATGGTGGTGGAGCGGAGCGCTGGTTCCATCTCCCATCGCCGCTTTCACGATTTACCCCAGCTCGTGCGCCCTGGCGACTTGTTGGTGCACAACGAGAGCCGCGTCATTCCCGCCCGGCTCTTTGGACGCAAACCGACCGGCGGCCGGGTGGAAATCCTGCTGCTGCGCCAGCGAACCGACGATACGTGGGAGGCGTTGGTGAGAGGAAGGCGCGTCCGCGAGGGGCTGCGCTTGCATCTGCTCGATGGCCCCGCTGGCCGGCCCACCGGCGCGGAGGCTCAAGTGATCGAGGCGGGGGAGCGCGGGATGCGGGTTCTCGCTTTCGACCGGCCGGTGCTGCCGTTGGCGGAGCGGGTGGGCGTCACGCCGCTGCCGCCCTACATCCACACTCCGCTGGCGGACGATGGTCGTTACCAGACGGTCTATGCGCGCGCGCCCGGCTCGGCGGCGGCCCCGACCGCCGGGCTGCACTTTACGCCAGAATTGTTGCTGCAACTGCGGGAGATGGACGTGCGCTCCGCCTTTGTCACTCTGCACATCGGCCTGGACACCTTTCGCCCGGTGAGCGAGGAGCGGATCGAAGAACACCACATGCACACCGAGTACTGCTCGCTGACGCCGGAGGTGGCGCGGCAGGTCAATCAGGCCAAGCTGGAGGGGCGGCGCGTCGTCGCGGTGGGCACGACGAGTGTGCGGGTGTTGGAGACGGCGGCTCTGGCGGCAGTGGGTGGGGAAGCGTGTGCGGAGGCTTGTCCGTGGCAGGCGGTAAGCGGGTTCGATGGTCCTACCGATCTCTTTATCTACCCTGGCTACCGGTATCGCGCCGTGGACGTGCTGCTCACCAACTTTCACCTGCCCCGCTCGACGCTGCTGATGTTGGTGGCGGCCTTTGCGGGCAAGGAACTGCTCGACCGGGCTTACGCCGAGGCGGTTGGGGAGCGGTATCGTTTCTACAGCTTTGGCGACGCGATGTTGATCTTGTGATTGGTGATTCTACGAGTAGACCTCCGAGGTCTTGGACAGCCATTTCACCCACCGTTGCTGCCGAAGGGCGAAAAATCCCTCGCAAAGACGCAAAGAACGCCAGGTTGCATCTTTTCAAAGAGTCGGGGCGGGAGTAGGTCGGAATGCCATTCCGACTTACCTTCCCGAATTATTGAGAAAGCACAAAGTTCTGGCTTTTTCTTCGCGTCCTTGGCGCCTTGGCGGTCCAAATTGCCGCTCTCTAGTCCTCAATGATGGTATAGTCGTAGGTGATCTCGGCCACGCCGCGCACCGTCGCGGAGACGGAGCAGTACTTTTCCTCCGAGATTTTGATCGCATCGTGCACCGCTTTCTCGCCCAGTTCCCGGCCCCGCACCTGGTAGTGGAGGTGGATCTTGCGGTAGGGCCAGGGCGGGTCGGGCTCTTGCTCGCCGGTTACGGTGACCTCTAGCCCGGTCAGCCGCTGGCGCTTCTTTTCCAGGATGGCGACCACGTCGTAGGCGGTGCATCCGCCCAACGCCACCAGCAGCAACTGGGACGGGCTCATCCCAGTGCCGTTCTCCTCGTCCTGTGAGGAAATCACCACCGAGTGCTTGCTGCTATCGGTGCCGACGAACTGTTTTTTCTCGACCCACTTGACGCGCGTTGTTTTTGCCACTAATCTGTCTCCTCCATCAACGTTTTCAACTGTCTGGCCGTGCCCACGGCTTGCCCCTGCCAATGGTTGTTCATATAGACCAGCGTCAGCGGAGATTCTTGGTCCAACTGGCGGATCTTGGGCAACCATTCCATCAGCTCCTCGTCGCCGTAGGAATAGTCGTATCGCTCCCACGCCTCGTCGTGCTGCCACCACTTTTGGTAGTTGCGGCCGTGAAAGCGCACGTAGGCCACAGGCCCGGTCGCGACCGCCACCGGCGGCACCAGGTTCTTGAAGCGGGGCTGGTCCACGCAGCAGAAACCCAGGTCCAGCGCGCGCAGCTCGTCGAACGTGCGCTCATTGATCCACTCGCGGGAGCGGAACTCGACCACGACCGGCAGCCCCTCGAATCCCTCGCGCACCCGCTTGATGTAATCCCGGTTGGCCTGGTTGGCGTGGAAAGAGTAGGGGAACTGGGCCAGCAGGCAGGCAAATTTTTTCGCCTCAATCAGCGGGGCCAGCGCCGCCGCGAACTGCTCCATCTGAGGCTCTAGCTCCGCCCGCTCGTGGGTGATGCCCTTGAACGCTTTGACCGTGAACAGGAACCCCTCAGGCACTTTGGCCGCCATCTGCTCCAACGTGCGACCGTCGGGGATGCGGTAGTAGCTAAAGTTCAGCTCGCAGGTGGGGAACTCTTGGGCGTAGAAGGAGAGCCACTCCGATTTGGCCAGCCCCTCCGGGTAGACCGGCCCGACCCAATCTTTGTAGCTGAAGCCGCTGGTGCCGATCAAAACGGTCATTTGTCTCCTCCCTGCTTGGCTCGATGCATCTGCATCACTCAACCCAATTCCTCCAGCGACCGCCGTATCTCCATCAACTCCCTGTCCGTGATTTCCCACAACTCTGCCGCCGTCTCGTCCACCTGCGCCTCGATCCCGGCCAGCCGCCGGGAGACCTCCGAGGTTTCTGAAACCTCGGAGGTCTGGGTGGGGCGGTGGCGTAGAAGGAGAGCCACTCCGATTTGGCCAGCCCCTCCGGGTAGAGCGGCTTGCGGGAAAGGGAGCGCAGGTAGAGCAGCAACAGCTCGATGCTTTCCCGTCCCACCTCCACTGGCCCGACCATCTGGAAACTGCCGGGCAAACCTAGACCTCCGAGGTCTGTCAGACCTCGGAGGTCCAGGGGGGACTCGCGCTTGCGTCCGGCGGCGGAGTAACGCAGGAACAGAATTTGTTCCCCGTCCAGCCCGACACCGATCATCTTTTCCAGGGCCTCGGCCTGTTTCGTCTTCCCGCCAGCGCGACGGGCCTGGTCAGTCAGGTAGCGGGCAATCTGCTCAGTTATGGCGGGAAGGTCTTTTCCTGCCAGGCGTCCTGGTCGTTTGTACTCTATGGTCAGGTGACCGTAGACGGCGTCGGCGGAGCCACTGAAGGTGGTCTTTTCGTATTCGGGGGTCGCGGTTAGGCCCAACGCCTGCAAGGTTGCGCCGAGAGCACGTTCGACGCCCACGCGCAGATCCTCCTCGGAGCGGGCCTTCTTGGCGACCTGACGGATGGTCTGGGCCAGGTTGTCGGCGGCGGTCAGTTCAGTGCTCACGGTCATCTCCTTACGCCAGTGGCAAACCGGGCTAAATACGCTGACGATGTCGCATTTGTCATTGCGAGGGCGCGGAGCGCCCGAAGCAATCTCCGAACAGCAATTCCCGTTTTGGCAATTCTAGCTCAGCCTGTTTTTCGCACCTTATGATCTGGTTGACTGACAAATTTAACTTCGAACGCAGATTGACGCTGATCTGCGCTGAAAACCGACAAAATCTGCGTTTTTCTGCGTCCTAGTCCCTGTTCCGGGAGTCAAGTGTTAATTTTGTCAGCCAATCAGCCTTATGATAGCAAATGTTCGTAGTAAGCGCGGATGCAGACATCCGTCCGGAACGAAGTGAAGTGCCGTCGGACGCCACTCCGCTGCGCGCGGATACACGGTATCCGTCCGTGGCCGACTACGAACCCCGCCCGCACGAGAGATCTCAAAGTGCGAAATGTAGGCTTAGGTGCATCGGCCTAAAAGAGCCGATGCTAGGAAAAAACTAGCCAGCACCGTCTGTTTTACGGCGGTGCGGCTTCAAAACGGGAATTACTGATCTCCGAACAGCGAAACGGGATTGCTTCGCCGCCTTCGGCGGCTCGCAATGACGGGTAAAGTGACTCAACGTGATTCCCTGATGAAATATGACATTGTCAAAATGCTCTGCCGGATCTCTAGTCGCTCGTCATGATGAACAGCGGGTTCATCTCGAAACTCTTGTAGCGAGGGCGCAGCCGTTCTGTGTTGTAATGCTTCTTGACGTCAACTGTCTTCTTGGAGCTGGTGACCACGTCAACCGGTACGTTGTCGTACCGCCCGTTCTTTAGGACCACGAGCCGCCCGTGGATGCCTTTCAGGATCAGGTCCAATGCCAGGTTGCCGTAGGCCATGGGGACGATAGAGTCAATGGCGTCGGGGTCGCCTCCGCGCACCAGGTAGCCCAGCTTTTGATTGATGACGTTTATCTGTTTGCCGTTGTTATAATCTGGGGAGAGTTCCTTCAATCTCAGCGAGACGAGATCGCCGATACCGCCCAGCTTGGCGTGCCCATACGCATCCTTGGCGGTGCTCTTGAAAACCATCTCGCCCCCTTCGAACATCGCCCCTTCCGACACCAGGACGACCGAGTAGTGGCTGGGGTTTCTGCGCCGGTCCTCGGTCAGTAGCTCGGTCAATCTCTCTATCTTGAACTTGTGCTCGGGGATCACGCAGCGGTCTGCCGAGCCGGCCATCGCTGGAAGCATGGCGGTGAAACCGGCATAGCGCCCGAAAACTTCTAGCACCAGGAATCTTTCGTGGGAGCCGGCGGTCGTTCGCAGGCTGTTCGTCATCTGGATCGTGCGGGTGACGCAGGTGCTGAACCCGATGCAATAGTCCGTTCCAGGCACGTCGTTGTCCATCGTCTTGGGAATGGCGACTATCTTTACCCCTTCCTGGTACAGTCGCACGCCGTAACTGAGTGTGTCGTCGCCGCCGATGGGGATCAGATAGTCCACCTCCAGGAAATCCAGGTTCTTTATCACCTCTGGAGTCAAGTCGTTCATTTCATCGGTGTACGTGTCTTGCAGGTGCTTGGGAACGTTTGCCTTTGCCACGTGACTGGGGCGGACGCGGGAACTGTGCAGGAAGGTGCCTCCCGTTCTGCCCGCTTTGTTGACCACTTCTTCGGTAAGGATTTGGTAGTTGTTGCTGTTGTCGGCCTGCTCGTCACGTATGATCTCTATGGCCCCGGCCCATCCGCGCCGGATCCCGACGACCTGGTAGCCCTCCCGAATGGCCCGGATGGTTACTGCTCTAATGGCTGGGTTCAGCCCTGGAACGTCCCCACCGCCGGTCAGAATTCCGATGACCCCTTTTTTGTTTCTGATATTTGCCATGATCGCGCCTCCATTTGATTCGCCCAAGCCGCACCGGGGGCTGACCCTCAGCCATAGGAAGAGTTGGCGCTGGATGCTCTTTGGGGGGGGGCGTAAAGCCTCCAGCCTCGCCCATTCACGGCGGCGGGGCGTACAAAATATCTTTCCATTTGAAGCACGCCCATTGATTGGGGTGCAACCCGTGCAGTGGCTCTGCCAGTCTCCTGGTCGGCCTATTATAATGCAACGCCAAGCATTGCACAACCGTCGTCCAGGTACAGCACACGCTTTCTTTGAACCGCCGTTTGCATATTGCCTGGGAGGATGATATAATCCACTGGGGCAAAGAGAGGAGAATGGAGAGGGGGCGCGGTGAATAGTATCAGAATTCTGCTGGCCGACGACCACGCCGTTGTGCGGGAAGGCACAAAAGAATTGCTGGAACGGCAGAGCGACCTGGAGGTCGTAGCCGTGGCCGGCGATGGGAAGGAAGCGGTTCAACTCGCCATCAGTGAGCATCCCGACGTGGTCATCATGGACTTTGCCATGCCGAAACTCAACGGCATCGAAGCTACCAGGCAGATCAAGGCCATCGCTCCAGAGATTGCCGTGCTGGTGCTCAGCGCATATGATAGCGAACAGTACGTTTTCGCCTTCCTGGAGGCTGGGGCCGCCGGTTACTTGCTAAAAGATGTGCACGTTGACGAATTGGTAGGAGCCATCCGCGCCATATACGCCGGTGAATCAATTCTCCATCCAACCATTGCCCGCAAAGTGGTCAATCGCTTTGCCAGGCCCGAAAAAAAATCCGAGCCAGAAGAAACCCTGGGTCAACTCACCGAGCGCGAATTAGAGGTTTTGAAGCTGGCCGCCCAGGGCAAGTCCAATCGAGAGATTGCCTGCGAGCTGGTCATCAGCATACGCACTGTCCAGACACACCTGAGTAATGCCTTTAACAAAATGGGAGTCGGGTCGCGCACCGAGGCGGTGGTGCATAGCCTGAGAGAGGGTTTGATCACTCTCGAAGACACGCTCTAAAAAGCAATCACAGGATAAAGAATCAGAGAATGAAACCAGCTTGGATCCCCCCGCGAGATCGCCTGAGCGAGATCATTGGCCGCCGCAGTTTTTGGCTCATTCTTGCCGTACTGGTCGGCGGCGCACTTTTTCACTATCTCATTCCCCAGACGTCTTATGCGCTCGCCCAACACACCGTGGAGCGCATTGTACTCCTCCTCCCCGTGGCCGGTGCAGCTTTTGCCTTTGGGCGCCAGGCCGGGCTGGTAACACTGGGGATCGTCGTGTTGCTCATGCTGCCTCGCGTTTTCCTCATCTCGCCTCATCCGTTAGACAGTTTGGTGGAGGCGATTGTCACAACCGTAGCCGGCTACCTCCTGGTGTGGATGGCTAGAGAGCGTAAGGAAAGCGGAGAGCCGTCTCGAGAGGATTGTCTGGAAAGCGAAAAATCGTGTCGAGACGCTATCTCGCGTCTAAAGGCGGTCAACTCTGTCACCACCGCGTTGACTCAATCTTTCAACCTGGAACAAACCCTCGAAGATATTCTGGACAAGGTGTTGGAAGTGTTGGACGTGGAGGCCGGGGCGGTATACCTTTTGGATGAAGAAGAACAGGGATTGACGCTGGTAGCCCGCCGCAACTTGCCGCGCGAGATAGTGGAAGAGACGGATGGTCTGAAGTCGGCCCGCATGCTCGCGCACCACGACGCCCTCGAATGTAAACTGGCCGGGCCATTGCGCTCGAAAGGTAAAGTCAACGGCTTGCTCTTTGTCGGTGACAGCCTGGCCTGCCCTGTTCTGAGCCGCGAAGAAGACCTGTTGAATACTATTTGCAACACGACGGGTGTGTTCGTGGAAAACGTCCGCCTGTACCATGAGCGGGCGCGACAGTTGCAACTTGAGCGTAGCGTGTACCAGGTGGTAAAAGAGGTCTCCTCCGAATTAGAACTGGACAAAGTTCTCCCCAAAGTGATGAGCATCGCTGTGAGCCTGCTCGAGGCCGACGGGGGAGTCGTGGCTCTGTTGGACCAGGAAAGGAACGTTATCACCTATCCGTACCTCCACCACCTGCCTCCCGAGTTGGCCGACGTGAAGGTATCCACGGGAGAGGGGCTATCTGGGGAAGTGATGGCTACCGGCCGCCCCACGGTGATTGATGATTACCAGACTTATCCACGGGCCGTCCCGGATTTTCTCCAGGCCGGTCTGACCAGCGTAGCCGCGGTGCCCATCGTGAGTGGAGAGAGAATCTTTGGGGCGCTGAGTGTCCTCAGCATCAAGAAGGCGAGGGGGTTTTCCGATAGAGACGTGGCTATCCTCACTGCCATTGGGCGTCAATCTGGCATAGCCATCGAGAACGCCTATTTGTACGAGAATATGCGTTTCTATGCGCGGAGGATCACCCAGGCTCAGGAAAATGAGCGCAAGCGCATCGCCCGCGAACTCCACGACGATACGATTCAATCCCTGGTCGCGTTATCGCGCCGCCTGGAAGCCCTGGCGACCTCCAATGACCTGATGCCCGAGTCCACCGCCCAACACGTCAGCGAGTTGCAGGCGGCAACGGGCGACGTGATCAAGAGAGTGCGGCGCTTCAGCCAGGATCTCAGGCCCTCCATCCTGGACGACCTGGGGCTGCTGCCTACGTTGGAAGAACTGACGTCCGAGTTGGGTCGCCAGGATGGCCTTCAAACCGAGTTCCGAGTGGTGGGGGAAGAACGACGCCTCTCTTCTGAGGCAGAGTTGACTTTGTTCCGCATAGCACAAGAAGCGCTGAACAACGTCAGGAAACACGCCCAGGCGACCAGGGTCACCACTACGGTGAAGATGGGCGACAGCGCCATCAATATGACGGTACAGGATGACGGCCAGGGGTTCAGACCACCAACTTTGATCGAGCACCCGGCTTCCGTGGACAAACTGGGCCTCATCGGTATGCACGAACGCGCCCGTTTGCTGGGAGGCACGCTGGTGGTGGATTCGGAACCGGGTCGAGGAACCACAATCATCGTCAACGTGCCGATCTAGTTGGGTAAACATTCAGGCCACGTAACTGCTCAGACTGTCATTGCGAGCCGCGCTTTTTTGCGGCGAAGCGATCTCCAATTCCCGAGGTGGGGATTGCGCGGACGTCGTTTGTCCGCCGTCGCTTTGCTACTTGCAATGACAGGAGAAACCTGCCCTGGCTGAGCAGTTTGCGGTAGAGAATAGCCGATCACGTGACCGGTTACCCAGATGATTCAGGAGCAAGCAAAATGGACGTAGAGACAGCCATTGATAGCAAGATAAAACCTCAACTAATCGAGGCCTTTGGACGCCAGATCGCCAACTCTTTGCTCACCCGAGCCACGCTCTGCTACGTCAGCACCACTGGAAGCGAGGTGGAGAGATACCAGGCCTTCGTGCGCTCTATCTGCTCCGACGAGCGCGTGAGTCAGGCGCTGGGCAAGCAGGCCTTTGCAGAACAAATAGAAGAGTGGAAAACCATGCTAGAGACCGCCCCCAGTTCAGCAGATAGTGACGATCTAATAAAAGGAGGAGAAACAATGACAGCTAAAATTCTCGACGGCCGGGCCATGTCCAAGGAGGTGCGGGCCGAGGTCGTCGCCGGGGTGGCCGACTTTGAGGCCCAATACGGTTTTGCGCCGACGATAGTCGTGGTGCGGGCGGGAGACGATCCGGCCTCGGTGAGCTATGCCAAAATGATCAGAAAATCTTTCGAGAAAGCGGGAATGAATTTTGCCCTGCACGCCTTACCGGACACGGCGAGCCAGAAAGAGGTGATAGACCTGGTAGCCGAGCTCAACGCCGATAGCAACGTTCACGGCATTATGGTTCAGGAACCGTTGCCCAAACACATAGACGATGCCGCCATCAAAGCCGTCATACTGCCGGAAAAAGATGCCGATGGAGTAAGCCCCATCAACGCCGGCCGGCTGGCCCAGGCGGCTCCCGTCGGTAGGTCTGAAGTGGTCAAGGATTATATCGTGCCAGCTACTCCCCTCGGCGGGCTAGAGATGCTAAAGCGCAGCGGGGTGGAGCTAGATGGGAAGCGGGCGGTCGTCGTCGGTCGCTCCAACATCGTAGGCCGACCGATGGCTTTCTTGCTCATGCAGCATCACGCCACGGTGAGCATGTGCCACTCACACACCCGTCCCCTGGGCGACGCAACCCGCGAGGCCGACATCCTCTGCGTCGCTGTTGGAGTGGCCCAACTGATCAAGGGGGACATGATCAAGCCAGGAGCAATCGTCATTGACTTTGGCTTCAACAACCTGGACGGGGAATGGGTGGGTGACGTGGATTTTGAGGAAGCCAAAGAAGTGGCTGGTATGATCACGCCTGTTCCCGGCGGGACGGGATCAATGACCAACGTCATACTCATGAGGAACGTCCTCGAGGCGGCGACGAGGCAGGTGAAAGGGTAAGGACGGGAATAGCTCTCATAACTGCCGGCATAAGGAGTTAAGGATTAGCCCTATCGGGCCTCGCGAGCCTGGCATATAGTCCAATGGGGCTATAGACGAATCCTCCTGGTGAAGGTATAATGCCTCCGTATTACTGACCGGCAGTCAGTTATGAACACTTCCCGCGTATTCATTCTCGCCAGCCGACCGCTCTTCGCTGAGGGCGTCCAAAGCCTCCTCTCCGGCCAACCGGGCATAGAGGTGGTCGGGGTTGCAACCGCCGATGCCGACGCATTTTCTGAGGCACAGGCTTCCTCACCCGACGTGGTGATCATTGAAGCTATGGGCGATGAACAGGGTCGCCTAGTGGCCCAGGTGTTGGAATCCATCCCCAACGCGAAGGTGGTTGGTCTGTCTCTCGAAGATAACCGTATCCACACCTATTACCAGCGCAGCAAGCAGGGTCGTCGCGTAGAAGATCTGCTGGAGACAATTAGAGAACCGATGAATCTGAGGGGCCGCAGTCCCAAGGCGCTGCGGCTTTTTGTTTTGTACCAGGACCATTATGGCGAACGTATCTTGGAAAACATCCAAAGTCACGCCCCGAGTGCCTGGGCCGTGGAGGCGTGGTGCGCCCCCTCCAACCTCCCCCTGGTGGTGGACGACCCGTTGCCGTTCCTCCCCGTGCATCTCCCCGTCGCTGACCTGGTACTCTCGGTGGGAGAAAGCGGGGGCGCGGCCCAACTCCTGCCTGGCATCGTGGAGCGCACCGGGGCGCGGGCGCTGATCGCCCCGGTGGACAATGTGGATTGGCTGCCAGATGGCCTGGTTCGCCAGTTGCGCGTCTGGATGGCGGCGGTAGGCGTGACCGCCGTCTTTCCCAAACCGTTCTGCTCCCTCACCGAGAATTGTTACAATGTGCGCCAACAAGAAGTTGCCTTCGAGGATCCTTGGATCGGAGAGTTCGCCCGCTATTTTGGCCGGCCGGTGTTGCGGATCGCGTGCGACGGCGCAAGGATCACAGCGGTCAAAGTAGAGCGAGACGCGGCCTGCGGGTGCGCCCGCTCGGTCGCTCGCAAGTTGGTCAACGTAGATGCGCAAGAGGCGGTCCTGCAAGCCGGGCTGTTTCACCACCATTATCCCTGCCGGGCCACGATGCGCGTGGACCCCAGCCTGGGAGAGCCATTGATCCAGGCCGCGGGCGATTTTATGCGGCAAGCGGTAAAGACAGAAATAGCTCCTTGCCTACCCCAAGAGGATTGACCTGATGCCCAGGGGGGGGGCTAGCGAGATGTCAAAATATTGCTATTCGTAGCAAGATATAAATTCATTACACACAGGAGGTAAAAAATGCCCGTCAAGCGAGTTAAACCAGTTCCCAGCGATATCGAGATCGCACAAGCAGCTGAGCTGCTGCCCATTATGGAGGTCGCCAAGAGCGTCGGACTCTCCGAGGACGACATTGACCTGCAAGGAAAGTGGAAGGCCAAGGTCCACCTGGACGTGCTCGAAAAGTTCAAGGACCGCCCCAACGGCAAATACATTGACGTGACCGCCATCACCCCCACCCCCCTGGGCGAGGGCAAGACGGTGACGACCATCGGCGTCAGCCAGGGGTTGCACTACATCGGCAAGAAGGTCTTTACCTGCATCCGCCAACCTTCACAAGGGCCAACCTTTGGCATCAAGGGTGGCGCGGCCGGCGGCGGCTACGCCCAGGTCGTGCCGATGGAGGACTTTAACCTCCACCTCACCGGCGACATTCACGCCGTCGGCGCGGCCCACAACCTGCTGGCCGCGGCGATTGCCAACCGCATGGCGAAGGAAGCTCGTTGGAGCACCGATTTCCTGGCCAAGGCGCTCTGCCCAGACGATGAGTATACACCCAGCATGCGCAAGCGGCTGGAAAAGCTGGGCATCGAGTCGGAAAAGCCCTCCGACCTGAACGACGATGACAAGGAGCGCATGTTCCGCCTGAACATTGACCCCGACGGCATTCAATGGCGGCGCGTGGTGGACGTCAGTGACGCGGCGCTGCGCAGCATCGTCGTCGGTATGGGGGGACGCAACAACGGCGTGGTGCGCGAGACCGGGTACGACATCACCGTGGCCTCCGAGATCATGGCCGCGCTGGCAATGTGCAGCGACCTGGCCGACCTGCGCGAGCGCATGGGCCGCATCATCATCGGCA
>CAYMWP010000013.1:0-50805 GCA_964393895.1 uncultured Anaerolineales bacterium | reverse complement strand
CACGGTGCAGCCCGGCAAGTACCTGGTGCTGATCGGGGGGCAGGTGGCCGACGTGGAGGAGTCGCTAAAGGCCGGACGCGAGGTGGGCGGCGACGCGGCGGTGGATTTCGTCTATCTGCCGCAGGTGCACCCAGAGGTGGTGGAGGCCATCGGCGGGGGGCGGGTGGAGCAAGTCACGGATGCGCTGGGCGTGATCGAGACGACGACCGTCGCGGCCGCCATCCACGCCGCCGACGCAGGGATCAAGGGGGCCGAGGTGCGGCTGGTCGAGGTGCGGCTGGCCGACGGGCTGGGGGGCAAGGGCATCGTGCTCTTCTCCGGGCTGGTCGCCGACGTGGAGGCGGCGGTCGAGATCGGTGTGGGCGTGCTGGAGCGGCCGGGGTTGCTGGTGCGGCAGGTCGTCATTCCACAACTGCACCCCGAGATGTGGGAGAACGTCGCCGATGCCACGCGCTTCCGCGCCAGGGTGATTGATCGGCTATGAAATTCGCGCGTGTGATCGGCACGGTGGTCGCCACTCAAAAGTACGAGGGACTGGAGGGAATAAAGTTCCTCGTCGTGCAACCGCTGGACAGAGACTTGAATCCCCAGGGCCGCCCCACCATCGCCGCCGACGCCACCGCTCAGGCCGGGCCGGGCGAGCTGGTCTTTATGGTGGCCAGCCGAGAGGGAGCCCAGGCGCTGCCAGAGGTCTTTGTGCCAGTGGACCTGGCGATCACGGGCATCGTGGACAAAGTTGATGTTGAGCGCGGCCCGCGCCGCCAACAGCCCACCGCCGCCTGGCGCCACTTGCCAAAGGACGAGGAGTAGCGATGTACATCGGCAAGGTCATCGGCACGGTGGTTGCCACGATCAAGATCTCGCACCTGGAGGGGCGCAAACTGCTGCTGGTGGACCAGCTCGACCTGCGGGGCCAGGAGACCGGCTATTACGACATCGCGGTGGACGTGGCGCAGGCCGGCCCCGGCGACACGGTGCTGGTGATTGACGAAGGGAACGGGGCGCGCCAGGTCCTCGGCCTCGACCCCGGCGCTGTGCGGGCGGTCATCGTCGGCGTGGTGGACGAGGTGACATTAGTCTGACACTTGCAGCGGCTTGACCAATGTACCGGACGCAATTACATTGAGCGGCGTGATGCAGGAATGTGCAAACGAGGCCTACGTTCCAGCACCGTCTGTTTTACGGCGGTGCGGCTTCAAAACGGGAATTACTGAACATCCACGTAACTGTCTACGGTGCTTCCAATTGAGACATCCCATTCCTATCCGTTGATGTCCTGGAATCTGTGTTCTCGGATCACCGGGCCGACGCCGCCCGCTGCACCAGTTCCACGAAATCCGGTTTGAGGCTGTCCCCGCCCACCAACGCGCCATCCACCTCAGGCATCCTCATAAAGGCCGCGATGTTCTCCACGTTGACGCTGCCGCCGTACTGCACCCGCACGGCCTGGGCGGCGGCTTCCCCAAACGTCCCGGCGATGGCCCCTCGGATGGTCAGCCCGATGACGCGATTGGCGTCGGCCGGGGTCGCCGCCTTGCCGGTGCCGATGGCCCACAGCGGCTCGTAGGCGATGACGCACCGCCCGACCTGCTCCGCCGAGAGATCAGCCAAGGCCGCCCGCACCTGGCCGCTGACGAATTCGTGGGTCTGACCGGCCTCGTTCTGCGCCGGGTTCTCGCCCACGCAGATAATAGGGGTGAGATCGTGGGCCAGCGCCGCGTGAACTTTGCGGTTGACGGAATCGTCACTTTCGCCGTTGGCGGCGCGACGCTCCGAGTGGCCCAGGATGACGTACTGGCACAGCTCCGCCAGCATCGCCGGGGAGATCTCGCCGGTGTGCGCGCCCTGAACCTCCCAGTGCATCGTCTGCGCGCCCAGGCGGATGCGCGTGGGACGCAGCACCTCGGCCACGGCTGCCAACACAGTGAAAGGTGGGCACAGCACCCGCTCCACCCCCTCGATCTGGTTCAGCCCGTGTCGGACGCGGCGCACAAAGGGCAGCGCCTCTTCGACGCGGCCCAGGTGCATTTTCCAGTTGCCGGCAATGATGGGTTGGCGCATTCTCTGCTTTCTCCTCGTCTGTCGTGACGAGCGCTCGCCAAAGTCAGCGTCCGTCCTAACGGTGAGACGTTGAAAAGTCGGCTCTGCAAATTTGTGGGGAAAAAGTCACGCCCTGGGAGCGGGCTGCCACGCCGCTACCCTCCGCCCACTGCCGGAAAGATGCCCAACTCGTCCCCATCTGCCAGCGGATGATCCCGCTTCCGCACGGTGCTGTTGACGAAAACTATCTTGACCTCGTCGGCGGGGAGGCGCAGGTGCTCGACCAATTGACCCACTGTGGTGCTGTCCGGTAGCTCCACCTCCATCGCTTCGCCGACCCCCAGGTGAGGATAGTAGCGGCGCAGGGTGGCGAATAACTTGACTTGAATCGTGATCATTACCTGGTCTCCTCTGTCCATCACTCTCACGTGGGAGTATAACACAACCCCTGGCTGAGGCAAAGGAAAGGAGATGCGGCTTGACGGTGAAGCTGAACGGCGGTACAATACGACCACGAGATTGAGGAGCAAAAAAGATGCCGTTATACGAGTACGAGTGTTCCAATTGCGAGACGCGCTTTGACGCCCTGCGAGCTATGGCGGACGCGGACGCGCCCATAACCTGCCCCAAGTGCGGCGACGAGAACGCGCGCCGCGCTATTTCCTTGTTTTCGGCCATCGGGAGCGGCGGGATCATCGCTGGGTCAGGATCGTCGTGCGCCTCCTGTACGCCCTCGGCGTCTTGCGCCACGTGCAGCAGCGGGTCGGCGCGCTAGGTCGGGCAGTGCGTCAGCTTTACCTCTGTGGTTAGATGACCTTTCGTGAGGCTCAAAACTATGGTATGTATTTTTCCCTTCACCGCCATCGTCGGGCAGGAGCGAATGAAGCGCGCTCTGATATTGAACGCCATTTATCCCCAGATCGGCGGGGTGCTCATCCGGGGCGAGCGCGGCACGGCCAAGTCCACCGCCGCCCGCGCCCTGGCCGCATTGCTGCCAGAGATCAAGGTGGTCTCCGATTGTTCCTTCGGCTGCGACCCCGATCAACCGGCCACGTGGTGCACCGAATGTCGCGAGCGGAGTGAGGCAGGAAAAGAGTTGCCTCGCGCCCACCGGCGCACCAACTTTGTAGACCTCCCCGTCAGCGCGACCGAGGACCGCGTCGTGGGCACGCTGGACATCGAACGCGCCATCCAGAAAGGAGAACGCCGCTTTGACCCAGGAGTCCTCGCCGCGGCCAACCGGGGCGTTCTCTACGTGGACGAGGTCAACCTGCTGGACGACCACGTCGTGGACCTGTTGCTCGACGCGGCAGCGATGGGCGTCAACGTCGTGGAGCGAGAGGGCATCTCCTTCAGCCACCCGTCCCGTTTCATCCTCGTCGGCACGATGAACCCGGAGGAGGGCGACCTGCGCCCGCAACTGCTCGACCGCTTTGCGCTCTGCGTGGACATCCAGGGCATCCGCGACCCCGCGGCCCGTATGGCGATCATGGAGCGGAACCTGGCCTACGAAGCGGCCCCAGACGATTTCTGCGCAGAGGGCGCTCCCAGCGAGAAGGCTCTTTCGGAAGAGATCGCCTGCGCGCGCCGCCTCTTGCCCCAGGTCAAGTATGCCCAATCCGACCTGGCGACCATCGCGACGATGATGAGTGATCTGGGGGTAGACGGCCACCGCGCGGACCTGGTGGTGCTCAAGGCCGCCCGCGCCCACGCCGCCTTCGAGGGACGCACCCGCCTGAGCGACCGCGACATCCTCCTGGCGGCCGAGTTGGCGCTGCCCCATCGGCTGAAGCGACATCCGCTGGAAGATGCAGAGGTCACACTGGGGGACTTGGCAGAGCGGCTGGATGAGGCCCGCGCCCAAAACCAGGCCGAGATTGAGGCCGAGGTTGAAGAAGAGGGGAATGCGGACACACGTGTAGACGGTAAAAAAAAAGGCTAGCCGGAGAGTCTCTTGACGAGCAACCCACCGATGAGCGCGGCGAGTCTCCACGGGAGCCGGCTCTGCAGACCATCCCCCAGTGGCCGTCACAAGGTAGCTGGTGGGATTACGGCGACGAGAAGGAAATCGGTGAGACCTTTGTTCCTCGCCGGTTGGATACGCCCCTCGACCGGCTGACGCGCGCCAGCGGCGGTCGCCGCAGTCAGACCCGCACCGATAGCCGGCGCGGCCGCTACATCCAGGCGCGACCCTCCCCCGGCGACCCCCATGATCTGGCCTTTGACGCCACGCTCCGCGCGGCCGCTCCCTTGCAGAAGAAACGCAAACAGGAGGAACGCCCTTCCGAAGACGCGCCGGCCCTGGCGTTGCGTCCCCAGGATTACCAGCGCAAGGTGCGCGTGAGGCGTGCTGCCAACCTGGTGCTCTTTGTTGTGGATGCCTCCTGGTCTATGGCGGTGGCCGAGCGCATGGAGGCGACGAAAGGCGCGGTCGTTTCGTTGTTGACGGACGCCTATCAGCGGCGCGACCGGGTAGGACTGGTAGTCTTTCAGAAAAACGATGCCCGCGTCGTGCTCCCGCCGACCAACAGCGTCGAGTTGGCGCGCCGCGCCCTGGCCGACATCCCCGTCGGTGGCAAGACGCCCCTTTCGGCCGGCTTGCAGACCGCCTACGAGGTCATCACCCGCGAGTTGCGCCAGCATCCCGACCTGATGCCGTTGATGGTACTCCTGACCGATGGGGCAGGCAATGTCTCGACGACCAATCTGCCGCCGCAAGAAGAGAGTCGTCGAGTTGCGCAGATGTTCCCCCAGACCCACATCCGCTCGGTGGTGATCAATATGGAGCACGAAGCGTTCGACCAGGGGCTGGCGCAGGCGTTGGCCGATTACCTGGAAGCTCCTTGTTACACCCTGGCCGAGTTGAAGGCCGAAGCACTGCTGCAAACGGTGCGGGAGGAACTGGCGGAGCATGACAAAGTCGGGAGGATTTGACGTCCCCAAGCTGCGCCTCAAACCGACGAAATCGCGTAGGGCAGTTTGCCCCACAACAGTTCGATAGGGGATGAAGACTTATGGACACTCGGGTCTGGTTGACCCACTTGCTGCGGCGGAATCTCGTTTCGATACAACTTTCGACGATCGCGCGTGGAGTATCGCCAAAGGTGTACCTGGCGCAAGAGGGAGTGACCCGTATCTGTATAGAAGGCTATCCCCGGTCGGGCAATACTTTCGCCGTGCTGATGTTCCACAGGGCGAACGACGTGCACATCGCGCACCACACTCACTGCACCGGCAACGTCGCCCGCGCGTTGCGCTATGGCATACCGGCCCTGGTTCTCATTCGAGAGCCGGTTGATGCGATCACGTCGTCGGTGTTTGCCCTGGGGCGGAAGAGTGTTGATGGCGAGGTTTATCGCTATCTGGTGTTCTACCGCTGGGTAGAGTCCAGGATTGATTCCATTGCGCTCGCCAAGTTCGAGACGGTCATCACGGATTTCAACCGGGTGATTGACCAAGTCAACGCCAAATACGGCGCTGGGTTTGATTACATCCAAGACCTCGATGAAGCGACCGCGCACGTCAAGCAGTATCTCCACCAGCGCTTTGCGGAAGGGGAACAGAGCGAGAGGTTGAGTTGGGTGCCGACAGCCATCAGAAACAGGTTGCCGGGTTTTCTCTTTGGCATGGCAGAACAAAGAGAGGGCGCATTGAGATGGAAGCCCATCCCCGTCCCCGAACGGGAGGAGGAGAAAGAAGCGCTGCGCCCTCTCGTGTTGGGCCACAAACACATCGGCCAGGCGCAAGCTCTGTACGCCCGGCTGGCATCTTTTCAATAATTCGGGGAAAGAAACCAGGTTTTTGTCGCTTCGGGCGAAGCAGAAGCGCCTTCGCTTACGGCAACCGCAGGTCGCACAAAAACCTGGTTTCTCACCTACCAACCCCAGTTTATTGCCAAGATACCCCGGCTGGTTGGTTCTACGCCTGCGTCCGTTGATGGTGCACCGTGACGCCGACGCTGGGCGCACATTCAAACCTAGATGACGCCCAACTCCCGCGCCACTCTCTCGAACACCTCCAGTCCCTCATCCAGGTCTTGGCGGGTGTGGGCGGCGGTGTTCATCACGCGGATGCGCGCCTGCCCCTTTGGGACGGTGGGAAAGCCCAGCGCCATGGCAAAGACGCCGTACTCGAACAGCCTGGCACTGAACTCTTTGGCCAACTTGACGTCGCCCAGCATCACGGGCACGATGGGGGTCTCGGTGTGACCGGTGTCAATGCCCAGTTGCTGGATGCCGGCCTTGAAATATCCGGCGTTCTCCCATAGCTTGTCCACCAGCTCTGGATGCTGTGCGACGTAATCCACGGCGGCCATACAGGCGGCGGTGTCGGCCGGGGTGAGGGCGCTGGAAAAGAGGTTGGGGCGCGCCTTTTGCCGGATATAGTCCACCACTACTCTCTTGCCTGCGATGACGCCGCCCATCACGCCGAACGCCTTGGAGAGCGTGCCGATCTCGACGTCGAACTTGCCCTCCAGCCCAAAGTGGGCCACGATGCCGCGCCCCTGGCCCAGCACGCCTTCGCCGTGAGCGTCGTCCACCATCGTCAGCACGTCGTACTTGGCCGCGACCTCGTACAACTCGTCCAGCGGCGCGACGTCGCCGTCCATCGAGAACACGCCGTCGGTGATCATCATCCCGCGCCGGAAGTTGGGCAGGTGCTGCTCGATCTTGGCCTCCAGGTCGGCCGGGTCGCGGTGCTCAAAGACGATGATCTTGGCCCCGCTCAGCCGCGCGCCGTCAATGATGGAAGCGTGGTTGAGCCGGTCGGAGAAAATGACATCCTGAGCGCCGCTCTCCTTATCTCGGCCCACCAGCGGCGGGATGGCGGCCTGGTTGGCGCAAAAGCCGCTCTGCACCAGCAGGGATGCCTCGACACGTTTGAACGCGGCGATGCGCTCCTCGCACTCGACGTGCAGCCGCTGGGTGCCGGCGATGGTGCGTACGGCGCCCGGTCCCACGCCCCACTCCTCGATGGCTTTCTTGGCCGCCGCTTTGATCTCGGGGTGGTTGGCCAGCCCCAGGTAGTTGTTGGTGCAAAAGTTGAGCACGCGCTTGCCGTCCACCACCATCCAGCCGTCGGCGGGGGAATCCATGGTGCGGATGTTGATGTACCGCTTTTCGGCCTGGGCTGCTTCGAGTTCCTTTCGCATAAAATCTAGTTTGTCTGTCACTGTTCTGCTCCTTTCAATACGCCCTATGTCCTACGCCCCACGCTAGACATCGGACATCGGACTTTTGGACTCACAATCTCCGTCCCAGTTTCTCCAACATATCCGCCACCATCGTCGCCAGATCGTACTCTGGCTCCCAATCCCACTC
Source organism: uncultured Anaerolineales bacterium (assembly GCA_964393895.1). Classification (GTDB taxonomy): domain Bacteria; phylum Chloroflexota; class Anaerolineae; order B4-G1; family B4-G1; genus B4-G1. The sequence continues at coordinate 43,444 of CAYMWP010000013.1, read as the reverse complement.
CTCCCGCGCAGCGCTGTCGTCAATCGTGCGCGGCCACGAGTCGGCGATCTCCTGCCGGAAGTCGGGTTTGTACTCGCAGGTGAATTCGGGGATGTGTTTCTGGATCTCTGCCACCAGCTCGGCCGGGCTAAAGCTGAACGCTGCCAGGTTGAAATCGGAGTGGTGTTTGAGCCTGGAGAAATCGGCCTCCATCAGGTCAATGGTGGCCTTGAGGCAATCGGGCATATACATCATCGGCAGGACTGTGTCCTCCCGCAGGAAGCAGGTGTAGCGTTGGTGTTTGATCGCCTCGTAAAAGATCTCTACAGCATAGTCGGTGGTGCCGCCGCCGGGCGGAGTTTCACTGCTGATGATGCCAGGGTAGCGCACACCGCGCACGTCCACGCCAAAGCGTCGGACGTAATAGTCGCACAGCAGCTCCCCGGCCACCTTGGTGACGCCGTACATCGTCGTCGGTCGGAGGATCGTCTCCTGGGGCGTGTTCTCCTGGGGGGTCTCCGGTCCAAAGGCGGCGATGGAACTGGGACAAAAAACCCGGGTCAACTTGCGTTCCCGGGCGATCTCTAGAATGTTGTACAGGCCATTGACGTTGACACTCCACGCCAGTTGGGGATTCTGCTCCCCGGTGGCGGAGAGGATAGCGGCCATGTGGTAGATGATGTCAATGTCGTACTGGTCCACCACTTCCTCTATGGTCTCCCGGCGGGTCGCGTAAATGTACACAAAAGGGCCGGAATCGCGCAACGTGGGGCCGGGCTTTGTTTTGTGGCCCGCGGCCACGACGTTTTCGCCTCCGTATCGCTCTCGCAGCGCCATGGTCAACTCAGAGCCGATTTGGCCGACGGCGCCAGTCACGAGGATCCTGTTTATCTCGCCTTTTGACATTGCAATGCCTCCGTAATTTCTGTCGTTTCTCAGATCAAGTGTGAGTATAGTATACCTGTGTTCTTTTTTCAATTGCCAGCCGATCTACTTCCATCCACTGACGGCCCGGCGCATCCAGCAACCCCCAGCGAAATTTCCCCCACGGCGTGACTGCCATGTACTGATTGTCGAGCCACGTCACAAAACCCAGTGGCCCGCGCGGGGAAGGCGCGTTCTCCAGCACCGCTTCCCCATCCACGCGGAACTCTGTCTGCTTGGCCCCCCACTCGATGACGTAAGAGTGCCACCTGGTCATGTCCGCCTCCACCACGGATTCCCGCACGTTCAGCGCCCGCTGGATGGGAGGCCACAAGCGGTGGTAGAGAGGACGGACGTTCATCAGCAGCGCCGCCGGCGGTGCGACTGGAGCCAGCAACAGGGCGGCGGGGCGCAGTGCGTCCAGGGTGGCCGCTTTCCAGCCGTGGCCCGGCGCGTGCAGATCGAGTTTCATATTCGATGGGGGCGAGCTGTAAAAGAACCACGAGGCGCGGGGCAGGGTCGGCATCCGTGCGCCCGTCATCATGAATGGATCGTTCCAAAAGCCAAAGCCCGCGGTGCCTGCGAGTTCCCCCGTAGGATGGGAGAAGCGGGCGCGCACCGTCAACCGCAGCGGCGGGCGCCAAAGAAAGCGACGGCGTGGCCGGCCCTGATAATCGTCAATCTGGGCGTTGGTGTACTCGCGGGAGGTGGCGTCTGCGTTGACAAAGCGCAGGGTGGAGCCGGTGGTCTCCAGTGCGCCGCTGCCCACGAGGTGGGACCTCCAGCGTGGGTCGAGCTTGCCGGTAAAGTCCTCGACGCACCTCATATCCCCCCTCTCTCAAGCGCCGGCCGGCGCTGCCACGAACTGGCGCAGCCGCTCCATCGCCTCCCGGACTCGCTCCGTCGGCGCGGTGGAAGAGACGCGCACGTATCCCTCGCCGGCCGGGCCGAAGAAGGAGCCGGGGGCGAGCGCGACGCCCGCTTGCTCCAGCAGAGCGAGCGCAAATTCCTCCGACGACGCCCATCCCGGCGGCGACTGCGCCCAGGCGTAGAGTGTGGCGCGAGGGGGCGCTGCCTTCATCCCTGCCGCGCTCAGTCCTTCCGAGATAATGTCCAGCCGTTCCCGATAGACCTCGTTGCGCTGCGCCAACCACTCCGGCGCGACGGAGAGCGCCTGCACCGCTGCCTCCTGCAGCGGGCGAAAGATGCCCGAGTCCACGTTCGATTTGACCAGGGCAAGCGCTGCCAGGGCCTCGGCGTTGCCTACCGCCATCCCCACCCGCCATCCGGCCATGTTGAACGTCTTGGAGAGAGAGTTGAGTTCCACCGCCACCTCTGATGCGCCCTCCACTTGCATGATGCTGGGGGCCACGTAGCCATTGTATGTCACGTCACTGTATGGCGCGTCGTGGCAGAGCAACAGGTCGTGACGCCGGGCGAAAGCGACCGCTTGCGCCAGGAATTTCAGGTCGGCGGTGGCGCCGGTGGGGTTGTGGGGATAGTTCAGCCACATCAGTGCGGCCCGGTCGGCCACTCCGGCTGGGATGGCGTCGAGGGCGGGCAAAAAGCCCCGCTCCGCCAGTAGCGGCAACGGGTAGACCTCCGCGCCGGCCAGGAGCGCGCCCCTGGTGTAAGGCGCGTAGCCAGGGTCTGGCACCAGCGCCAGGTCGCCGGGATCGAGGCAGGCGAGCGCCAGGTTGACGATGCCCTCCTTGGAGCCGATGAGGGGCGCGACCTGGCTCTCAGGATCGAGTGACACGCCGAACCTGTGTTCATAGTACGCGGCTATGGCCTCGCGCAGTGCGGGCAACCCCCGGTAGCCGGGATAGCCGTGGCGGTCGGGTTGGCGGGCGGAGCGGCATAGTGCCTCGACGATCTCGTCGGGCGGCGGCATATCGGGGTTGCCCATGTCCAGTTGGATCACGTCCAGCCCTCGTGAGCGAGCGGCCCGCACGCGAGCGCCCCAACTGGCAAAGGGATAAGGGGGAATGTTGGATAAGCGATCAGATCGTTTCACTTGAATCCTCCTGGTGTGGTGGTATACGTCTAAAAGTTGCCTCTCAAACCGAAGAGTGGGTCAGGACGCGGATGAAGGCAACCATCATGCGGCCACTGGCACGGTGAATGTAAAGGTCGTTCCCTCTCCGACCCTGCTCTGCACCTCGATCTCCCCGCCCTGGAGCTCCACCAGGCTCTTGACGATGGATAGCCCCAGACCGGTGCCGGGTATATCTCGTACCGTCGGGTCATCGGACCGGAAGAACTTGGTGAACATTTTCGCCATATTTTGGGGAGAGATGCCGATGCCGGTATCAGAGACGGCGCAATGCACATATTCGTCTTGCAGCCAGGCCCGTACGTGGATGCGCCCACCTCCGGGGGTGTATTTGTAGGCGTTGCTGAGCAGGTTGATCAGGATTTGGGTCAAACGGGCGGGGTCAGCGTGAACCGGCGGCAGGTTGCCCGGCACCTCTACCGCCAAACGCTGCGACCGGGCCTCGATCTCTACTTGGACGACCGGTATAACATCCTCCAACACGTCCACGATGGACGTTGGCCTCAGTTCCAACAATAACTGCCCGGTCTCGATCCGCGAGACATCCTGCAAGTCGGAGACCAAAAGCTGCATACGCTCCACGTTCTTGCGGATTATGCCCAGGAAGTGGCTTTGTTCTGAATCCAGCGAGCCAAACTCCCTGCTCGCCAGCACCTCGGTGTAGCCGATGATCGAGGTCATCGGTGTGCCCAGCTCGTGGGCGACGAAGGAGACAAATTCTGACTTGGCGCGGTCGGACTGGCGCACTTCCTCGTAGAGGCGCATATTCTCGACGGCGATAGCGGCATAATCGGCCAGGGCCAGCAACAATTGTCGGTCGTGCCCGGTGAAGGGCTGCGCGCTCACGCGATTGCCCAGCCCCAAGGTCCCGATGACCTTGTCGCCCACCTTGAGCGGCGCCGATAGCATGGCCCCGCTGGCGGTGGCGTCGCCCTTGCGAGCTGCGTCGCCCGCCAGTTCCTCGGCGCTGCGCTGCGCTGTATCTTGCAATTTACCGGGTACCCGCTGGCGGCGAACCTCGGTTCGTAGCAGGCCGCTTTCTTCGTCCACCAACATCAGCGCCGCCTCTTCTGCGCCGATGACGTAAAAGATGGCATCCAGGATGCGCTCCATTAACTGTTCCCGGGAGAGCAGAGATGTGACCGACTTGCCCACGCGATACAGGATATCCATCTCTTGCACCCGGAGTTGCAATTGCCGGTTGGATGCGGCCAGTCGCTCGGTGAGGGCTTCTTTCTCCCGTCGCAGGTGCACCTCGGTCAGCGCCCGCTCGATGGCGGCCTGTATCTCCTCGGCGGTGAAGGGTTTGCTGAGATAGTCCTTCACTCCTTTGCGAAAGACCTCCACAGCGATGGCCTCAGAGCCGTGGGACGTTATCAGGATGACGGGGATGTCGGCCTGCTGCTCGCGGAGCCCGTCCAAGACCTGGAACCCGGTGAGGCGCGGCATCTCCAGATCGAGCAGTATGAGGTCGGGAGAGTCGGTCAGCGCCATCTCTAGCCCTTCAGCGCCGTCGCGCGCCTCCAGGACGACAAATCCCTCCTGGCTGCCGATGGTCTGGACGACAAAGTCCCTTATGGGTTTGCTGTCGTCCACTATCAAGACACGCACATCAGATTCCATTTCTCCCTCCTGGAAAACGCAAGAGATCAAGCAGAGCGGTACAGTATCTAGGGCGAACGCATTCTAGTTACACCACTCCTTGCCTCTCTAGCCTCTCTATCTCTGCCGAGGTGTACCCCAGCTCGGCCAGCAGCGAGCCGGTGTGCTGGCCCAGGGCGGGGGCGGGGGCCGGATGACGCCCCGGGCAGGCCGAAAGTTGCAGCGGGGGGAGCAAGCCCGCTGAGGTCAGCATCCCCAGCGCCTGCACCGGCGCGGACGCGAGGGCTTCGTCGAGGGTGTACAGCGGCTCGCAGCAGGTATCCACGCCGCCCAATGTCTCCATCCACTCCTGGCGCGTGCGGGTTCGGAAGAGAGCGCGCAACTCCTCGTAGGCCGGCTCGCCGGGGAGCGTCGGCGCGAGCTGCCGCCCGGTCAAATCCTCCCGGCCCACCGCCCGGCAGAAAGAGGTCCAGAACTCGGGTTCCAGCGCCCCCAATGTCACGTACTTGCCATCTCGCGTCTCGTAGACGTGATAGCATACCAGTCCGCCGGTGAGGTTGCCGCCGCCCCGTTCCACCGCTTGCCGCCCCGCTCGTTGAGCCAGCGCCACCGGCAGGCACGCAAGCGCCGCCCCCAGGAACGACCCATCCACTCGCTGCCCCTGGCCCGTCCGCTCCCGCGCCAGCAGCGCCAGCAGGATGCCCACCGTCGCCCACAGCGCGCCCGTCAGGTCGGCCAGTGGAGCGCCAGGAATGACCGGTGGCCCCTCCCGCGTCCCGGTCAGGTCCAGGAGACCGGCCAGACCGACATAGTTCAGGTCGTGGCCGGCCCGCTGCCGGTAGGCTCCTCTCTGCCCGTATCCGCTCAGCGAGCAGTAGACGAGGCGCGGGTTGACCTGGGCCAGCGTCTCGTAGCCCAGCCCCAGCTGCTCCATCACGCCGGGGCGGAAACCCTCCAGGAGCGCGTCGGCGGTCTCGACCAGGCGCAGAAAGATGACGCGCCCCTGCTCGGACTTGAGGTCCAGGGTGAGGCTCTTTTTGCCGCGGTTGAGAGCCTGGAAGAGGGCGCCGCTTTGCCGCTCCTCTTTATTGGTGGAGGCGCTGTCCCCGCCGGTCAGCGGCGGCATGTGGCGCAGCCAGTCGCTGCCGCCCGGTCGCTCCACTTTGATGACCTCGGCCCCGAAATCGGCCAGGATGCGGGAGCAGTATGGGCCGGGTAGGAGGCGGGAGAGATCGAGGACGCGGGTGTTGGGTATCATCGAGTTGCCCCTGCCAGGTAGCGATCCAGGCGCTCCAACCCCTCGGGAAAATTGAGCCGCCCGAAGCCAAAGCGAACGTGCCCGTCGCCCCACCCAAGCCCGGTGCTGGGCAGGAGCAGCACCCCTGACCCGGCCACCAGATTGGCGCTGAACTCGCGCGCCGACCGCTCCCGCAGTCCCACCAGGGCCACGGAGCCGGCCTGGGGCCGGTTCCAGCGGAAAAGGGCGCGCCAGCGGGCAAAGAACGGCTCTGCCAGCGCCAGGTTGTCCTGAACGATGCACCGGTTGCGCTCGGCGAGCACGTCGCCCACCCCGAGTGCGACTTGGGCCAGAGCTTCGCTGGGCGCGCTGGCGCAGATGGTGGTATAGTCCTTCCAGCCCACGATGCGATCTCGCAGCGGCCTATCTTGCAGCGCCAGCCAGCCGACGCGCAGGCCCGGCAGTCCATAGGTCTTGGAAAGCCCGGCCAGGGTGATAGCGCGCTCGTACAGGTCGCAGCCGGAGGGGAGGCGCGCGGCGGGGTCGTACTCCAGGCCGCGGTACATCTCGTCGGAAAAGAGCCACGCGCCGGCCCGCTCGACGATGCGAACGATGGCGCGCCACTCGTCGCGCGAGGGCAAATAGCCGGTGGGGTTGTGCGGAAAGTTGACGATGACCAGTTTCGTGCGCGGCGTGACCAGTCGTTCCAGTGCTTCGAGGTCTAGCCGCCAGCCGCCGGGACCCTCGGGCGGCTCTTTAGCTTCGACCAGCCGCCAGCGAGCGACGCGGCAGCCGAGGTGCTCGACCACGTTGACCAGCGAATCGTAGCAGGGGGTCAGCACGACCGCCTCATCCCCCGGCGCCAGGAGGGCGTGCATCGTCACAAAGATGCCCTCCTCAGGCGCGCCCAGGCCGATCACCCGGTCTGCGCCTACGCTGGCGTACAGATCGGCGACGCGTTCCCTGAGGGCCGGCGCGCCCTGGCTTTCGGTATAGCCCAGCCGCAGATGGCCTAGCGACTCCCAGGAGGTCCTGGCCAGTTGCAGCAACTCGTCCACGCTCAACGATTCGCAGTCGGACGCGCACAGGATGTACGGGGCGGTGAACTCGTGGGCGGCAAAGAAGCGCTCGGTGTGAAAGGGTTTGATTTTCATATTGTCGCGCCTGATTCAGGTTTTCTGGGGGTCGCCGTAAATCTCCCAGCCGCGCTGCGCTGCCAGCGCTGCCAATTCCTCGTCCGGGTAGACGGCGACCGGGCGGCCCACCATCTCTAGCACTGCCAGGTCAAAGATGCTGTCGGCGTAGGCGCTGGATTTGGTAAGGTCAACGTCGCTGCCCTCCCCGCCCAAGTAGGCGCGCAACCTCACCGCCTTGCCCCTACCCTGGCAAACCGGCTCCAGCGCCCGCCCGGTATAATGCCCATCCCGCCGCTCGGGCCGCGTGCCGAGGCTCACGTCCGCGCCCAGTCTCTGCCCCACGATGTTCATCAGTGGTTGAAAGGCGCCTGAGAGGAGGACGATGCGCTCGCCCCGCGCCTGGTGTTCGCGCAGCAGCGCGGTGACGTCCTCCCGCAGCAAGGGCCAGACGTGCTCGTCGGCGACCCAAGTGAAGGCCCGCTCTCCTTCCATCGTGCTCATTCCCCGCAGCATCCACGCCATGTGGCTGGACCAGGCCTGCCGCATCTTTTCGCCGTCCACCAACCATGTCTGCGAGAGGATACCGAGGGGTACGTGAGTTGCCAGGAAGGTGTAGAGCCAGAGCCGGTTGCGACGGTGTAGCCGCAGGTAGCGAGGGATGCCCTGCCAGACGTGACCGGTGAAGAGTGTGCCGTCCAGATCAAAGATCGCCGCGCTGACCGTAGCCAAATCCGAGTCTGTCACTTTCGGGCCTGCTTGGAGAATGACATCATAGCCGCGAATTACCATCCACGCGAAACTGTGGCCGACAGCCTTGCGTCCGACCTCGTTCCCGCTGGCTGCCGGTCATTGATTATACTGGCAATCGGGCAAATAATCAATCATCAGAGTTTGGGCCGCACTGGCGTAAAACAGGCATTTTCGACCCTGGCAGGTTCAACGCCACAAGCAGCGTGCGTCTATGGTTGGCAAAACGAACACTTGCATGTACAATTCCATTGGTGCAGGGGAACGATACTTTATAAGGAGAGGGGGTTTAGATTATGAATCATATCAGAGAGCTTGTCCTTGAGAACCGCTGTTACCGCCGCTTCCACCAGGATGCCGCGGTTGAGTTGGAGACGTTGCGCGAACTGGTTGATCTGGCGCGGCTTTCGGCCTCCGGCTCGAATTTGCAGCCGCTCAAGTACATTCTCAGTTGCGACCCGGAGACGAACAGGCTCATCTTTCCGCACACTCGCTGGGCGGGTTATCTGGAGGACTGGGACGGCCCAGAGGAGGGAGAGCGTCCGGCGGCCTACATCGTCATCCTGGGCGACACCGAGATCCGTGAGTCATTCGGCTGCGACCACGGCATCGCCGCTCAGTCCATCAGGCTGGGTGCGATGGAGCAGGGGGTGGGCAGTTGCATCATCGGTTCGATTGACCACGATGGTCTACGGCGGGCGCTCAGCATACCGGAGCGGTATGAGAGTTTGCTGGTGCTGGCGTTAGGCCGGCCCAATGAGCGGGTGGTGCTCGAGCAGGTCGGCCCCACTGGCGACATCAAGTACTACCGCGACGATGAGGACGTGCATCACGTGCCCAAACGCTCGCTGGACGAGTTGGTCTTGCAAGAGTACGGGGGATAGAAAAACACAGCGCCCTCGCATGAGAGGGCGCTGCCGGTGCAACCGGTTTGCCTAGCTCAATTTCCGCGCCAATTCATCGGGCGAGGCGGCCTGGATGGCCTGGTACTTGACGCCGGGATAGTGTTTCTTGAAGAAATCTTTCAGGCTCTGATCCCCCGGCCACTCCTGCGGGTTGACGGCGATCACGCGTCGCTTGTTCAGGTCTCCGATGCCGGCGTCGTCGGCGCTGCTGCCGACGGTGTAGCGTTTCTTATCCCACGTGGCCTCCACCGCCGCGCGCGCCCAGGCTGCGCCTGCGCCGGGAGGTAGCAGCACGTAAGTGCGTTTGTACTGGGTACGGGGAAGCCCGCGCCCTTCCTCGATGGTGGAAATATCGTCCGTGTCCACATCGTCATCCCCGTCGTCCTCATCAAATTTAGGGTACTTGAAGGATTGGGCTGGGTTTTGCTCCGTGTAGGCGATCAATTTCTTGGCCACGTCCGTCCCTGCCACGTCAAAGTCCTCCCAGGGCTTGCCATAGCTGCCCCAGGTAAAGATGGTCGCGCCGACGACGTAATCGTCCTTCTGCAACTCTTCGTCGTACCAGACCAACTGCCGGAAGTAATAATCGGCCTTGTCCGGCTCGTTGTCGTGCCGAGACCAGAATCCGCCCAGACCTTTCCACGTACCAACCGCTGAGCCTGGTGGTTTGGGGTTCACCAGCGGATCAATACCGCATTCGGTGATCGCCAACGGCAGAGCTCCCAGGCCGTTCGGGATCAAATGCTGGCGGTAGACCTTGCGGTAGCGCAGGGTGGTCCATCCCTCGTCCCCTTCGTCGGCGTTGGGGTCGAGTTGATGCTTGCCCGTCATCCACCACATCCAGGGGCAACTGTACTCGTGGAGGCCGAGAATGGCCCTGTACCGTTTGGCGGCGCGGAGGGCCGGCAAGAAGGCGGGCCAGAGGGCCAGGTCCGGCGAGCCGGTGGCAAAGTTACCGATCACGCACTTTAGCCCCATGTCGGCCATCAGCCGCATCCGCTCCACCTCGAACTGGGCGTACCAGGCCATCTCCTCCTCGGTGCTCCAGACTGGCTCGTTGTGCCCCTCCCAGTACTCGATGTGGGGGTTCATCTGATAGGTTGCTTTCTGATCTCCGATGAACTGCTGGACCGCTTCGAGGGGGGTCTTGCCGCTGTTTTTCTGGAGTTGGGCGTCATAATCGCCCAGAAATTTGCGGCCGATCGCCAGGACGCCTTGTGGAACATTTGTCGCCATGCCCAGCTCGTCCACGAACTTGGCTACGGCCGGCTTGGCCTGGATGTACTCGGCTATGTCCGGCGCGGCCCTCAAAATGTGGGGCCCTAATTTGGTAGGCATCGCAATCCTCCTTTTCCTTTCATTCGACTAGCTCGTCTCACTGATTATCTCGACAATGACACATTAAACCTCCGATCTAGACCTCGGAGGTCTGAGGCCAGCTGATATGCCATTGTTAGATTATACTGTACTATAGAATGGTTTTGCTGGCAAGTTTGGCCTCCTCCGCGCTCGTGGTATAATGGCTGTCGTTCAGGTTAGGGTTGCAATCATGTCCATTTTGACCGCTCATGATCTAGCCAAATCATTCGGCCCGCAGGACGTATTCGAGGGTATCTCTCTCGAGGTTTCCCACGGGACCAAGATTGCCCTGGTCGGCCCCAATGGGTCGGGCAAGACGACGTTGCTGCGCCTGCTCGCCGGGTTAGAAGAATCCACTGTCGGCGCCATTCACCGGGCCAAAGGGCTGCGAACCTCCTATCTGCCCCAGCAGGCCGATTTCTCCAGCGATGGGACGTTGCGAGAAGCGATGTTGCAAGTCTTTGCCGACCTGCAAGCCCAGGCCGCCGAATTGCGCCGCCTGGAGATCGCGATGGCGGACCCCACCACCTGCGACGAGGCGTTGCAGCGCTACGGGCGAACGTTGGAGGCGTTCGAGATGGCCGGCGGCTACACCTACGAGCAGCGCATCGAGCAAGTGCTCTCCGGGCTGGGTTTTGACGAAGAGGATTGCTGCCGCCCCATATCGCAGCTCAGTGGAGGGCAAAAGACGCGCGCCCTGCTGGCCCGTCTCTTGCTGGAGGACCCCGACCTGCTGCTTCTGGACGAGCCGACCAACCACCTCGACCTGGCGGGCATCGAGTGGCTGGAAGGGTATCTCAAGGCCTGGGAGGGAGCCGTGGTCGTCGTGGCCCACGACCGGGCCTTTCTCGACGGGGTCGTCGAGCTGGTGTGGGAGTTGGAGTGGGGCCGGCTGGAGCAATATCGCGGCGACTATACCGCTTACGCCGCTCAACGAGCCGAGCGTTTGACCTTTCAACGAGCCGAGTATGAGCGGCAGCAAAAACAGATCGCGCGCACCGAGGATTTCATCCGCCGCAACATCGCCGGTCAGCGCAGCCGTGAGGCCAAAGGGCGAGAGAAGCGGCTGGCGCGGCTAGAGCGGGTCGAACGGCCACGGGAGTACCGGCCGCTGAACCTCGACCTGGGCAACGCAGCCCGCAGTGGCGATCTGGTGCTGGGTCTCTACGACCTCGCCGTGGGCTACGACTCGGCGTCCTCCCTCTTCATCGCGCAGGAGTTTGAGCTGCGGCGGGGGCAGCGAGTGGCGTTGTTGGGGCCTAATGGCTCTGGCAAAACAACGCTCGTGCGTACCGTGCTGAGCGAGATTCCACCGCTCGCCGGGCGCATACGTATCGGGGCCAGTGTCTATCCGGGCTATTTCGCCCAGGGGCACACAGACCTTGACATTGAGAAAACGGTGATCGAAACAGTCCTGGATGCCAGCGAACTGGGGATCGGCCAGGCGCGGGACATTTTGGGCCGTTACCGTTTCTCCGGTGACGACGTATTCAAGCGCGTCGGCGACCTCTCCGGCGGCGAGCAGGCCCGCGTCGCGCTGGCCCTCCTGACGCTTCAGGGGGCCAATTTCCTGATCCTCGACGAGCCGACCAATCACCTCGACATCCCTTCCCAGGAGATATTGCAAGAGGCGCTGGCCGAATTTGACGGCACTTTGCTGATCGTGAGCCACGACCGCTATTTGATCCGCAATTTGGCTGCTCGCGTCTGGGCGATTGAGGATGAGCAATTGTGGGAGTTTAAGGAAGGCTACGGCGAGTATCACGAGTGGCAGGAGCGACGACGTCAGGATAGGCGGGCGCGCCAGGAAGAGACGCGGGGTCAGACAGAGAGAGAGCGCACACGGGAGGCCCGCAAGGCGGCGCAACGAGAGGCAACGCGGGAGGCCCGCCGCCAGGCCGAGCGCGAGCAGGCGATCCACCGGTTGGAGGGCCGCCTGGCGCGGCTGGATGCCGAACTGGCCGTCGCCAGCGAGCAACAAGCGGTCGAACAGGTGCGCCAGTTGGGCGCCGAGTATGCGGGGGTCGAGGAAAAGTTGAACACGCTGGTGACAGACTGGACGGAGGCAGAAAACAGGAGGATAGACCATGTCTGGCAAGACTAACTTGTGCCAAGCATTGCGCTTTCTCAGCCAGACGGCCCCAAAACAAGCGGCCTCTCTGATGCAGAGTTGGTATGATGTAGGAGGACTGAGTTGGGTGAAAAACGTCCTACGACCGAAAGGAAGAAGTGATTGCATCCATCGTGCGTGAGTCGCCCGTTCGAAATTGGCTCAAGCGGTCCCCGTCGCTTGAGGCGTTCTACGAGGATGCGCGAACGTTGAGCATACGAGAGAAATACCCTATACCTAACGAGCGGGGGAGGAAATAGCGTGCCCCTGCTCATCGGACTCACCGGCAACATCGGCACGGGCAAGTCCACCGTCGCCCGTATGCTGGCCGAATTGGGTGCCGAGACGATTGACGCAGACCAGGTAGCCCACGAGGTGATGCGGGCGGGCGCTTCCGCCCATGCGGCCATCGTCGCAACGTTCGGGCCGGAGGTGCTGTCCTCCAATGGCGAGATTGACCGTTCGAGGCTGGGCGCACTCGTCTTTGCCGACCCGGCGGCGTTGGCGCGGTTGGAGGCCATCGTCCATCCCGCCACCCTGGAAGCGGTCGCTGCCCGCGTCGCCGCCGCCGCTGCCGACGTCGTGGTGATCGAAGCGATCAAGCTCATCGAGGCGGGGATGGCCGCCGGGTACGACAGCGTGTGGGTGACGACCTGCCGGCCGGAGCAACAGATCCAGCGCATCATGGAGGGGCGGGGCTTGAGCCGAGCCGAGGCCGAGCAGCGCGTGCGAGCGCAGCCGCCCCAGGAGAAAAAGATCGCCCACGCCGACGTGGTCATAGATACCTCCGGCGCGCTTGAGTGGACACGGGAACAGGTACAGGTGGCGTGGGAGAGATTGGGGCGCGGTGCGCGCTCCTTGGAAGAGTAGGACATTCGGAGTATAATTACGCATCGGGGCCAAAGTCGCACGCGGAGTAGGCTTTCCAGTTTGCCCCACGCGCCAATGGAGAGGGATATGAAGCAAAACATAATAGTACGAAGGGCCAAACCCAGCGACGCGGCCCAAATCGCCGCTTTCGTCAATCGCGGCCGGCGAGGACAGAGGCAGATTGACGAGTTGGCTGTCATCGAGCGCTTTGGCAGCGTGGGCATTATGGTGGCCGAGATAGGCGGGGAACTGGTCGGTCTGCTGGGTTGGCGGGCTGAGAACCTGATCGTTAGAGTGACCGATCTTTTGGTCGCGCCCATTCCGGAAGGGGTCTCCATTGCTAGCGCATTGCTCTCCGCGATGGAACAGACCGCCGGTGAGTTGCAGTGTGAAGCAGCCTTGCTCTTCTTGCCGCGTCCCCATCATCCCAAGCTGATCAAATTCTGCAACACGCTCGGCTACGAATCTCAAATCGTCGCCAATTTGCCCAAAGTGTGGCAAGAGGCCGCCAGCGAAGCTCGTGTGGGCGGCGAAGAGGCTGTATTGGTGAAACAATTACGGACAAGGCGCGTGGCCCGTCCGCTGTGAGCGACGGCGCGCTGATTTTTCGGAGGTGAATATGTCTGCTTTGAAGCAATTCGTTGATCAACACCCACGCCTGACAGCCTGGCTAGTACTGGCCGTCGGCATGGTGATCATCCTCGTGTGGTCCGCCCGCGACGTGGGGCTGCTACCGGGGCAATGGGCGGCTCTGATCGTCGCCACCATCGGGCTGGCTGGCCTGTGCGTGTGGATCATCGGCTGGGAGGATGAAGAGGAAGAGACACGAGAGCAATCGTGACCCTCTAATACAGGAGTTGCTTATATGGACTTGTTCGATAAATGTTGGAGCTTTACCGAGGCGAAGAGGGTTCAGGCGGCCGGGTTCTACCCTTACTTTATTCCTCTCTCCGACAGCGAGGGTACTCAAGTCACCGTCGGCGACCACCAACTGATCATGGTCGGCTCTAACAATTATCTGGGGTTGACCACACATCCCCGTGTCCGTCAGGCCGCCATCGAGGCGACGCGGCGCTATGGCACCAGTTGCACCGGCTCCCGCTTCCTCAACGGTACGCTAGAGTTGCATCTGCAACTGGAGCGACGGCTGGCCGAGTTTTTGGGCGTGGAGGCGGCGCTGGCGTTTTCTACCGGCTACCAGACCAACGTGGGGACCATCTCGGCGCTGGTGGGCCGGGGCGACTTTGTCGTCACCGATAAGGAGGATCACGCCAGCATCGTGGATGGCTGCCGGCTGGCCCTGGGCGAGATGCGCCGCTTCCGACACAACGACATGGCCCATCTGGAGCGCGTCCTGGCCAGTCTACCGGAGGAGGCCGGCAAACTCGTGATCGTGGATGGCGTCTTTAGCATGGGAGGCGATGTTGCCCTGTTACCAGAGATCGTGTCATTATGCCGCAAGTACGGAGCACGACACATGGTGGACGATGCCCACTCTATTGGGGTGTTGGGCGGGGGGCGTGGCACGGCGGCTCACTTTGACCTCATCGGCCAGGTGGATCTGACGATGGGCACCTTTAGCAAGTCCCTGGCCAGCCTGGGTGGGTTCATCGCCGGCGCGGCAGACGTGATTCACTACATCCAACACCACGCCCGTGCCCTGATCTTTAGCGCGAGCATCCCGCCGGCCAACGCGGCCGCCGCTCTGGCCGCCCTGGAGGTCATGCAGGAGGAACCGGAGCGGATCGAACGGGTCAACCAGATTGGCAAATATATGCGGACCGAGTTACGCGGGTTGGGCTTTAACGTGGGCGACTGCGAGACCCCCATCGTGCCGGTCGTCATCGGCGACGACATGCGCACCTTTATCACCTGGAAAGCGCTCTACGAAGCGGGCGTCTATACCAACGCTGTCATTTCCCCTGCGGTGCCGTCCGAGTCGGCCCTGTTGCGCACCAGTTACATGGCGACCCACACCGATGAACAACTCGACCGTGTGTTGCAGGCCTTTGCGGAGGTGGGGCGGACGTTGGGACTCGTCGGATAGTGTGCGCCCACCGGCGCTCGCTGATCTGGGCTGGACGGCGTTCCGAAGACAAACCATACTCCCGCCAGAGGGACGTATCCGATCTCGCGGGAGCGGTTTTGGGCGAGAACCCTGGCTCATCAAGGTCAGGGTTCTTTGATTGCGTTCCCTCCTATTTCGGGTAAAATAACCTCGTTGGTAACGCTATGCTACTTGGACACAGAGAACGCGGATAAACTACACCCGGCCGAGAAGGCACAAAGATTCACAGAGAATGCGACAAAAACTGTTTTTCTCCGTGTTCCCCTGCGAGACCCTCTGCGACTCTCTGTGTTACAGCCCATGCTGAGCAGTTACCCTCGTTGAACAAAATGGCTCATCTGAAACGATTGCTTACACTGGCCCTGGTGGGCGCCGTGTTAATATCCCTCGCGCCGCCGGGAGCGTCTCGCGCCCAGGAGGAGGACGTTGTCGCGCGCCTGATGGAAGAAATGTCCAGCGCGGCCAAAGTCGGGCAACTGTTCCTGGTCACCTTCCCCGGAGCCGAGGTCAACGACGAGACCAGCGTCGCCGCACTGATCCGCGATTATCACGTCGGCGGGGTGCTGCTTTTGCCCGAAAACGACAACATCATCAATGAGGGGGACACACTCACTCAAGTAGCCACACTGGTCGGGCAGCTTCAGCAGACCGCTTGGGACGCCGCGCAGCCCGTGACCGAGACGCTGGGCGGGGAACTGCCCAACCCCTTCATCCCCCTCTTCATCGCCGCGAACCACGAGGGTAACGGCGCGCCCTTTACCGGCATCGTCAATGGGACGACCCCGTTGCCCTCCGAGATGGCCGTGGGCGCCACCTGGAATCCGACCCACGCCGAGACCGTGGGGCGGATCGTGGGCCAGGAACTGCGCGCCCTGGGCGTCAACGTGCTGCTTGGCCCTTCGCTGGACGTGCTAGAGACCCCCCGCCCCGATAGCGCCGGCGACCTGGGAGTGAGAACCTTTGGAGGCGATCCGTTCTGGGTGGGGCAGATGGGGCAGGCCTACATCCGTGGCGTCCACGCCGGGGCCGATGGGCGGGTGGCGGTCGTGGCCAAACACTTTCCCGGTTTGGGCACCTCCGATCGCTCGCTCGACGAAGAGGTCTCTACCGTGCAACGCACACTGGAGAAACTGAGGCAGGTTGACCTGTACCCGTTCTTCGCCGTAGCGCAGGCGGACGATCCAGAGGTGCGGCCCGACGGAGTGTTAGTATCCCACATCCGTTTCCGGGGATTGGAGGGGGAACGTTTCGTCGTCACCCGTCCGATCAGCGTGGATAGACAGGCGCTCCAACGCTTGTTGGGGTTGCCAGAGCTGGTCGGCTGGCGCGAGGGCGGCGGCGTGACGGTCTCCGATGGGCTTGGGGTGCGCGCACTACGGCGCTTTTACGATCCAAGCGAGCGGAGCTTTAATGGCCGGCGCATCGCCCAAGAAGCTTTTCTCGCCGGCAATGACCTGCTCCTCCTCTCACAATTCGCGCCCAGTGACACCTGGGAGGATCGGATCGCCAACGTCGAATCCACCATCACCTTTTTCCGCGAGCGGTACGATAGCGACCCCTCATTCCAGACTTTGGTGGATGAGGCTGTAGCGCGCATATTGAGGCTCAAGATCAAGCTCTACGGTAGTACTTTCAGGCTCAGCGCCGTTCAACCCAACCTGGGAAGGATCAGCGGGCAGGTAGAGTCTAATCGAGAGACGTTGTCTGCCATTGGCCACGATGCTATCACACTGCTCTCTCCCCCTTCGCCCGACCTGGCGCCCTCCCCTCCGACTACTGATGATAACATTGTCATCTTTAGCGATAGCCGCACCGGGCAACCTTGTTCCACGTGCGCCCCTGTGCCTTACTTGGATCAGTCCGTATTGCGAGATACCATCGTGCGGCTCTACGGCCCTGACGCGACGGGACAGATCAGCCCTTGGAGGATCGCCAGTTTTACCTTTGAACAACTGGACGGGTATCTGAGCACGCCGTCTCCAACCCTGTCGCCAACCCCCACGGGCGACGAAGAAATCACGCCCACTCCTGTCCCGCTCGATCCCATCGAAGCGGCGTTGCAGAATGCAGACTGGGTGCTGTTTGCCATGCTCGACCCGACCGACGCCCTTCCTCAGTCGGGGGTCGTGCGGCGCTTTCTCGCCGAGCAGGCCGATGCCCTGCGGGGACCACAGTTGATCGTGCTGGCCTACGACGCCCCCTATTACCTGGACGCGACCGAGGTCAGCAAATTGAGCGCCTACTACGTGGCCTACAGCCGAGTCGGGCCTTGTATCGAGACTTCGGTGCGGGCCATGTTTGGCGAATTTGCTCCGGCCGGCGCTTTGCCGGTCAGCGTGAGCGGCGTCAACTATGACCTGGTGGTCCAGACCTCTCCCGATCCTGAGCAAACCATCGCGCTGCACTATGAAAAGATCAGCGAGCCGCCCGCGGAGGATCAATTGACGCCTGAACCAACTGTGGAGAGCGAGTCAACGGTGGAGCCGACGGCGGAGGGCCAACCGACGCCGGAGCCTCGGCTGGCAGAGGGAGACAAGTTAAAATTGCGCACCGGAGTGATTCTGGATCACAACGGCCATCCGGTGCCGGATGGCACACCGGTCCAGTTCATTTTCACCTATCCGCAGGAGGGGCTGGAGCGGTCAGAGGTAGGGACCACCCACGCCGGCGTGGCCGAAACGACGGTCACACTGGATCGAACGGGCCAGCTCGATATTTCTGTCCAGGCGGACCCTGTTCCGCGCGCCATCGCCCTGCAGATCACGATCCAGGAAGAGGGGCCGGCCATCGTCGTGCCTATCACGCCCACGCCCCGTCCCACTGCGTCCCGGCCAGCGCCGACGCCTACCGTCAGTGTGGAGCCGCCAGTCGAAAATACGCCACCCCCCACCTCTGCGTCGGAGAATGGGCAGGCTCTGCCCGCGGCTCAAGATGTCGGAACGACGACCCTGATTTTGGCCTTGTTCTGTGTCTTGGGCGTTGGCGGTATAGGGTACTATGTTATGCGTTCCAACAACGAGCCGGTCAGTCCGGCCCTGCGCCTGGCGCTGTGGTGCGTCATAGGGGGGCTGGCGCTGTACCTGGTCTACGTCATACTTCTGCCCGGGGTCGCCTGGCTACAGGAGTGGAATACCGCGTGGGCGGCGGGGGGAGCCGCCTTGTTGGGTAGTTTGGTGCCCCTCGTCGTTGCGCGGATCGCCGGTTGGTGGAGGCGCGCCGCGTAGCAGGGGCGATTGCATTACTCCTACAGGGAGGTCGCCAACACGGCGAGGGCGAGCATTATCCCGGCCAGCACCAGCAAGCCGCGATTCTCGGTCACTGCTCGCTGCCACTCGCCCTCGGCGGGGACGAGTGTGAGCAGTGTGGATGGCAGAGAACCGGTGTGTAACATCTCGCGGAACGCCGTGACGGTTGGGGGGCGCTGGCTGGGATGCATAGCGATGGCGGCCAGGATGGCCCGTTCTGTGGCGGGAGAGATGTGGGGGTTGATGGCGCGGGGCGGCGCGAGTGCGTCGGGGTTCAAGAATCGTCGCTTGGCGTCTGCCGGAGGCTCATTGGTCAAGAGATGATAGAGCGTAGCGCCCAGCGAGTAAATGTCGGAGCGGACGTCGGTGTGACCGGTGTCTCCGCCGTATTGCTCCAACGGGGTGTAGGCGACGGTGCCCCGGCCTTGCAACACGGTGACGGTACGGGCGTCGTCCGTCGCCAGGAGTTTGACCAACCCAAAATCCACCAACTTGATCAGTCTGCCGGGCGTCAGCTTGATGTTGGCCGGTTTGATGTCACGATGGAGCACGGGCGGGTCCTGGCAATGGAGATACTCCAAAGCGTCGCACAGTTGGCCGGCCCAGCGGAGCACTCTCTGCTCGTCGAGGAATTTGCCCAGGCGGCGCTTTTCTTCCATCAGTTGGCGCAGGTCGCGCCCGTCTACGAAATCCATGACCAGGTACTCTCGCTGGTCGGCGGTAAAGGTATCGGAGACTTTGGGGAGGTTGGGGTGGTCCAACCGGGCCAGGGTGAAAGCCTCGCGCCGGAATTGTTCCTGGGCCTGAGCCAGGGCCTCTGGCGTGGCGTCGGGGTCCGGGCGTACCTCTTTGAGGGCGCAGATGCGGCCTTCGAGGCGTAGATCCTCGGCGCGATACACCGCGCCCATACCTCCCTGGCCGACGGGAGCCAGGATTTTATAACGCTGGTGCAGGACAGTCCCTGGCACGAGCAAGCGGGCCATAGCGATGATTTTCACTCCTTTTGGGTTGCGTTTCATCATAAGCGAGAAAGATCATTCTGTCAAGGAGGGCGGTCGTGACACGTCAAGATATGCCGATGCTCATCGTTTACGAGGGAAAACTGGAGGGGCAGCGCTGGATCATAGACCGGGAAAGAATAGTCATCGGGCGCGGTTCGGACTGCGACATCGTGCTGCCAGAGCGGCAGGCCTCGCGCCAACACGTCGCGATTGAACGGGGCGAGGACGGGTATTTGCTGCGCGACCTGGGGAGCAAGAACGGCACCTTTGTCAACGGTCGAGAGGTGCGCGACGAGCCTTACCGCCTGAAGGATGGGGACGAGATACAGATCGCGCTGTGTGTCAGGATGGGCTTTGTGGGGGCCGACGCCACACTGCCCCTGGAACTGACCGGCCCCAACCGGGGGTTACGCGTGGACAAGGCGGCCAGGAGAGTGTTTATCGGAGGGCACGAGCTGATCCCGCCTCTCTCGGTGGCCCAGTATACGCTGCTAGAGTTGTTGCTCGATCGTGAGGGGGAGGTGGTCCCACGTGACACAATCGTGACCGCTGTGTGGGCCGAGGAAGAAGCGCTGGGCGTCTCTGAGCAGGCGATTGACGCGCTGGTGCGCCGCTTGCGCGAGCGCATCGCCGCCGTAGACCCGGATCACGATTACGTCGTCACCGTGCGGGGGCACGGCTTCCGGCTGGATAATCGGTAGCGCAAAGCGGTAGGAACCAGGTTTCTCGAACCTGAAGGAGATAGTCAATGGGGTGGGAACAGTGGCCCTTTCATCCACGATCGTTGACGGATATGGTAGGCCCCAGCGATGAGGCCGATTATAACGAGCGCTTTATTTCTGTTATCGCGTCTGGATGCAGCGAACGCCTGGACAGGTCGCTCACCATCCTTGAGCCAGAGCTCGATCAGGGAGAGCCGGTCCGCGAGCCGGTCCCCGATGCCCCCGACGAGACGAGGTTAAAGCTGCGGCGCATTGAGCAAATAAACCCCCGCGAGCATTTTGCCCAGTTCTGCAGCGCGCTGAGAGGGCTTCCCAAGCAGGAGGAAGCCTGCCGACAATGTGATGCGGACATCGCTCGAAGGGCCATGCAGGCGACTTTCGATGAATCCCGGGAGTTTGACCGGCCTCTGAGGTGCGATGCTTGCCGCATGGGCCTAGTTGGTCATGCCAGCGTCATTCGATTTCACCAGACCCCTGTGGCAGTCGCTTTGTCGGGGCAGTTCCTCGCAGACGACGATGACTCTCGGAAACGCCTGCACACCCTAATTGACGACCTGGTCGCCAAGCACGGTCTGGAGGATACGGAGCGTCAAGACTTGTATGCCCGTGCAGCCGAACTGGAAACTCGAGACGAGTTCATACAGAGATACGTTCGGGAGGTCGAACAAAAGAACCCGGTCGCTGCGGTCGCTTTGAAAAAACGAGACCCCACGGTAGCGCATCTCTTTCTCGAGGTGGTACAAGAGATCGAGCGTATAGTGTGTGCACAGTTCCAAATGCACAAACGGGAACGGGAAAGTGCATTTCGACACCAGCTCAGACAACGGATCCCATCCTTGCCGGCCAACGGTAGAGCAGGGATCGCCAAGGAAACAGAGTTGATCTTGGAAGAGGTGCGCCGCTTTTGCGGCGCCGCATACCTGGTGCTCTTTGTCACACCACGACGATATATTTCCTACGAAAGCAACTCCAACTTGCTGCTCCCCTTTGCGTTTGCCGGTGTGGGAGAGCGGGTCAGGTCCGGGATTTTGCATTTCAATTGGCGCAAGGCAGGCCTGACAGTCGGCGCTCGGTCCGGCGTAGAAGGAGACACCACCACGTCTTTCAACTCTGGCACGCCGCGCTCACCCATCGGCTTGACCCGCCACGAGGAACTCGAGCCGGCGCTGAGAAACGGGATCAGGGGGGATGGAGCCGCTTTCTTCGACCGCACGGCGCTGCTGTGCCAGATGTACCTATCTGACGCCTACCGTGCAGTGCTTCTGTGGGGGCCGTTCTCTCACCTTACCCCCACCGACCTGGAGCAAGAGTCTCCATTCCTGATAGAAGTTTCGGAACTGGTGATGATGCGTATCCTAAGCGCGGTGCAACTGTCCGATTCGGAGAATCGCACCGCCGCCTGGGGTGACGTAGCGGGGCTCTTGGCGCACTATTCCCGGCGCGCGACGACGCCTGTTTCAGCCGGCATCAGGATCATTGCCGATTACCTGCAGGGAGGAGGCGCCTATTCCAAACAAGACGCCCAAGACGCCTGCGACAGTCTGGACGCCGCCTCACGCTTTATCTCGCAGGCCGTGCGATCTCCGCTCTCCTCCTTTGCGGCCACGGCAGAAGAAGTGTACAAATTTGCGCCAGTGTCCCTTGACGAGATCGTGGACGATTGTGTGGCGCTCTACCATCCGGTTGCTCTGGATAAAGGGATCACTATTGACGTGAATCCCAACGTAGCCGCACTCCCGCCCGTCGAGGTTGACAGAGCAAAGATAAGGGACGCTATCGGATACGTGCTTGATAACGCCATCAAATATTCCCACGAGGACAAGGAGATCCGGATATATGGCGAGCGTTCGGGATCTTGGGTGCGGCTGACGATCGAAGACTTTGGTCAGGGCATAAGAGAACAAGATCGCTGCTTGATCTTTGGGCGCGGCTACCAGGGCGAGCGAAGCCGGAAGGCGCTCTACGAGGAAGGAGAGGGCATGGGGCTGTTCCACGCTCGCCTCATCGTGGAAGCTCACAAAGGAGAGATATGGTGTGGCTGTCGGTCAGGCCCTCGCACCGATGATTCCTCCAGGTTAGAGGGGTACCGCGTGTGGTTCACCTTCAAGCTGCCCCTCGAACGGGCGGATGTGTAGGACAATTCCAATGCAAGGAGGAAACAGATGGCTAGAATTCTGTACCTCGAGGACGAGGCCTGGCAAGTTCAAAGCACGGTGATTACCTTTATAGAAAAGGAACTGGGGCATAGCGTGAGCCTCGTAAAGTCAATTGCCGAGGCAAGAGAATCGCTATCCGCGACTCCCTACGACGCCGTTTTTCTGGACATTATGCTGAACGAGAAGGGGCTGATCGAGTTCGAAGATAGCGGTTTGCTGATCGCGCAACTCGTCTTGGCGGGCGAGTTTGCCGCTGCGGGCAACCCTTCCACGTTGCCCATCGTCGTTGCTTCGGGGAACTGGGACGCCACGGTCAGAGATTCGATGGGCAGGGGATGGACGGTAGAGGATCGCGCTCGCTCGCTCGGTATCTCCCACAAGTGTTTCTTGCGCAAACCGTTCCTGGCTGACGAAGTGCGCGACATCCTGCACAATGTACTGAAAGACCAAGAGAAGGGGCGAATGTGACCGAGTTTGAACGCAAAACCAAAGCAGCCGATACATTTTGGAGTTTCCTCGCCTATCTCAACAAGTATGTCACCGTGTCCAAGGACCTCAAGCACGCTCTGGCCGATCCTGGGCGCACGCGGCTTCTTTCGACGCTGATCGAACACATGCTCCCCGTCCTGCGTGCGGACGTGGCCTTTGTAGCCTATCGCAACGTCGAGAATGATTCGGATGCCTGGCTGTACGTTCCAAGAGAATCCATCAAGCCCGAACGCGAGTTACAGCAACGCTCTCCCTTGGTCGAGAGAATAGAAGCACTGAACTGGTCGCTACCCCACAGCGAGCTAGAGATGGTGCAGAACGGCGTCCCGCTCATGCTCTTTGACAAGGGCTTGGAAAAGCTACCCGCCTCCTTCGAGGATGTGGTTACGGCGCTGGCTATATCCCGGATGGCGCTTTGGGGGCGAGAGTATTTCCTTTTCTTTTGTGATACCCAGCACAAAGGCGGAGACCTTCCGAGATACAACAACTTTGACAAAGCTATGTTGGCGGTCTCGACTGGCATCCTAGAAGCTGGCTTTATGAGCGGGGTCAGAACCGGAAGGAGAGCGCAGCAAGATATTGACGAGGAACAAACACGCCAGTTCCTCTCGGGCTTGATCCACGAACTCAAGACGCCCATTCAGGCCATAGCGGCCGACGCCAGCAACCTGGTGGACGAAATGCCCGGCGAACTGGAAGAATTGCAAGAGATTGCAGCGCGCGCTCTCAAATCCTCGCGCCACCTCAGTCGGTTGGTCGAGAACTTTCGCATTGCCATCTCGGATCAAAAAGCATCCGACGAGACGTTAGTGATAGCCAGTATAGATGCTCCTCTACGAGAGGCGCTGAACATGCTCGTCAGCGAGGTGCACGCGCGCGGAATCAAAATTGCAGGGCCGTATGCTGTTGATGGTAAACCGTTCCCCAAATTGCCGTTGTACTACTATCGGTTGACGATTGCGTTCAATAATCTGGCGCACAATGCCATCGTATACTCTCTGCCTCGAGATGGCGAGTACGTTCCCATCGAGATCACCGGTTACAACGCGGGGGAGGATCTGTACGCCATTGCCATCACGAACTATGGAATCGAGATCACCCAGGAAGAGATAGAGAACGATCTGTTGTTCAAACTCAAATATCGCGGCAAGCAGGCTAGGAGGTACGTGGCCAGCGGATCGGGGCTGGGGCTATCCTCCGTGAGACAAGCCGTCAATAAACACCGGGGCAAGATCGAGGTAACGAGCGAGCCGGCCGGCCCAGGCCTGTTCCGCAATACATTCACTATCACTATTCCAATCAAGAGCCCCATCTAACAGGAGTGAATCCTCCACTTGGCCGTAGTGCAACCTTAGGTGGGCTTCTTACCCGCCATGTGGATACAGGGGGACAGATGAGCAAGATACTCTGGATTGACGACGACTATGAAATGATCAGAGGCATAGTCAGGCCCCTCGAAAAAGCCGGGCACGAGATTGACGCAGTCCGTACCATCACCTCAGCTCTGGAAAAGCTGGTCGGTGAGAAGAAAGGAAAAGGTTCAGAACGGACAGAGACCGGGCAAGTGGACCTGGCCCAATTACACTATCTACTCATCGAACGCTTCGATGCCGAGGAACTGCGCTCACTCGGCTTTGCCCTGGAAGTGGAATACGACAGTCTCCGAGGTGAGGGGAAGACGGGCAAGGCGAGGGAGTTGATCGCCTATCTCGAACGGCGGGAGCGCCTGATCGAACTCGTACAAGTCGGTGAACAACTGCGTCCCGACGTCCCGTGGGGGAATGTGTTGCAGACAATCGAGGGGGCCCCATTCGCTTCATCCGAACGGCCACAATACGACCTGGTGATCGTGGATCTGTTCCTGCCTCTATATGAATCCGCCCAGTCATCTATACCCGAGTGTATCAAGAACAGCCCCAGCGGAGGCGAAGGCCTGATCGCCTATATGCGCCTCGATCTAGACCTGCGAGTTCCTATCATAGTTCTATCCGTGCGCGCCAACGACAGTGAAATCAGAGACCGGCTAGAGCCGTACCAGGTTTCAGATTTTCTAGCCAAAGGGGATCTGAAGCCGAACCAGGTCAAAGAGGCCGTAGAAACGGTGCTCGACGAACCCAGCTTTGAACGGGCAGCCATGCTGAACTTGAGGTCTCAAAGCCCCGAAGAGAGACGTATGGGCCTGGTTCACGCCGCGCAGATGAAGCGCACGCCCAAGTTGTACGAAACGCTCTTGGCCGTGATGAGCGTCGAAACCGTCCCCGAACTGCGCACTATGGCGGCCTCAATATTGAACAAGTATCCCACCTACGCTCTGTACAGCGAAAAAACCTAAAGGGTCTTCCGAGACCCTTTAGGTTTTCAATGGGCCAAGCCCTTACATCTCCTGGAACTCGCCCTCGATCACTTCCTCTTCTCCAGACATCGGGCCGGCGCCGTACCCAGGCGGCGGCCCGCCGTTGCCCCCGAATCCGGGCTGCGGGCCGCCCGCCGCTGCTTGCTGCGCCGTTGCTTGCTGCGCATACATCTGCTGCCCGATAGCCTGGCTGGCCTGCTGCAACTGCTCGATCAGCGTTCGGATGCGGTTCGCGTCCTCTCCCTCTTTGGCCTGCTTCAGGTCTCCCACGATCTGCTCGACCCGTCCCCGGTCGGACGAGGATACCTTGTCTCCCAGGTCGCGCAACATCTTTTCCATCTGATGGATCAGCGCGTCGGCTGTGTTGCGGGCTTCGATCAGCTCTTTGCGCTTCTGGTCTTGCGCCTGATGCCGCTTCGCCTCCTGCACCAGCCGCTCCACCTCGTTCTTGTCCAGGTTCGTGCTGGCGGTGATGGTGATCTGTTGCTCCTTGCCGGTGGCCTTGTCCTGGGCCGAGACGTTCAGGATGCCGTTGGCGTCAATATCGAACGTCACCTCGACCTGCGGCACGCCGCGCGGCGCGGGCGGAATCCCCTCCAGATTGAACATCCCCAGGCTGTTGTTGTCGGCCGCCATCGGTCGCTCCCCCTGCAGGACGTGGATCGTCACGGCGGTCTGACCGTCCTCGGCGGTGGAAAAGATCTCGCTCTTGCGGATCGGGATGGTGGTGTTGCGCTCAATGAGGGGCGTCAGTACCCCGCCCAACGTCTCCACCCCCAGCGTCAGCGGCGTCACGTCCAGGAGCAGCACGTCCTTCACCTCACCGCCCAACACCCCGGCCTGGATGGCCGCGCCGACCGATACCACCTCGTCCGGGTTTACTCCCTTGTGCGGCTCTTTGCCGCCGGTCATCTCGCGCACCAGTTGCTGGATCATCGGCATGCGGGTCGCGCCGCCCACCAGCACCACCTCGTCCAGGTCGGCGGGGTTGAGCTTGGCGTCGCGCAACGCCTGCTCGAAAGGTCCCCGGCACCGCTCCACCAACTCTTCGGTCAGTTGCTCCAGTTTGGCCCGCGTCAGCTTGATCTGCAGGTGCTTGGGGCCATTGGCATCGGCGGTGATGAAAGGCAGGTTGATCTCTGTCTCCAGCACGGTGGAGAGCTCGATCTTGGCCTTCTCGGCCGCCTCCTTCAACCGTTGCAAAGCCTGGCGATCCTCGCGCAGGTCAATGCCCTGCTCTTTTTTGAACTCGGCGGCCACGTAATCGGTGATGTGCTGATCCCAGTCGTCGCCGCCCAGGAAGGTATCACCGCTGGTGGATTGCACCTCGACCACTCCCTCGCCCACGTCCAGGATGGAGACATCGAGAGTGCCGCCGCCCAGGTCGAACACCAGGATCGTCTCGGCCTCTTTCTTGTCCAGCCCGTAGGCCAGACTGGCGGCCGTCGGCTCGTTGATGATGCGCAGTACCTCCAGCCCGGCGATCTGTCCCGCGTCCTTGGTCGCCTGACGCTGGCTGTCGTTAAAGTAGGCCGGGACGGTGATGACCGCCTTGGTGACCGTCTCGCCCAGGTAAGCCTCGGCGTCCTCCTTCAGTTTGCGCAGGATCATGGCCGAGATCTCTTGCGGTGTATAGTTCTTACCGGTCTGCGGAATAGAGACCTGCGCGTCGCCCGCTGACCCGCTCACGATCTTGTAGGGCAGGATCTCGCGCGCCTTCTCGACCTCTGGTTCGTCGTACCGGCGGCCCATCAGCCGCTTGATAGAAAAGATAGTGTTATCCGGGTTGACGACCGCTTGCCGTCGGGCGGTCTGCCCCACCAGCCGCTCGCCGTTCTTGCTAAAGGCGACGACCGACGGGAACAATCGCCCTCCCTCGGCGCTGGGGATGACGGTCGGCTCGCCCCCCTCCATCACAGAGACGACCGAGTTGGTCGTACCCAGATCAATTCCTATAATCTTGCTCATCTGTTTCCTCCCATTTACGTTTTACGTTTCAAGCTAACTATACCCCAGCTCCATCAGAAATAGATAAGAGCAACGTTAGCGTTGCATTAGATTGTGCTGGCGGCGCGCCGTCCCCGTTTGCAGATTGGGCCAAGTGTGATAAACTCCTGTCTGACGTTCACTACCGGACACTTTTTCAGAGGTGCCACAATCAGTTACACAGAGAAGTCGCAGAGACACACCGAGATATTGAAAATCGGTAACTACCTCGACAATGTTAGATTTTGTATCTTGAGAGAAAGTGATGTTCGTAGTGCGCCACGAAACGCAGTGGAGTGGCGCACAACCGCACTCCGTTACACTCCGTGCGTGACTACGAGCCGAATGTAACATTGTCGAGCTACTCAGCCTGACACGCACTCAGGCGGGAAATTCTGACCTTTTTCGACATTTGCAGCGGGCAGAATGTCCGTCGCAGACCTCGGAGGTCTTGACCTGAATTACGAAAATCGGATCATTTGGCGCAGGAACTGCTTCACACTGGTAGGTTCTCTCGAAAACCTCTGCGTCTCTGTGGATTCTCCGCGAATCTCTGTAATCAAGAGCTTGGCAAAAGTGTCCGGTAGCAAAGCCTGACGAGAGATACCCCAAATGAAACAGGAAACGACCGAGAACCAATTCCCTAAACTGCGCCCCCTCGACCCCCGCCCGCTTCTCCACAGTGGGCGGCCGTCCATCCTGCTGCGCGACCCGCTCCAACTGAGCGACAGCGCCATCGTTATTCCCCAACAACTGGGGCCGGCACTGGCGCTGTGCGACGGCACGCGGGACGCCGGCGGCCTGAGCGCCGCGCTCGCCGTCCGCTACGGGCTGCGGGCGGAGCCGGCCATGCTGGAGCAACTGGTGGCCGCCCTCGACGGGGCGCTGTTGCTCGAAAACGAGCGTTCCGCCCAGGCGCGTGCGCGCGCGTTGGCCGAGTACAGCCAGGCGCCCTTCCGCCCGCCCGCCGGCGCCGGCCGCTCCTACCCGGCCGAGCCGGACGAGCTGCGCCGCTTGCTAGATGGCTATCTCTCCGACGCAGAGGAGGCAAGCGCCCGCTCCACAGACTGTCGCGGCCTGATCTGCCCCCACATTGACTATGCCCGCGGCGGCCCGGTCTATGCCCAGACCTGGAAGCCGGTGACGGACGTGGTCCGCGAGGCCGACTTGGTGGTGCTGTTGGGCACCGACCACTTTGGGGACGGTGGCCTGGTGACCCTGACGCGCCAGCACTATGCTACCCCCTGGGGCGTGCTGCCGACGGCGGTGGAGAGCGTGGACGCGCTGGCCGCGACGATTGGCCCGGAGAAAGCGTTCGCCGGGGAACTGGCCCACTGCAGCGAGCACTCTATCGAGCTGGCCGCGGTCTGGCTGCACCACGTCCGCGCGGGGCGGCCGTGCGAGCTGCTGCCCATCCTGTGCGGCTCCTTCGCCCCTTTTATGGGAGACGGAGCGGAGCCGGAGAGTGATCCGACGCTCGCCGCGCTGGTAGACGGGCTCGGGCAGGCGATGGCTGGACGACGGGTGCTCGTCGTGGCGGCGGCCGATCTGGCGCACGTGGGGCCGGCGTTCGGCGGTCAGCCGGTGGATCTGATGGGGCGCGCCCGGCTGAAGGCGGCCGACGACGAACTGATCGAACGCACGTGCGCGGGCGACGCGGCCGGCTTTTTCGCGGCCATCGAGCGCGTGGACGACCGGTACAACGTGTGTGGGACGCCCCCCATCTACCTGGCACTGCGGACGCTCAGCCCGGTCGCAGGAGAACGGGTGGCCTACGATCTATGCCCGGCCGATCAGAACGACGCCTCTTGGGTGTCAGTGTGTGGGATCATACTCACGTAGGATAACTTGGTAATTTGTCCAGGGGGAGGTTCTATGTTTCGAGGGAACGAGCTTTTCAATCGTTGGCGGTTGGTCTGCGGCGTCGCCGTGGCTCTGCTGCTAATTATGACGGCCTGCCGATCCGCAGGCGAGGAGGAATCCACTATGCCATCGAATCCTGCCGACCGCAGCAACATGTACAGCGCGCCGCCGGCGATGCAGATTGACCCCACCAAGAGCTACGCCGCCACCATCTCGACGGCCAAGGGGGACATCGTCGTCCAACTCGACGCCGGCGCCGCCCCGCAGACGGTCAACAATTTTGTCTTTTTGGCGCGGGAGGGCTTTTACGACGGTCTGACCTTTCACCGCGTGGAACCGGATTTCGTCATCCAGGGGGGCGATCCGCTCGGCAACGGCAGCGGCGGCCCCGGCTACACGGTCCCGGCCGAGATCCAGTTGCCCCACCCCGAGGGCGCCATCGCCATGGCCCGCAAGTCGGATCAGGTGAACCCCGAGCGCGCCTCCAGCGGCAGCCAGTTCTACATCACCCTGGCCCCCACACCTTTCCTGGACGGGGGCTACACGGCCTTCGGCCAGGTGAGCGAGGGGATGGACGTCGTCCAGTCCATCGCCGTCGGCGATTTGATTGTCAAGATCACCATCGCCGAAGAGTAACAGGCGGTGGCCGCACAAAGGCCCTACGATACGACAGCCTACCGCTATCCGCGCGAGCAGCTCGTCCTGGCGCTGACGCTGCTTCTGGTGCTGCTGGTCATCATCCTGACCGCCACGGCCACCTTTTGCGCCAGCTTTTTGGTCGTCGTGGCGGTGGTGGCGTTTTCCTACGCTCGCAACCGCTCCCACCACCGGGCGCTGATGGAGCAGGCCCGGCTGGTGACGGAGCAGAGCGCGCCCGCCCTGGCGCCGATTGTCGCCGAGAGCGTCGCCCGGTTGCAGGCCGGCCCGGTGCACGTTTTCATCGCGCCCGGCAACAGCCTGAACGCCTATACCTTTGGTCTCGTCTATCCCAAGGTCGTGGTGCTCCACTCATCGCTCTTGCAGGTGATGGACGTGGACGAGTTGCGCTTTGTCCTGGGGCACGAGTTGGGCCACGTGCGGCTGGGGCACACCCGGCTCAATTCGCTGGTGGGCGGGATGGCCGGCATCCCCAGTCCGTCTGTGGCCTCGGTCGTCTTGGCGCTGGCCTTCCTGTGGTGGAACCGAGCCTGCGAGCACTCGGCCGACCGGGCCGGGTTGCTGGCCTGCGGAAAGCCTCACAAAGCGATCTCGGCGCTGGTCAAACTGGCGGCGGGGGAGGGCTCTCTGACGCGAACCGGTTTGGAGCGGGCACTGCGGCACATCGAGGCCGAGGACGACCACGCGCTGGCGGGGTTGGGCGAATCGCTCTTCACTCACCCGATGATGGTGCGGCGCATCGAGGAACTGCGTCGCTACGCCAGCACAGCCGAGTATCGCCGCCTGCAAGCGCTGATGGCGGGGAACGTGGTGGGAGGCGATTAGATTAGGGAGCGAAAGTCGGTCACGTTTCCCGATTCTCCAGGTCAACGGCCTCTGGCAGGTGGCGGCGGGTGTGAACAATTGCCAGAATAAAGACCTTGTTTTGCTCATCTACTCGATAGATCACACGATACTGCTCGACGATGACCTCCCGAAAGGGCAGCACGGGAAAGTCGGGAACTTTTCTGCCACTCAGTGGGAAGGTGCTCAACCGATCGGCGGTGGACAGAATCGCGCGCCCCACCTTTTCCGCCCGCTCAGGCGAGTAGCACCGGACGTATTCCACTATGGCTCGCAGGTCTTCCAGGGCCGGCTCGGCCCACAACACCTGTGTCTCAGGCATCGCGAGGCTCTAGCCAGTTCTCGAACGCAGCCACCGCTTCGGCCTGGTCAACCACGCGGCCCTCTTTGATCGCCCGCTCCCCGACCAGTATCTTTTCCAGGAGAGCCAGCCTCTCCTGCTGTGCCTGGTAGGAAACGGCATCTACCAATACCGCGACCGGGCGCCCGCGCTGGGTGATGATCTTGAACTGGCGCTCGGTCTCAAGTTGCTCGATCACCTTGCTGATGTCCCTGCGCAGGTCGGTCACCGTAATGATGCCTTGGGCTATATCAAGTCCTGATATCGGCATTTTTATCACTCCCTTCTGTACATTGAATATCACATCCAAGTATAACATTTTTCTATCGTCCGTCAAATTGGTCGAACGTGGGAAAATGAAACGGGGCGCAGTCGTTCGACTGCGCCCCGGCAGGAACAGAATGGTAGGCTACGGGGTCGGTGTTGCCAGCGGGCTAGGTGAGGGCGTGGGCATCGGTGGGTAGGGTGGCTCGTCTATCAGGCGGAGCAACTCGCCCACGTCGGTGGTGGAGACCAGGTAGACCAGCGGGTCGCCCTCAATCTGGGTGTAACGGGCGGTGTGGCGCGGGTTCTCGGCCCCGATGTTCAGGTTGATCGTCGTCCCGTCGCTGAACACCAGCGTCGCCCGCACCTCCGGCTCGTCCAGGCCAAAGGGGGCCAGGTCGCCCACGTCCGCCAGGGCGCGGGTAGAATTCATCGCGGCTACCAGGTAGGCCAGACTGTCCAGGCGGTAGCTATCGGCCTCTCCCTCCTCCGGCGCGGTCACCCGCCACTCGCCGCCCTCGCGCTCGACCGCCGTCGTCCGCTCGCCCTGGGCCACGGTGATCTCGATCAGGTCGGCCCCCTCAAACTCCCACAGCGGGGCCGGCGTCGGCGCGGCTCCCTCCTCCGGCGGCGGCTCCCGCTTGGCCTCCACCAAAAAGATGTAGGCCGCCAGCAGCGCCGCGACGCCCACCAACACCAACGTCGTGATCCACGGTTTGCGTTGCGTCATCGCTCTATCTCCTCCGCCACCACACGACGACGCCTGCGCCTATGAGCGCGAGCGGGACGAGAATGACGCTGACGAAAAAGATGGAGCTGGCCTGCACCTGGGAGAGAAAGACGCTGCGCGGCTGCGAGCCTTTGGGGCCGATGGCGATCATGCTCTCCTCCTCGGCCAGCCAGTTGATTGCGTTGAGAAAGAGCGTGCCGTTCCCCACGTTCTCGACCAGCTCGTTGGTGGCAAAATCCGAGTCGCCGATCAACACCAGGCGCGTCTTCAGGTCGGGGTCGGCGGAGCTTGTGATGGCCGGCGCTTCGACGCTCGCCACCAGCGTGAGCGGCCCCGGTACGTCCACTCCCTCGTCGAACTGTACCTCGGGCGTCTCTGTATCCTGCTCGGCCCAACTATTGGACGAGGTCTTTGCCAATGGGCTAAAAGTTATCATCCCGGATGGATCTTGTCCCGTTTGTTCTATCGAACAGGCCAGCGGGAAAAAGGTCATCAGGCCGTCCATGTCCTTGGTGATCTGGCCAAAGCTGTAGCGATCAATGACCGGGGCAGCTGCACCGGTCAGGAGCGCGCTGGTCGGGTCTATCGCCAGGCCCTCTCCAAAGCGCACCTGCCAGTTGAGCAGGACGTCGTTCAAGTTGGCGTCGTAGAGCGGATCTTGCATGATGAGCGCCTTGCCGCCCCCGATCAGGTAGGACTGCAAGCGCATCACCTCGTCCTCCAGGAGCGTGGTCTGTGGGCCGGCGACGACGACGAGCGCCGCGTCGCTGGGGACGGTGGTGGTGACCGCCAGGTTGAGCGCGTGTGCCTCATAGTTCAGCTCCAGCAGCGCGCCGGCGACGGCGGAGTAACCGTCGTAATCGTACCCCTCCATGTCCCGTTCCTGGTGGCCGGTGAGAAAGTAGATCACCTTTTTCCCCTCTCTGGTCACCTTGAGCAGGGCGCTGGTGACGTCTTGCTCGTCGGCGGTGTAGACGATCTCGGTGCGCTCGCCAGCCTCGAAGAGCAGACTGCTGTAGGGAATGGGATCGTACTGCTGCGCCTTGATCGGCTCGCGGTCGGGGTCAATCACCGCGTAGGATAGTTGGTCGCTCTGGTCGAGGTATTGATCCAACAACTTTTCGAACTCCCTCCGCCGGTAATCGTCGGCGGGGAAAAAGCCGATAATGTTCACCGGCTGGTCAATCTCGGCCAGCACCTGGACGGACTGGGGTGAGAGGGTGTGCTCTTTCAACTCGGTGGCGTCGTAGCGATAGTTGTAGCGCTCGGCCAAATAGTTCAGCCCGACGAGGATGGCGACAAAGGTGACGCTCATCAGGACGGCGTTGGAGCCGTAGCGAGTCCCGCGCCGGGTGAGCGCGGCCCGCACCTGCGCCGGGTTTGCCAGGACGAACAGCACCCCCAGCACCGCCCCGCCGATCAGCAGCCCCTTGGTCCAGTCATCCACCTGATGCCAGACAAAGTAGCGGATCGCGCCGGCCAGCAGCGCGGTCAACGCCAGATAGCCCAGAATGAAGCCATATTTTTCCAAGTATTCGGTAAAGCGACGCATTACCGCCACCTCCTTGCTTCCAGGACCCGCGTGGCCACAAAGAGGCTGGCGGCCACCAGGCTGAGGTAGTACACGACGTGCTGGGTGTCAATGATCCCGTCTATAAAGTCAAAATAGTGGGAAAAGAGACCCAGTTGGCTCAACAGATCGCCCGTAAAGGTACCGGGCGACCGCGAGCCCAGGAATTCCACCAGCCACAGCCCCACACCGATGGCGATAGACAGGATGGCGGCGACGACCTGGTTGCGAGTAAAAGTCGAGGTCAGCGTGCCGATGGCCAGGAGCGCCGCCCCGACCAGGAAAAAGCCCAGGTAGCTGCTGAGCATCGCGCCTATGTCGGGATCGCCCACGCGGGTCAGGATGATGGGCTGGTAGGCGCTGATGAGGAGCATTATCAGGAAGAGGATCAGGCTGGACAGGTACTTGCCTACGACCATCTCCCAATCGCGCACTGGAGCGGTGAGCACCAGCTCGATGGTGCCCGAACGCTGCTCCTCCGCCAGCAGCCGCATCGTCACCACTGCGGCGTAGAGGATGAGGACGAAAAAGATCCATCCGCTGCCCAGGATGGGATCCATCGTTGCCTGCTGGACAAAGACGAGAAAGAGGTAGAAAAGTAGCCCCATCACCCCCAGGAAGGCGGCCATCGTCACGTAGGCGATGGGGGAACTAAAGTAGGCGTATAATTCTCGGCGTGCGATGGTCCAAACGTTATGCATCTTGCTCTCCTTTACCAGACTCTAATGGTTTCGGAAAACCCTTAGGGTCTACTTCCTCAGTGGTCAATTGGAGGAAGATGTCCTCCAGGCTCATCCCCACGTTGCAGAGTTCCAGCAGTCCCCAACCCTGCTCGACGACGGCGCGGGCCAGTTCGGCGCGGCGGTCGTGCCCCTGGGCGTAAGAGATCTGGAAGGCTCCGTCGGCGGTCGCCTCGACGCCGATGACGCCCTCTACCCGCTCCAGCACGCCGGCGGCTTCCGGGCCGGCGTCGGCGATGCGCACCAATGCCCGCTCCGCCCCTTGCAGTTGGGAGGTCAGCTCGTCCGGCGTCCCCTCGGCCACGATCTCGCCCTTGTTGATGATGAGCACGCGGTTGCAGGTCTGGCTCACCTCTGGCAGGACGTGGGAGCTGAGGATGACGGTGTGCTCGCGCCCGATCTCTTGGATGAGCGCCCGCACGTCAGTCACCTGGCGGGGGTCGAGGCCGATGGTGGGTTCGTCGAGGATGAGCACCTCCGGCTCGTGGAGGATGGCCTGCGCCAGCCCGACGCGCTGGCGGTATCCTTTGGAGAGCTTGGCGATCATCGAGTCGGCGCGGTCGCCGATGCCGCACGCTTGCAGCACCCGCTCAACTGCGACCTTGCGATCCGGCAACCGGCGCAGCGCGGCCATATAGTCCAGATAAGCCCACACGGTCATCTCGGGGTAGAGGGGCACGGTCTCTGGCATATAGCCGACGCGGCGGCGCACTTCCAGCGAGTCGTGGAATACGTCAAAGTCGGCCACGCGGGCCGTGCCGTCGCTGGGAGGCAAAAAGCCGGTCAGCATGCGCATCGTCGTCGTCTTGCCCGCCCCGTTGGGGCCGAGGAAACCGACGACCTCTCCCTTGTCCACGTGAAAGCTGATGTCGTGGACGGCCCGGGTGGGGCCATAGTAGCGGGTCAGGTTTTCCGCTTCGATCATATCACTATCACCTCCTGGTGTGACGCAAAACAAAGAGCACCTGGCGGCGTCGGCTTGCTTCGCGAGTGCTCTCGTGGTCTATGGTAGACGGGGTGTACTTTACCACTACCGGGGGGAGTTGTCAAGGGGGAGGATTGGCAGGCAGCCGTACCGTGAACTTGGTGCCCAATCCTATCACGCTCTCGACGGCGACGGCGCCTCCGTGAGCTTTGACGATCTCTTGGGTGATCGCCAATCCCAGCCCGGCTCCCCGCCCACGCCGGCGAGACTTTTCCACTTGATAGAAGCGCTCGAACAGGCGGGGGAGTGATTCGACCGGAATGCCCTCGCCCGTATCGGTGACTGTCACCTCGACGATGCGTTCATCTGCGAGCCGCGCCGCGACGGTCACTCGGCCGCCGGCGGGTGTGTGCGCGAGCGAGTTATCCAGCAGATTGGCAAAGACCTGGGCCAGCCGGTCGCCGTCACCGGTGACGGACAGTCGTTCGGGTGCGTCCAACTCTAGCGCCACCCCGGCCGCCTGCGCCTGGGGTGGGAGTTTCTCGACGCATCTTTGCAGCAGCGGGCCGAGTTCCACCGGGTCGCGCGCCAGTGTCATCTGCCCGGCGTCGAAACGGGCCAGGACGAGTAACTCGTCCACTAAACGGCGCATACGGTTCGCTTCCTCGTGGATGATGCGGGCAGCGCGAGTCGCCGCCTCGGGTGTGGCGGCGGCGCCTTCGAGCAATGCTTGAGAGAATCCCTGGATGGAAGTGAGGGGCGTCTTGAGCTCGTGGGAGACGTTGGCCACAAAGTCGCGCTGTGAGCGCTGGACGGACTGGACCTGGTCGGCCATGGTGTTGAAGGAACGAGCCAGGCCTTGCACTTCGGTTGGGCCGGAGATCGGCGCGCGCGTGTCCATCTCGCCGCGGGCGATGCTCTCCACCGCAACCGCCACCCGGCGCAATGGCGCGCCAACTGAGCGGCTGATGAGGAGCGCCAGCGAGATGGAGAGCACCAGCGCCACCGCTCCGGCCTGCACCAGCGGAGGCAGGAGGTTGTTCGCAAACCAGGCCAGCAGGAGCAGCCTGGTCGGGGGCGAAGTAAAGACGAGGATCTGGCGCTGTTTGCCATCGTCGGGCAGCACGTTGCCGACAAAGGCCCAGCGTTGCCCCTCGCTATCCTTAAAGACCCCTTGCAAGCGCGGAGGGAAGGGTGGTCGGAGCTGCGCCATTGCGGAGAAATCGCGCCTCAGCCATTCACCTTTGGTGTCGAAGCGGATCTTGCCCACATCGTCCAACAGAAGGATGCGCACATTGTTCTCTTCCGCGGCCTGGATCAACAGGGCGCGGAATTGCTCGGGCGTCAGGATTTTTTGCTGTCCTGCTTGTAGGAGGGTTTGTATCGTCGTTCGCTCGGCCTCCTCCAGTCGCTGGCTCGTGGCGCGCGTCCACAGGGGACTGGCCCGCACGAACAGCAGCAGTCCCAGCCCCACCAGCGTCAGGCAGACGAGGATGATGAAGACGTAGGAGAGCAGTAAACGGGAGTTAAGGGAACTGAACATAAGAGTTACGAATGGCGAACAAAGCTGCGCCTCAAACCGACGAGTAAAATGGGACACGGATCAACACGGGCTGCGCATACGGATTTTGTCGCTTTGCTTACACTCCGTGTTTTCCGTGTGTGTGACTCTGTGTCCCCCGAGCAGTCACTCCAGCGCCAGGAAAATCTTTTCCGCCGAAAGCGGCAGGTCGTTGAAGCGGATGCCGAGCGCGTCGTTGATGGCATTGGCGATGGCGGGCGCAGTCTGCACCATCACGTGTTCGCCTACGCCGCGCGCGCCCCACGGCCCGTCCTCCAGCGGCGTCTCGACGATGTCCCCGTGGATCTCTTGCGGCGCGTCCACGCTGGTCGCGATGCGATAGTCCACCAGGCTGGGATTGAGCGGCTGGCCGCTCTCGTCGAACCGGAGCGCCTCGAAAGCGGAGCTCATCCCGTGAACCGCCCCGCCCTCGATCTGCGCCATCACCAGGTCGGGATTGATCGCCTTGCCCACGTCGTAGGCGCTGGCGATCTTGAGCACCTCCACCTGCCCCGTCTCGGTATCCACCTCCAGGTCCACCGCCTGCGCGCCGACGGTGTAATGCACCACCGCGCGGGTGCCCTGCCCGGTCTCGAAATCCAGGTTGGTGACGTAGGTCGGCATAAAGTGCCCCTGCCCGACGATGGGACCGCCCTTCCAGCCCTCAAAGTTCTCGTTGGGCAGGCCGTAGACGACCATGTTCTGGAGCGGTTGTTCGCGCTCAGATTTGAAGGAGACGACCTTGCCATCCTTGATGTCCAGGTCTTTTATGTCCTCGCCCCAGTGCTCGGCCACGATCTCGAGGATCTGCCGGCGGGCGTCCTGGGCGGCGGCCTTGACCGCGTTGCCCGTGGACCAGGTGATGCGGCTGGCGACCGTCTGCCACTCGTAGGGGCTGTACTTGGTGTCCACTGGGACCGAGATGCGCACCCACTCGTAGGGCACGCCCAATACCTGGGCCGCCATCTGCGCCACGACGGTAAAAGCCCCCTGCCCCAAATCCTGCGCCCCAATCTCGACGTTGACCGTCGCGTCCTCGTTGAAGCGCACGATGGCCGAGCTGCCGGGGTTGGGCGGCATGGCCGGCGCCTTCCACATGATGGCGACGCCCTTGCCCCGCCTTTTGTGCGGCGCGGAAGGCTCCTCGTCCTGGCCCCAACCAATCGCCTCGGCGACCTTGTCAATGCAGGCCACCAGGTCCACGGCGGGCATCTCCATCCCGGTCAGGATGGTATCCCCCGCCTTGACACAGTTGCGACGACGGAACTCGGCCGGGTCCATGCCGATCTTTTCGGCGAGCTGATCCATGATCTGCTCTATGCCCCAGTGGATCTCGGGCATGCCAAAGCCACGCATGGCGCTGCCGATGGGTCGGTTGGTGTAGACGCAGTAGGAATCCCCCTTGACGTTGGGGATGCGGTAGGGACCGGTGCAAGAGTAACCGGCCGCGCGGGCGATGTTGACGCCGTAATCGTTGTAGGCCCCGCCGCCGAAATAGTACTCGGTCTCCATCGCCAGCAGGTTGCCCTCAGCGTCGCAGCCGATCTTGGTGTGCGCCACCAGGCTCTGGCGCGTCGTCGTGCCGATGAACTCTTCCTCGCGCGTCATGCGCACTTTGACCGGGTGGCCCTTGACCGCCCGCGCCAGCACGACCGCGTACACCTCCATCGAGACGCCCGCCTTGCCGCCGAACCCGCCGCCGACGTAGGGAGAGACGACGCGCAGGTTGCCGTGCGGGATTCCCAGACTCTGGGAGATCAGGTCCCGCTGGGCAAAGGGAGATTGCGAACAGGTCCACAGCGTCACCCCGCCGGCCGTCTCCCACAGGGCCACCGCCACGTGAGGCTCGATGGGCACGTGCTGGATCTGGGGCAGGCGGAAGGTCCCCTCGACGATGGCCGTGCACTGGGGCCAGGCGGATGCGGGATCCCCCTTGCGCAGCTTGAAATGCTCCGAGATGTTGGTGCCCGGTTCGGGAAAGATAAAGTTGGCGACCTCATACTCGCCCAGGTCGGGGTGGAGCAGGGGCGCGTCGGGCCGGGCCGCCTCCACCGGGTCAAAGACCGCCGGCAGCTCCTCGTACTCGACCTCGACGAGCCTGACGGCCTGTTCTGCGACCGCCTCGCTGGTCGCCACGACCCCGGCCACAGGCTCGCCGACGACTCGCACGCGGTCGGTGGCAAATACGGGGCGGTCAATCAGGTACAGGCCGATGCGCGCGTTGACGTCCGCGCCGGTGACGACCGCCTTCACTCCAGGCAACTCTAGCGCCTTGCTGGCGTCAATGTGCTTGATCAGGGCGTGAGCGTGGGGACTGCGCACCAGACGGCCATAGTACAGGCCAGGCCCGAACTGCATATCGTCGGCAAAGACGGCCGCCCCTGTCACTTTTTCGTAAACGTCTATCCGCGGAACGCTCTTGCCAACTGGATCGGTGGTGCTAGCCATTCTGATGGCCGTCATTGCGCACCTCCCTCCAAGCTCCCTGCCCCCGTCTCGGGGGCGGCTTTCGCGGCCGCCTGGACCGCCTCCACAATACGCAGGTAGCCCGTGCAGCGGCACAGATTGCCGACCAGGGCCTCCCGCACCTCGTCATCCGTCGGATGGGGATTGCGCTCCAGCAGCGCGTGGGCCGAGATCAACACCCCCGGCGTGCAAAAGCCGCATTGGACGGCGTTGTGCTCCACGAACGCCTCCTGGAGCGCGCTCAGACCCTTGGGGTTTTCCGAAACCCTAAGGGTCTCCCTGTGCGCCAGCCCCTCCACCGTGGTCACCTCGCAACCGTCCGCCTCGACCGCCAACATCATGCACGAGTTGACCGGCTCCCCATCCACCAGCACAGTGCAGGCTCCGCACTCTCCCGCCGCGCAGCCGTTCTTTGTGCCGGTGAGCGCCAGCTTTTCCCGCAGCATCTGGAGCAACGTCATATTGGACGGCACGTCCAGGTACTCCTTGCCGCCGTTCACAGTCACGGAAATCGTATGGTTTGCCATCTCACTCCTCACGTTTCACGTTTTACGTTTCACGTTTCACGTTTCACGTTTTACGTTTCACGTTTTACGTTTCACGTTTCACGTATCCGCTCCCAAACCTCGCGCAACCCCCGCAGGGTCAGGTTGCGCACCATCGCCTTGCGGTAGGCCGCGCTGGCGCGCACGTCGTCAATGGGAGATGCGGCCTCCATCGCCTTTGCCGCCGCCAGGGCAAAGCTTTCCTCGCCCGGCGGATTCGCCGCCAGCACCTCCTCCGCCGCCAGTGCCCGCAGCGGTACCGGCGCGACCGAGGCCAATCCAATGCGAAAGCGATAACCTGAGGCGGCCTGCCCGTCGGGGAAGCCAAAGACTGCGACGCCGGCAATCGCCAGATCGCCGGCCTTGTTGCGGCCCAGTTTGAGATACCGGCCAGCGT
Organism: uncultured Anaerolineales bacterium; assembly: GCA_964393895.1. Taxonomy (GTDB): domain Bacteria; phylum Chloroflexota; class Anaerolineae; order B4-G1; family B4-G1; genus B4-G1. The sequence goes on along the minus strand of CAYMWP010000013.1, from coordinate 3,598 downwards.
TGCCGGCCGGCAGAATCGGGAAGCGAATGGCCGTCATCAACTCGCCCGGTCGTATCGCCGTCTGGCCGGGGCCGAGGAAGAACCCGGCCGCTGGAACCTCGCGCTCTCCACTGGGGCCGTACAGTACGAGCCGCCCCCCTAGCACCAACACGGCCGGCCCGCTGTCGGCGGCCGGAGAGCCGTTGCACAGGTTGCCGCCCAGCGTGGCCCGGTTGCGCAACTGGTACGAGGCGACGGAACTGGCCGCCTCCGCCAGTAACGGGTAGTGGGCCTGCACGTCCGGGTGGCGGGCCACCTGGTTCATCGTGGCCGCCGCGCCGACCGTCAGCCCGGCCTGCTCGTCGTATAGAATATCCCGCATGCCGGGCAGATGTTTGAGGTCCACCACAGCCTGGGGACGAATAAATCCATCTCGCATGCGGACAAAGAGATCGGTGCCGCCCATAAAGGGACGCGCCCCGCCGTCGTGCTCGACCAGAAAACGGCTGGCTTCGGACAGCGAGGCAGGTTTCACGTAATCGAACGTGGAAAGTCCAGGCATTGAGGCGTGCATAATGGTTTACCTCCTCCAAGCACAAATCAATCCGATGAGTAACTGCTCGCCGCAGAGGGGACGCTGAGAATTTTGTCTTGGACGACAAGTCGCCGGGTTTTCTGCGAGAGCATAGAACTTTGCGTTCTCGGCGGTGAAATTGGAGCCTGGCTGAACAGTTACTTGCGCATTACGCTATATCCCATACTCCTCAGCAAAAGCCACCACCGCCTCCTCGAACATTGCCATCGGCGGGCGCACCAACCCGGCGCCGACCTGCCCCACGCCGGCGTTCTTGTGGGCGATGCCCGTGTTGACGCGCGGCGTGATGCCCTTTTCCACCACCTTGCGGATGTCAATGCCGGTGGGCGTGCCCCGAAAGTCGAGCGGGGGCATGGTAAAGTACTTGTGCTCGGCGTAGCAGATCTCGTACATCTCCAGCGTGGCATTGATGGCGTCCTTGGGCGTGCCGCTGACAAAGGTGACGATGGCCGGGGCGCTGGCCATGGCAAAGCCGCCGATGCCCGCCGTCTCGGTGATGGTGCTGTCGCCGATGTCGCCGCTGGAATCCGCTTCCGTGAAGCCGGGGAAGTAGAGACCCTTGGGCACGGCGACCGGGGCGGTGAACCAACGGTCGCCCAGCCCGCTGACGCGGATGCCAAAGTCGGTGCCGTTGCGGGCCATCACGGTGACGATGGTGCTCCCCTCGACGCCGTGCGCCGCGTCCGTCATGGCCTTGCAGGCGGCCATCACCGGGTTGAGCACGCTGAGGGCATTCTCGCCCAGGAAACGCAACACGTCTGCAGCAACATCGGGATTGGGCGCGGCCTCGACGATGAAGGGGGCCAGCTTGGTCGTGTACAGGATGGAGCCGGCCTTGTTCCGATTGTGCCCCTCGTCTCCCATGTGCAGCGCCTCGGCCAGCAGGGCGCGGATGTCAATCCCCCCGCTGGCCGCGATGGCTTCGGCCAGGACGGGGGCCATCACCTCCTCCATCCAGCGCAGTTTGGCCAGCACCTCCTCGCTGTACGCGCCGTAGCGCAGCACCTTGCCGTACCCCTCGTTCAGGTTAGAGTAGGACTTGTTGCCGTGAGCCTGCCCTGAGCTTGGCGAATGGGCCTTATTCTCCAGGATGTAGACCGACATGGAGGGGCAGATGACGCCCGCCATCGGTCCGGCGGCCCCGTGGTGGTGGCACGGCTCCAGCTCGATCTCGCCCGATTCGACCAGCGCCTGGGCTTCCGCTTCGTTCTTGGCCCGTGCCTCAAAGATCAAGGCCCCGGTGATCGCGCCCCGCATCGGTCCCGAGGCTCGCTCCCAGGCAATGCCCTGAGGGGCACCCCGAAGGGTCAAGGGCGGCCCGGCATGCAGCAACAAGTTCTCGCGCATGCCAGGGATGACGTCGCGGGCCTTGCCCAGCCCCACCAGCACCGGGCGGGCCTCCATCATTCGTTCCGTTGCTTGAGCATTTGCTTTTTCAATGTCCATAAACTGTTCTACCCTTTCATGACTCCACTGAAAAAACCAGGTTTTTCAATGGTTTTATGGGACAGCGTCACACTTTTGGCTCAAAATTGACGTGTTTGTGGGAATATCTCACCAAAAAACCTGGTTTTTGGGCATTTTATCCCCACCGACGAACAAACCAACACCTTTTTTCAGGAAAGTCTTTCATTAGATTCGTACGTTCGCACCACGCTGAGCGTGTATGAACCATGACACTACAACGAATCGGGAAAGGAACGAATTTTTACGCGCACAAGGCCAACCTTGGCTATGGACGCGGTCGAATGATGCGCCCCAATTCGTTTTTTTCTAAATTCGCTGTAGTGTTCCTCCCAATCTAACAAAACTACCATCCCCGGCTGGGCTTCCTTCCCGCCGCCAGCGCCAGCGCCTCCCACACCAGCGCGCTGATTATCAACACAATGTAGAGCCAGATGCCCCATAATGCATAAAAGAATCGCGGGTAGTGTGACATCCCCCACAGCAGACCTATACCAAGGTTCAGGCCACATACCACCATGTGGAATACCTGCTGGCGCTTGCGGTCTCTACGCAGAATAAGGAGTATCGTGTTGATAATAGGCAGTATGAGCAGGAATACAAACAAGCTATAGAGAAGAATGAGCAGGAACTCGAAGCCTCTATGAGCCAACTCCACTTCACCTGTGATCAATCCAACGATCATGCTGACGAACCCGCCGATTATCCATCCAGACATCTGTATCCCCGATAATGGCACCCCACAGAAATCGCCTTCTAATCGGACGTTGGGAGGAGAACAGGGGTACTTTGCCGGTACATTTACTCGATCAAACGCCCAGGGTCCCAGGAATGCCACCGGCAGCAACACCAGCGCTGCCACACGCCAAACGTTCTTGTGTTCGTTAATCCAGGATATGGGTTTCATATCTCAAGAGCGCCAACAGGTGTATTGGGTTTCGCTTTGCTCAACCTGCTTGCTTAGCCAGAACTCGGTAGCCACAGTTGCTCGTATCCCAGCCCTGCTCTCAATGATCACCGATCTATTCGGTGCGCATCGGACAGTAACTTCCCAACTCCGCCGCACATTTTACACAGAAGCTTTCCTGCCCCTCGACAACTCGGACATTCATCGCCTTGTCCCAAACCAATATCTCTCTGACCGTCTCTTCGAATGATCCTTTTGCGAGCGACACCACTCCCGCCACATACGGGGCACTTGATGGCCCCTTTACCTCCACAACCAATACATATCTTGACTATGTCCATAACAGCTCAGTCCCTCCTTTGTTGTTGATGATGACCTTAATTGCAGTAGCAGTGGCTAACGGTGAAACTTACCTATCCGCGCCAGGCTATGCAGAAGAACCCACCTTACCCAAAGACCACCAACAGGTGCATTGGGTTTCGCTTTGCTCAACCCAACCTGCTTGCTCTGCACCACGCAACACGTCAGTTGACAACCCAACCACTTTCCAAAACCGTCTTTATACCTGCGAGCCGTTCTCTCAAACGGCGCGCGAGAGCCAGCCGGATCACCGGCTCAAAAACCCTGAGCAACCCCCGCCAGGAAACCGTCTC
>CAYMWP010000012.1:0-53675 GCA_964393895.1 uncultured Anaerolineales bacterium | reverse complement strand
AGTGCCCTAACACCGGCTCTTTAGGCCGGTGTGAGTGTACGGCAGTCTGCACTAAGGCGCAGACCGGGGGAGCTATTTATTAGCCTCGTTCTATCTACGGTTTCCCACAATCTGGATTCGGGTCTCACTATAGACCTGGTTTGTGCCAAGACCGATGGTAGAGGTTGAGGGCAACTGGGTCTATATGTTTTCGGAGGGTGGATTGTGAAGGACGGAGCAGCGGCCTTGTCGCGCGAATTGAACGAGTTGCAGGATCAGATCAACGCGCTGGAGAGAAACCTCAAGGAGAAGCCGGATTACGGGCTTGGCCAAGGGGACCCTGCGGTCACGCAATGGGAGCTTGATCAGACTATGCTGAGGCGGCTCAAGGAACGGGCTGCGAGCATCGAACGAACACTATCGCAAGCAGTCAAAGTCACGTACGGAACTTGTGAGCGATGTGGAAAGCGGATTCACCCTGACCGACTGGCGGTTTTGCCGGATACCAGGATATGCATTCATTGCGCCCGGGCTGGCGAGGAAAAGATGATTGTTTAACAGCCGACCAACCTGTCGAATGCGGTGCTCTCGTCAGTAATTACCGTTTTGAAGCCGCACCGCCGTAAAACAGACGGTGCTGGCTAGTTTTTTCCTGTGCACCTAAGCTAGAATTGCCGTGCTCTCGTTAACCTGGACGGCACGGGCATAGGGTAGGGAGGGAACATCAGTGTCAGACCAGATTGAGGTGATCGTATGTCAGCGCTGTGGACGTGGTTTCATATTGACCTCTACGTATTGCGACATGCGGGAGCGACGGGGAGCAGGTGTAGTGGTTCCGGTGCTGTGTCCGACCTGTTTCTTGAAAAAGGGAGCGTTGCCCAAGCAATGCGGCAAAGTGAAGTGGTTTGACCCGCGCAAGCGTTATGGCTTTATCATTACCGAGGAAAATGAAGAGATATTCTTCCACCAGCGACAGATTCTCGAGAGCAATGGGAGCGAGTTGTACGAGGGACGGACAGTTCGCTTCCACATACGCGACACTGCAAAGGGGCCGGAAGCACTGAACGTGGAATTGGGGGAGGGATGACCAGGCACACCGATCAGGTCGGGGTGCGTGAGATAGGGCGGAAGCACCGAAGGAAGTATTCGTGAGAGATAAACGAGTCAAACCAAGCAAGCAAAAGATCGAGATGATGGGAACGGTGAGAGAGGCGCTCAAAGGGACTCGCTTCCGAGTGGAATTGGACAACGGACACGAGATTCTGGCCTACCTCTGCGGCAAGATGCGCAGGTACTATATCCGCATCCTGCTGGGCGACCGGGTCAAGGTTGAACTCTCGCCTTACGATCTGGCGCGCGGGCGAATCGTGTACCGCTACAAACGCCCGAGGCTTCCTGCCGGGTAAAAAAGTCAGGATCACACACCGGAGGGGCAATGGCTTTGGATGTCATCGCACTGAAGGGCGACTCCACCGCGACGATGGGTTCCAAAAAGCCGCACATGGAGCAGACTTTCCGGTCTGCTGGGAGGCTTTCGGGCCTGCCCCACGTGTCACCTTTACCACAGTGGGGCCAAAGGCTGTAAATGTCATTGACCTCTCGGAGGTCTCTGCCGAGCTTGTGCTCGCCAAAAACCGCCGATTGGGGCAGTTTTTGAGCCTGAAAACACATCTCATTAGACCTCCGAGGTCTTGCCCAACTTATTTGAAACACACCCATGTCATTTGGAGGGAAAGACGACAATGTTCAAGGTAGGCGACGCAATCATTCATCCTGTTCGTGGAGCAGGCATCGTAGTAGATTTGATGAAGCGGCAATGGCGCGGAAACGACAGGATGTATTACAAGGTAAAGTTGCTGTCTCAACCAGACACCAAATTGATGATTCCGACCAGCGCTGTAGAAAAACTGGGGCTGCGGCGCGCGGTCTCGCGCTCCCAGTTGACGAGAGTGTGGCGCGTGTTGTGTACGAACCCCCAAAAGCTGCCGGCCGAGCACAAGAAACGTCATGCACTGGTGGACGACAAGCTTCACACTGGTGATATCATTCAGGTCGCCGAGGTGCTGAGGGACATGGCGGGGCGGCGACAACAAGAAGGCAAGTTAACTGTCACGGGGAAACGAAGGTACGAGGAAGGGATCAGCATCCTGGCTGGAGAAATCGCGGCCGTGCAGGACATTGATGTAAGTGAGGCCGAGAACCAGGTCAGAGAAAAATTGACAAAGATATCGGAGTGAGGAGTCAATATCGTAGGGTGCGTTTCCATACGCGCCGTTCTGATGGCGGGCGAGAAACCCGCCCTGCAGTTTTGCGCCTCCAGATATCGAGTTGTCTTGATCTGCGTTCTAAAGGATTCGTCAGTCAATCGGGGTCGTCAGCTTTACGTCGAGCCAGTTCGGCTTGATCGTATCATTTTGATCGGAGGGAACAAGCAGTGACTGAACGAGAACGAGGACACGTCAAGTGGTTCAGCCATGAGAAGCGCTACGGATTCATAAAACGTGGCGATGGTCTCCCAGACGTTTTTCTGCACATTAACGAATTCCGTTTGCGAGCAGATACCCACTGGGTGAGAGAGGGAGATCTGGTAGAGTTTGCAGTCGAGCAAACTCCCAAGGGACTCAATGCTGTAGACGTGGTTATGCTGTGAAGTAGCCAGAGCGTTTCTCCGGCCATTGCCCCAAATCTGCTTGGGGCGAGAACAATCTTCTAGGCCATCCAGTCAGTGCAGGCGACAGGGAGCCCTCAATAGCTTACACAGCCCCCGGATAGCTGATTACTGACACTCTTTGCCCTGACCATCGTTAAGATAGCGACCGTTGACCTCGCTTTCTGGAAGCGGGAGATGCTCTGACTGTGCGCTGTGTCGGTGAGAAGCTAGCTGGTGTTGTCTGTTGTTCTTGGAGTGCGCATCTTTTCGGCGGTTTTCAAGCCAGATCTAGCATTCATCTGCGTCAATCTGCGGTTGAATGTTAGGTTTGTCAATCAACCAGCCTTACTATCAGAGAGAACAGAAAGGAACTGAATATGAGTGGAATTGTATGTGCTATTCGTGGTGGTCCGACTTGCAGACCTACGATAACCCAGGCCATCACCCTGGCCGAGAGCACCCATCTCCCGCTTTGTTTCCTGTACGTGGTCAATGTTGATTCTCTGCCGTATGCCCAGAGTGGTCTTGTGAGTACTATTTCAGACAAGATGCGCCAGATGGGTCAAGCGGTTTTGTTTGCGGTGCAGAACAAGGCAACCGCGCTGGGGATTGCTTCAGAGGCGAGGGTGCGCCAGGGTGACATTGGGACCGAAATCATTAATCTGTGCCGCGATCTCGGTGCCGATTATGTTATCCTGGGTCGTCCCGGAGGTCATCAAGGAGAGGATGTCTTTACCAGCGATTCGCTCGACAGGCTCAGCCAACAGATTGACAGAGAGGTCGGAGCCCAGGTCGTCCTGTCGAATTGCCGTAAAGTGTGTAGATGGACAGAGCAAATATCGAAAGAGGACAGGCGCGCTGCCTGACCGGATCCAGTCTCAAGGATGATACACAGGAGGTGATAGCTGTGAAAGTGAAACCATCGGTCAAACGCCGTTGTCCCAAGTGCAAGATCGTCAAGCGCAAGGGCAAGATATATGTGATCTGTGAGAACCCCAAACACAAGCAACGGCAGGGATAATCTCTTCCCAACCGGAAGAGCTGGAGTAGAGAAAAGGAGTATCACTGTGCCCAAGATGAAAACACACAAGTCAACAGCAAAGCGTTTCAAGATAACCGGCAAAGGAAAGCTGCGACGGCTAAAACAAGGACGCAGCCACCTGCGCCGTAAGAAGAGCAAACGATCCAAACGCCAGCTACGGCGAGACGTCAAGACAGATTCTGTGAACGTAAAACGCATTGAGCGCCTGTTGGGCGGGCGCTTTGAGCGAGATTGAGCTCGGAAAGGCAGCGTTGGATCGAGAAGGCTATCGGCTGTGCTCAATTGGAGAGCAAACAGAATAATTTGAGTAGGAGGCAAGGTTATGGCAGGAATTGCAGGTATCGCATGTGACGGCCAACAAGAGTTGGTAACGCAAATGCTCGAAAGGATCACGCACCGTGGGGAAGCCGGTTCCAAGATCGTGAGAAGTCACGGTGCGACGCTGGGAGCCGTATGGCCGGAAGCACAGGTAGCACCTGCGTCGGCGACCTTGCAGCAGCAAGCGACGTGGGATGGAGAGCTCCCGCTGATACCCGATCCGGCGGCACTCGAACGGGAGTGGCAGCCTTTTGCCCTGGCAGCGGCGACGCCAACTGGATTGTTCCTGGCACGTGACTCGCTGGGCGTCAAGCCGCTCTACTATGGTCGAACCGACGACGGCGCCCTGTGCTTTGCCTCGGAAGTCAAGGCGCTGGTGGGAATCGTGCAAGAGATCCACGAGTTCCCGCCTGGAGCCTGGTACGAAGGCGGGGAAGGCATACAGAAATTCTCTGAGACGGAAAGTCAACCCGTTTCGAAACGCAGCCCCGATCAGATCGCGTCCGAGTTGCGGCTACGGCTGGAGCAAGCTGTGTGCAAGCGGGTGGATAATGAGGTAATGGGCTGTTGGCTTTCCGGCGGACTGGATTCTAGCGCGATGGCTGCCCTTGCGCGCCCGCACGTTCGGGAGCTGCACACCTTTTCGGCGGGGCTGCCCGGCGCAAAAGACCTGGAATTTGCCCACCGGGTGGCAGAATTTTTGAATGTGGAGCACCACGAGGTCCGTGTCACTCTGCACGAGATACTGAGAGTGTTGCCCCAAGTGATCTACCATCTGGAATCCTTCGACGCGCTGTTGGTTCGTTCGTCCGTCACCAACTACCTGGCAGCTCGGCGAGCGGCCGAACATGTGGAGGCCGTGTTTTCCGGCGAAGGGGCGGATGAGCTTTTTGCAGGGTATGCGTACCTCGAGGAGGTCGAGCCGGATCAACTCCCCGATGAACTGACGGACATCACTCACCGGCTGCACAACACGGCCCTGCAGCGGGTTGACCGGAGCGCCAGTGCGCACAGTCTGGTGGCCCACGTACCATTTCTTGATCCCGACGTCGTCGAGCACGCGACCCACATCCCGGCATCGCTCAAGCTCAAGAGAGAGAAGAGAGTGATCGAAAAGTGGATCCTACGCCGGGCGCTGATTGATGCGCTGCCTGAAAGCGTGTTGTGGCGGCGCAAGGCCAAGTTCTGGCAGGGGGCCGGTGTGGGCGAGCTTCTGGCACAATACGCCGCAGAGCAGATCACGGACGGCGATTTCCGATGCGAACGTGAACTGCCAAACGGATGGACGTTGAACAGCAAAGAAGAACTGATGTATTATCGCATCTTCAAGGAGCACTTTGGAGAGCTGGGGAACCTATCCTGGATGGGGCGGACGAAGGGTGCTCCCAGATATGGAAGGGTAGTGTGAAGACCGTCGTCGCAGGAGCGTTGGGCGAGTGCGTTCACGTGGCCGGTGTGATGAATTTCCTGCGCCTGGCCGAGGCCGCTGGTTGGCGCACGGTTTTCCTCGGTCCGGCAGTGCCGGTCGCAGAGTTTCTGGAGGCGGCTCGGCGCGAAAACGCTGACCTGGTAGGCGTCTCCTACCGCCTGACACCGGAGACGGGGGAACGGCTGCTGGCCGAGTTCGCCGAGGAAGCGGACGATCTGCTCGCTGCTGGAGTGCGCTTTGCCTTTGGCGGGACGCCGCCGGTGGCCGAGAGGGCGCGGGCCATTGGCTTTTTCGAGCGCATCTTTGACGGCAGCGAACCGGCCGAGGCAGTGCTGGCCTACCTCAAGGGCCAATCCCCCGCCAGAGTCACCGAGGCCGACTTTCCCCAGGCTACGATAGAGCGCATAGCCTGGAAAGCTCCCTTTCCCCTCATCCGTCACCACTTTGGGCTGCCGGCGGTGGAGGCTACCAGATTGGGCATCGCCCGTATCGCCGAAGCGCAGGTGCTGGACATCGTTTCCCTCGGCATTGACCAGGACGCCCAGGCCAATTTTTTTCACCCAGAGCGGCAGAACCCTCGCCGACGAGGGGCAGGCGGCGTGCCGGTGCGCAGCGCCGACGACTATCGCGCTCTCTACGATGCCAGCCGGCGCGGCAACTTTCCGCTCTTGCGTACCTACTCTGGCAGCGATGACTTTATCCGGCTGGCCGAGATGTACGTGGAGACGATCCACATTGCCTGGTGCGCTATCCCGCTCTTCTGGTTCAACCAGATGGACGGGCGCGGTCCCTGGGAACTGGAAGACTCCATCCGTGAACACCAGAAGGTTATGGCATGGTACGGCGAGCGGGACATCCCGGTTGAGTTGAACGAACCTCACCATTGGGGGATGCGCGACGCGCCCGACGTGATATGTGTCGTCTCGGCTTACCTTTCGGCCTACAATGCCCGTGCCTTTGGCGTGCGCGACTATATCGCTCAGATGATGTTCAACAGTCCGCCCGGCTTGTCCGACTCGACGGATCTGGCCAAGATGCTGGCCTGTCTGGAGATAGCCGCGCCACTCGCAGGCCCTGATTTTCGCATTTGGCGGCAGACGCGCACCGGACTGCTCAGCTATCCGCTGGACCTGGACGCGGCCCGCGCTCACCTGACGACCACCGTCTACCTGCAAATGGCCCTCCGCCCGCACATCTTGCACGTGGTCGGCCACACCGAGGCGCACCACGCCGCCACGGCCGACGACGTGATCGAGGCTTGTAAGCTGGCGCGACGGGCCATCGAAAATGGACTGGGCGGGCCGGATATGACGGCTGATCCCGCCGTTCAACAGCGCAAGCAGGAACTGCTGAAAGAGGCGCGCGTCACGCTAGAGGCCATCCGCGCACTGGCCGGGCCGGGCGTGGCTGACCCGCTCACCGATCCCGTCACTCTGGCGCGAGCGGTGACGGCGGGCATAATGGACGCTCCTCACCTGCGCAACAATCCCTTTGCCCGGGGCCAGGTCATCACCCGCATAGACAAACGGGGAGCTTGTGTGGCAGCGCACCCGCTCACAGGACAGACAATCTCGGAAGAAAAACGTATCAGAGATAGGAGGGTTTGAATGAACAGTGAACTGCGTTACACGGTTATCGGCGCTGGTCACGGCGGCAAGGCAATGGCCGCCGATCTGGCCTCCAAGGGTTTCAGCGTAAACTTGTACAATCGTACCCCCGAACGTATTCACGAGATCGCCGCGCGTGGCGAGATCGAACTGGAATACGAGAGCGGCGCCACTCGCCGTTGTCGTCTGGCAAACGTTACCTCCGATATGGGCGAGGCGCTCGACGGCGCTGATGTGATTATGGTCGTTGTGCCCGCTTCTGGTCACCGCTTCGTGGCTCGCAGTTGCGCCCCCCATTTGCGAGATGGCCAGATCGTTATTCTCAACCCCGGCCGCACTGGAGGAGCACTAGAGTTCCGTCAGATCCTCGACCAGGCGGGTTGTACAGCAGATGCTATCGTGGCCGAGGCTGGCACTTTTGTATTTGCCAGCCGCAGTACCGGCCCGGCCCAGGCCCGTGTCTTTCGGCGCAAGAACGTCGTTCCTCTAGCTGCCCTGCCGGCTGCGCGCACCGGTCACGTGTTGGAGGCGGTATGTGGCGCCTATCCGCAGTTCATCCCGGCCCCCAACGTGCTTCACACCAGCCTGGACAATATGGGCGCCATCTTTCACCCCGCACTGACGCTGCTCAATGCCGGATGGATAGAGCGCACCAAGGGGGATTTCCAGTTCTACATAGACGGAGTCACCCGCTCTACCGCTCACGTACTGGAAGTGCTGGATCGGGAGCGAGTGACCATCGCCGCCGCACTGGGCGTGCGCGCCCGACCGGCTTTGAGGTGGCTGCGGGATGCCTACTCGGCGCACGGGGAGACGTTGTACGAAGCGATCCAGGGCAACCCGGGATACCAGGGAATCAAAGCCCCGCGCAATCTGCGCCACCGCTACATCTTTGAAGACGTACCCTTCAGCCTGGTTCCCCTGACCTCGTTGGGTAAACAGTTCGGCGTGGACACCTGGGCCATTGACTCGATGGTTCGACTGGCCTGTGTGGCCCACGGCACCAACTACTATGCCCGAGGGCGGACGGTGGAGGATATGGGGCTGAAAGGGTTGCGGGTCGGCGAGGTGAAACTCTACGTACAGGAAGGCAACATCGAGCCGGTCTATGCCTCTGTTGCAAGGGATGACGGCAGGTCGCGCCGGGCTACAGCCTTGCCGGTTCAATCGCTCTAGCGCGACTTTTGCCGGGACTAGGGCATAACATCCCTACGGGACGTTGAGGCGCTTTGATTATAGCGCCTCAATGCCAACACCCCGCTGCCACCAACCAGGGGAGCTTGACTTGTATCAGCATCCGACGTAATATACCCAGCGCCATCCGAATTCCAAAGGCCGCGGCAACTGCTACACTTTCGTCATTGAGGGTGAACATAGTTCACAGTGAGACTGCCTCGCCGCATTGTGGAGTTATCCTATGACAAAAGCCAACCCCAATCATACACCCACCTGTCTCGCCGTCGTTGACGTAGACGGGCTGCGGCGCGACGTCTTGCGAGCAGAGCTGGCGGCGGGCCGCCTGCCCAACGTCGAGCGCATCGTCGGCGGGCGGGAGGGGCGGGCCGCCTGCCACGTGGATGCCCTCTCCACTGCTCCCTCCATCACCTTTGCCGCCCAGGCCAGTATCTTTACCGGCCAGCACCCTGGTCAGCACGGTGTCGCTGGCAATGAGAGTTTTGATCGGCTGGGACGCATCTCCTCCGGTCGCCCGCGGCACTTTGGCTTCGACGTCGGCTACACGCTGGCCGTGGATGATGCCGTGCGCGTTTTCACCGACGGCCTGGCCTCGCAACTTGTCAGCGAAGAGACCCCCACGCTCTACGAGACGGCGTCCGCCCGTGGCCTGACCTCCGCCGTCGCCTACAACATGTACGCTCGCGGCGCCGACGCCTGGCTGCCTCCCAACGTCGTCGAGATCGCCCGCTTCACCAAGGGTGGGGACGTGCTGGGGCTGGAGGCTGGCGAGTACGACAGCGGTATGCTCGACCGTCTGATCGCATACCTGGACGCGGGGAATCGCCCCGACCTCCTCACCGCCTATTTTATGGGCCTCGACCATCACAGTCACCTCCACGGGCCGGATAGCCAGCCCGCCTATCTGCGCGACGTGGTTGACCCTCAACTCGGCCGGCTGTTGGACGCCCTAGAAGCGCGCGGGATGCTGGCAGGCGCGCTCTTTGTGCTGGTGAGCGACCACGGCCAGATCGGGGTCATACCTGACGACCGCCACTCCATCCGCCTGGGCTTTCCTTTCGACCGGGAACTGGGCCACGTCTTTGCGGCGCTGGGGCTGGACGTGCACGATGTCCCTGGCGAGGACCCCGCCTGCGATGCTGTGCTGGGCCTCAACGGCGGCCTGGCCCACGTCTACCTCCAGCATCGGGCCGCTCGCTGGGCCGACCCGCCCCGTCACGCGGAGGACGTGCTGCCGGTGGCCGAGGCATTCCGCCAGATGAACCAGAGCGGTAAATACGAGGAATCGTTGCAGGGCAGCCTGGACCTGATCCTGGTGCGAGACGCCGAACACGAGGGCTGGCAGGGAGAGTACCGCGTCTATGTGGGCGGCGGTCGAACGCAGCCCTTTGGCGACTATTTGGCAGCTCACCCCGAACTGGGTTACGCCGACCCCGTCAACCGCATCCGCCTGGCCGCCTCGGTGATGACGGGCGACCTGATCCTGGCGGCCAATGGACGAGAGGGATACTATTTCGGCGGGCCGACGCTGGGCGTGCACGGCGGTCTATTGCCGGAGGAGTCCGAAGCCGTGCTCACCTTTGCCCGTCCTGGCGGTTCCCCTGACCAGGTTGCACGCGATTTCATCGCGCGGATGCAAGAGACGGTGAGGGGCGTCGTCGCCGACCGCTGCGCCGGCGATGGCAACCGTCAACCCAGCGTGGCCGATATGGCCCCCGTCGCACTGGCGCTGCTGGGTTGGTAGGACGAGTTGGCAATTCGCCCTACTCGATCGTCGCCAGGAACTGCTGCGCCATCGCCCCCACGTCGCTGTCGGTACGAATACCATCCCAGGGATCGCCCGGCCGCACCAGATTGACGACGACGATGTTGGCCCCGTTAAAGATGGCGCTGCGCGCCTCCCTGAGGTCCACACCCCCGGCCGCCGAGATCAGCACGTCGAACTTGGAACGCACGCGGTTGACGTGCCGGTACTGGATCACTTTCCCGCGCGTACCCTCCTCGTCCCGACCCCGGTGTAACACCACCACATCCGGCGGCCTCTTCAACCGCATCATCACCTTCAAAGGATCGCGCACACCGAGCGTGTCAATCATTGAGACCATCCCCAGTTCGGCGCAGCGGGTGATAAAGAGATCGAGCGTCTCGGTAGGCGAATTACCCAGAGCGGTCGCGGCTGTCGCACCGGCCGCCCGCACCATGTCCACCTCCCCCAGCGCTCCGTCCACCGTCTTCAGGTCGGCCACGATGTGCCCCCCCCACAGGCTCCTGATAGTCTGGACTCCGGCGCTCCCTTCCCGCTTGATGAAAGGTGTCCCGGCCTCGATAAGGATACGCTCGTGGTGGCTCTTTGCCGTACTGGCGACGGCGCGCACGATCTGGGGCAGGAGCCGCCGCACCATGCCCAAGTCGTAGTTGAAGGCGATCTGCAGATAGCGAGCCTTGTGATCAAGCATCACACTGTCGCTCAGTTCGTCTGTTCTTCGACCAGGGAGCCGAGCGCGCGGCCCAGGTCGGAGGGTACGAAGAGAATGATCTTTTCAGAGGGATCGGCGGCGATGTCGCGGATCGTCTGCAACGTGCGCAGATGCAGCGCGCCCTTGCTCTTGGCCAGGTTCTCGGCCGCCATGCGCAGGTTCTCCGAGGCGGAAAGCTCGCCCTGTGAGGCGATGATCATCGCGCGGCGCTCCCGCTCCGCCTCCGCCTGCTTGGCCATGGCCCGCTTCATCTCGGCCGGCAACTCGACCTCCTGGATCTTGATGGACTCGACGTCCACGCCCCAGCCAGAGGTCTCGGCATCCACGATCTCTTTGATGCTCTCGGCGATCTGCTCCCGCTCGGTGAGCACAAAGTCCATCTCGCTGTTGCCGATGACGTCCCGCAGCGCCGCCTGCGTGTACTGGCGCACCGCGAACACGTGATCCTGGATCTTGATGATCACGTCCTCGGGACTGACGACCTTGAAGTAGACCACGGCGTTGACCAACATAGGAATGTTGTCCTTGGTCATCACCTCCTGGCGGGGGATGTCGGCGGTCTGAAGGCGCATGTCCACCTTACGCATCGTCTGCACGATGGGGAGGATAAAAGTGATGCCAGGATCGCGCGTCCCGGCGTACTTGCCCAGCATAAAGACCACGCCCCGCTCGTACTGGTACAGCAGCTTGATGGCCGACTTGAGCAACACGGCAAGAACGCTAAAAAGAGCGATGAAAAAGCAACCACCCGTGGTAACTAACCCTGCTAAATCTCCCATGATTGACCTCCTGATGTAGGTTTTCCCTGATACACTTGTGTGCCTAACAATAATAATACAGTTTTCTTAAAAAAGTGTCAACTTTGGGTTAATGTTCTGTTAAGAGTTCCCCAACTCTACATCTCATCACAGAGAAAACACAAAAATGTCCTAGCTCAGTCTCCTCCGTGCCTTTATGGTGAAAAAATGATCATCTCGAATAGACATCTGCATACTTGTGGTGATCACCCAAACTTCCAGCGTCTTGACTTGCACATTTACTTGGATTCTATATAATGACGGCTGGATGACGGCTAACGAGGTGTTAGAATCCAAATTCATCGCCGGGATGGTGGGCAGCGCGCTGGGCGACGCCATCGGCGAACTGGCCTTCCGAGGCTGGGGAGAGGCGGCTCTGCGCGCGGAGGTCGCGCAACAGGACGTCCTAGTCTACACCGACGACACCGCGATGGCGATTGGTCTGGCCGAGTCCATCACCCAGGTCGGCCGGCTCGACCAACAACACCTGGGGGATACCTTCCGGGCCAACTTTCAGCGCGAGCCTTGGCGGGGATACGCGACCGGGCCGCCCACGATTTTCCACCTGGTGGGGCAGCGCGCTGTGTCCTACGCCAAGGCAGCGCAGAGCCTGTTCGGCGGAGAAGGTTCGTTCGGCAACGGGGCGGCCATGCGGGTTGCGCCGGTGGGATTGTTCTTCCACCCGCAGAGGCGGCATGCGCCGGACCTCTACGAGCAGGCGCGGCTCTCGGCGGAGGTGACGCACGCGCATCCCATCGGCGTGGACGGCGCTGCAACCCTGGCCCAGGCCATCGCCCAGGCGGTAAAGCTGGACCCGCAGGAGCCGTTCCCGTTCGAGCAGTTCTCCCAGGGTCTCGTGGACGTTGCTAGGACGCCGGAGATGCGGGACAAGATGGCGCTGGTCCGAACGCTGATCGTACAAGGTGTGCCCGCGTCGGAGGCAGCCAGGCAGTTGGGGCGCAGCGTGGCCGTGCACGAGTCGTTGCCCTTTGCGCTCTATGCCTTCCTGCGCCATCCTCACTCCTTCGAGAACTGTCTGTTCTGTGCCATCCTGAACGGCGGCGACCGGGATACGCTGGGGGCGATGGCCGGCGCCGTCTCCGGGGCCTACCTGGGGATCGAGGCCATCCCGCCGGCGTGGCGAGAAAAGATCGAGAATCGCCGGCACATCGAGGGGCTGGCGGTCAAACTCGCGGAAATGAGTGGTTGGGAGAATCACTGAAAGCAGGAGAATATCCAATGTCTTTCTTCACCGTCAACAAACTACCCGCAACCGACATGCTGCCGGGCGTAGCGCGCCGGGCGGTCTACCTGGAACACGCCATGATGACCTTTTTCACTTTCGAGCCGGGCAGCGTCATCCCGGTGCACGACCATCCCCACGAGCAGATCACCTACGTGGTGAAAGGGGCGATAGAGTTCACACTGGGCGACGAGACGCGCGTGCTGCGGGCCGGCGACGGCGTCTGCTGCCCGCCCGACGTGCCCCACGGCGCTACCGTCCTCGACGAACCCACCGTCGCCCTCGACGCCTGGTATCCACTGCGCGCGGAGTACAAATAACGGCGTGCAGCGAGAGAGCGGCTGTCGGCGCGTCTTGGTGGTGCTCCTCATCGCCATGGTCGTCATGTGCCTGACCGCCGCGCCTTATGTGTGGGAGCATTATCTCAGTGGACTCGTTCCCCCGCCGCTGCCCTCGTTCCCTCCCGTGCAGCCCTACACTCCCTGGCCCACGCCGCCCGCCACTGCCGGGTTCGATTTCCCCCTGCAGCCGGCCGCATCCTACGGCCCGCTGCCGAACACCCGTTACGGCGTGCATAACCCGGCCTTTGGCGATCGCTCCAATTGCTTTCGGGATGCCAGCGGCGGCACTGTTCCTTTCAGCCAACTCTACCACGCTGGAGTGGATCTGTTCGCGCTCGACGATGCGGGGCAGGTCACTTGGGGACAGACCACTCACGCTCCGGTCCACGCCGTGGCCGGTGGGGTCGTCTTTTACGTCGTGGACGCCGGCAGCGACGGCCACATCGTCGTCGTCGAGCACCGACTGACAGATGAATCTCGGGTTTACTCTGTTTACTGGCACGTCTCCCACGTGCAGGTGCGGGAAGGCCAGTTGGTGGCGCGTGGGCAAGTGATCGCCGTTGTCTACGATAAAGGGTTCAACAGCCACCTGCACTGGGAGATGCGCTCCTTCCGCGATGGTTCGAATCTGTTCCCGGCGGGGACGGCGGGCGCGCGGGGTACGTGCAATGGCCGCGTCGCCGGGGTGGGGTACACCTGGGACGACGACCCGCTCCGCGCTCACCCGGACTTTTACGGCTACCTGGATCCGGTCGCGTTCGTTGAGAGTCGCCGGCCCTAGATGTCGCCAACTGTTCCCAGGCCCTGTGTCTACTGGGTCTGCCTGTACTCGCCGTGCCGCTCGCTCAGGCAGCAGGGTGAACCCGACCACCCGATGGTGTCGTTCCTGATCGCTTGGAGAGAGTACAAATCTGGTAAGGAGAACGTCATTGTGGTATAATCTATCGCACATTTGCGACAGGAGAAAACTATGAAGCCACCATTTGATCCCTTTCTTATTCGTTTCGGCCCAGACTTTGGCGTTCACTGGTACGGTGTCTTGATCGTCACCGGTGTGATGCTAGGTGCTGTCTATGCCTCCTGGCGGGTCAAGCAGGATGGCGAGAATCCCGATCACGTCTGGAACGGACTCATCGTTGCCATCGTCTTGGCTATCATCGGTTCCCGACTCTACCACGTCTTTTCCGAGCCTGAAGGCGGGATGGTTGGTTGGAGCTATTACCGCGAGCATCCCATCGAGATACTCTACATCTGGCATGGCGGGTTGGGCATCTATGGAGCCATTGCCGGGGGTGCGCTGGGTGTGTTGCTCTACGCCTGGCGCGCTAAACTGCGCCCGCTAAAATGGCTCGACTATGGAGCGCCGGGGTTGGCCCTGGGCCAATTCATTGGCCGCTGGGGTAACTTTATCAACCAGGAACTATATGGGCCGCCGACCAACTCATCCTGGGGGCTGATAATTGACCCGCCGCATCGCATCGTCCCCTACAACGACCTGGTCACCTATCCACCGGAGACCCTCTTTCACCCCACTTTTCTGTACGAATCGCTGTGGTGCCTGCTGCTGTTCGTTACCCTGGCGCTGATCGCGCACAGATTGAAGGAGCAGTTGCTGGAAGGAGACATCCTCATAGGTTACATCATCGGCTATCCCCTGGGCCGCTTTTTCGTCGAGTACTTTCGCCCTGACGCCTGGATGATCGGTCCCATCGCGGCTGCGCAACTGTTTGCCATCATTTGCGTGGTGGGCGGAGTGACGATCTTGATCGTGCGGCATGCCAGGGCCAGAACCCTGACGCCGGCCTCAGATGACGCCGAAACTGTGCCAGAGTCGGAGTCAGAAGCCTGATGCTGGTGAACGTCGTATGAGTGACCACCTGTAAGCCTGATGCCTGGAGCATTGGGCTTTTTTGTTTCTTAATCAGGGGGGGCAGCCAATGACAAAGGGGAGCGACCTATATCGCCTGCAATGCCTGGATAGTGAAAAAGATGCCAAGCAACGCCGCTTGAGGGGAGTGGAGGCCGCACTAGGGGAAGACGAAGCGTTGCAACAGGCGCGTCGCGCATTGGAGAGCGCCCAAACGCTGGTTCGTAAATCCAAAGTCCATCAACAGGATCTGGAATTGGAAATTCGAGGCATCTCGGACGAGATCACCCGCTCCGAACAGCGGCTCTATAGTGGTACGGTAAAGAACCCCAAGGAACTGACGGATTTACAAGACAAGGTCGCTGCTCTCCAACGGCGCAGGCAAAAGCTAGAGGACGATCTGCTGGAAGCGATGATCGAACTGGAGGAAGCAGAGGATAGTCACACTCAAGCCCTGGAGCACTTTGAAGAGACGCGAACTTGTCGGGAGACTCGGCAGGTGGATTTGCTGGCCGAGCAAGAAGAGTTGCAGAGAAATCTAGCCGAGATCAATCAGGCGCGGGTCGAATTGTTGCCCAAAATAGAGCCAGGGGATATGACCACATACCAGGCCCTGCGGCGCAGAAAAGGGGGGGTGGCCGTAGTACAGATGCATAAAGGCTCGTGCGGCGGGTGTGGTATCAAGGTGTCGCCCAATCTAGAATGGCACCTGCGTGAGGGGGAACTGGTCTATTGTGGGAACTGTGAGCGTATCATAGTGAACGCCTGATGGATAACATAAAAGGTTACGGCCTCCTCAGTGAGGAGGCCGTAACCCGCGAAAGGAGGGTAACCACAAACAACCTTCTTGATGTAGGTTGGGGGGGCGGGGTCCCATCCCAACATCACTTGTATTCTAACGAAATTTACGCTCCAAGTCAATGGTACTTGTGTACCAAATTTAAGTTTAACTTGACAATGGCACATTAGCCGATCTCAGACCTCCGAGGTCTAGAAAATAGCTTCGAGCAGCAAAAATCGTGGCTTCCGCAAGTTGTTTGACGAACGAAATTGGTTGCGGAGACCTCGGAGGTCTAATTGCCATTGTCAAATTAAGTAAACTTGAGAGATGTCAGGATTTGATCTTGCGAAAAAAGTTGACATCCACGCTGAATCCGACTATCATAAACAGAGTTGGCTAACGGCTGAAACGGTCACCAGAGGATATATCACCGGGAACGAAGCGTGTTTTTAATCACTTGTTCCATCACATCTTGTTTGCTGCAACCCGCTCCCAAGCCCTGGCGCTTTGACGCCGGGTCGGCATTGATCGGCGCAGGGGTAGCTCTGTTGCTGGCCTGGCTTGCTTTTCGCTTCCGCGACGAGTTGCGCCTGGGCTGGGAGGCTGTGTTAGCCCCGCTGCTCCGCTTGCGCCAGCGCCTGCTTTCCAGCGCCGACGATCATTATCGTGAACTGGTCGTCGCCAGGATGCGCTCCCTGGTCGCCTTGGCGCACGTGGCTCCATTGGATACCGTGTTCGTCGAGCCGAGGCTTTTCGCTCCTTCACGACCATCTCCATCCACTCCAGAGCCTGAACCTGTACCGCTTGCTTTGCAAGAGTTCTCGTTGAGCCGGATACTGGGGGGCCACCCGCAGTTGGCGATATTGGGAGAACCGGGGACTGGGAAAACCACTTCGCTGGCTTACCTGGCCCTCCTGTGCGCTCGCAGCGCAATGGAACCAGTTGAGACAGAGGTAACACTGTGGCCAGATCAGAAACGATTGCCCCTCTACGTGCCGCTCTCGGCTATGGATTGGGACGAGCGGGACGAGACGGATCTTGAGCGCACAGACGAGGAATCCCCGGTCAAATCGAGAGGCGCCACACAAGAGGGTGACGCAGTAACAGGTCTCGTCAATGCAGCTCTGGCCGCCGTCGGGGGCAAAGGCCGGCTGGCTGGTGTCCTGCGCCGATATCTGGAAGCTGGCCGGGCCATCGTGCTTGCCGACGGATGGGACGAGTTGCCGCCGCAGCAGCGCCAACGGGCCACGGGTTGGTTGGCCGAACTGATCGCTGCCCTTCCGGGAAACCTGTGGCTGGTCGGCGCGGGGACGCGGGGCTATGCGCCTCTGATAGAAGCCGGTTTTGTTCCTCTCACCCTGGCCCCGTGGAACGTCATGCAGGTCGAGGAACTGGCGAGGCGCTGGGTGGAAGCATACACTCCCGAGGCTGGAGAGCCTCCTGTCTCCGCCCGCAAATTGACGATCGAGCTGCAAAGCGCGGCACGGAAGACGAGCCTGCCGCTGGAATTGGCTGTGTGGGCTTTTGTGTATCTCGCGGACCAAAAAGCGCCAGCCGGGCGAGCACACTTGTTCGACCGCGCGCTCGAGTTGCTGCTGTGGCAAGAAGGGGAAGAAGATGCTTGGATATCGGCGACCGGCCGGGTGGCGCTGGGGCAACTGGCGCTAGAACTTGGGCAGGAGGGTCGTACAACTTGCACGCGCAAGGACATCGAAGCAGCTATTGAGACCGCCATCCCTCCCGTCGAGGAGCTTCCGGCAAACGCGACCACCCGTGTCTTTCGCGCGCTGACCGGCGAGCGGGGCTTGCTTCACCTGTATGGCGACGATCGCTATGCTTTCGTTAACTCGCTGTGGCAAGCGTACCTGGCGGCGCGCCAGTTAATCACCGTTGCACCCGCCGCCCTGCTCGAATGGCTGAACGCCCCTCGTTGGGCCGAGACGTTGCGCTTTTACGCCGAACTGGGTGACATGGGACCTCTGGTGACCGAGTGGTTGCGCACCCCCGACGATATGTTCTACACGCGCCTCCGTACTCTCGGCTCCTGGATCGGAGCGGCTCCAGAGGATGCCGCCTGGCGCAATGGGGCGATGGCCATATTGGCCCGCGTTTTCCTCAGATCCGGCCATTCTGCGCAGGCCCAGCAGGCGCTGGCGGAAGCATTGGCGGCGACCGACATGCCCGGCGTCGCCTATCTGTTCAGACAAGCGATGCAACACCCTAGCGACCAAACACGCGCAGCCGCCGTGCTGGGGCTGGCGCGGATAGCGACGGAATCCGATCTGCCAGCACTCGAGGCGGCGCTGGAAGATGAGGCTCTCCTGGTGCGCGAGGCGGCCGTGCGCGGGCTGGCGTATATGAGCGTGGATGTCGCGACACGTTGGCTGGAGCGCGTGCTGTTGGAAGGGGACGACGCGCTCCGCCCCCTGGCCGCCGAAAAGTTAGCCCAATGTGGAGATCAGGGGAAAGCCATTCTGATAGAGGCGGTCGAGTCGGAGGATGTAGTCATCCGGCGAGGGGCGGTCTTTGGATTGGCGCGGATGGGGGCGTGGGAGGAGTTGGAGAAAGCGGCCCGGGAAGATGAGCAGTGGATCGTGCGCTCGGCGGCGGCGGCCGCTTTGGAGGAGATGAAAGAGGAAAAAGAAAAGGTCGCCGGTATCGCACCCCCGCCCGAGATTGGGCAATTGCCCTGGTTGATTTCGTGGGCGGCGGCTCTGGGTGAGGGAGTAGGAATAGGTGAGGCGGCCCGGCGCGCGCTCCAACGTGCTTTGAGCGACGGGAATACGTCGGTTCGCTCGAACGCAGTGCAAATGCTGGCCCAAGTCGGCCGCCCAGACGACGTCGAATTGCTGCGAGCCGCGATGAACGACCCCGAGCCGGCCATCGCGAGCGCGGCGGTTAATGCGCTGCTAGAGATCAGTAAACGGTATGACTTGAGGATCGAGAGGGCGAGTTGATGGATGGGTGGTGGTCGAGCGCGAATGCCCCGGCAGGCTATTCCCCGCTCACGAGGTCGCGGATGGCGCTGGCCGAAATTCCTCTCACGTGCACTCGCTTCCGGCGCGAGGTGTGACCACTGAGAATCTCGACGTCCGAGGGGGACACGCCCAACCGCTCCGCCAGGAACTTGCTCAGCGCCCGGTTAGCCTTGCCCCTCTCCGGTGGAGCGGTCAGTCGCAGCTTGAGCGCGTCGCCGTGTACCCCATCCACCTGGTCCTGTCTGCTCCGGGGTACTATGCGTACCCGAAAGGTGCATCCTTCCTTCCCTTCGACCACCTGCAGGGTCACATCATCCTCCCTGGCTAGAGCAATGCCAAGATTATCAACTGCAATATCTGCTCAATGAGCCAAATGACGAGCAGCGCCGCCATGGGTGTAAAGTCCAGGCCCCCCATGGGCGGAATGTAGCGGCGCAATGGAGCCAACACAGGCTCGGTAATTTGAATCAGAAAACTCATCACCGGGTGGTAACGGCTGACCCCCAACCACGGCAGCAGCGTGCGGACGATGATGGCGAAAGAGTACAAGTCAAAAAGTATGTCTATGAAACGCAATAAGGTGTACATCAGTTCTCCGACACTCTATTTCTCCGTTTGCCAAAGATAGCACGCCCAATGCGCACCATCGTCGCCCCTTCCTCTATGGCGACTTCAAAGTCGTCGGTCATGCCCATCGAAAGATGATGCCAATCCTGGGCCGGGAAGCGTTCCCGCAGCGTGCTCCGCAGCGCGCGCAGGCTGGCGAACACCGGTCGCACGGTCTCTGGATCGGTGACAAAGGGCGCCATCGTCATCAGCCCCTGCACTGCGAGCGCCGGCAGCGACGTTATCTCTTCGACGGTGCCAAAGAAAGCGGCCCGCTTGGCCTCGTCCTGCTCCCAGCCCGACAGGTCGAACCCGTACTTGCTCTCCTCGCCGGATACGTTGCACTCCAGCAGCACCGGCAGCGACTCGTCAGCCTCTTGTGCAAAGCGGCTTAACCGCCGCGCGACCTTGAGCCGGTCCACAGAATGAACGTAGTCAAAGTGCGCCGTCACCGCCTCCGCTTTTCGGCTCTGCACGTGCCCTACCATGTGCCACGTCGGGCGAGGGCCGGGGATGGCGGCGCGGACGGCCGGTATCTTGGCCGCCCCTTCCTCAACGCGGTTCTCGCCAAAGTGACGCACGCCGGCCTGATAGGCGGCGACGACTACTTCGGGGGGGTGGGTTTTGGTCACGGCTACCAGCGTGATCTCGGCGGGGTCGCGCCCAACCCGCAGGGCGGCCGCCGCTATACGTTTCTCCACTCGCTTCAGATTGCTCGTGATGTCGGTCATTTTGTCAACCCCATAACGATACCAAAACGGCCGGTGCGCCCGTGCTCGGCCCGGTGAGAGAAGAACTCGTCCATACGACACGCGGTGCAGAGGCCAGAATCATGGATGTGACCCACGCCGGAGGCATCGAGTTGGGCGCGCACTGCGCCGGGTAGGTCGAGGTGGGTGCGCCCATTGACGTCGCGTATCACCTCCGTCCCGCGTGGGCAGGCGGCCTGCACTGCCGCCACGACCTCCGGCCCCACCTCGTAGCAACAGGGCCCGATGGTCGGGCCGATTCCGGCCCACAGATCGGCGGGTTTGCAGCCGAACCGCTCGGTCATCGTCCGCACCGTCGCCGGGACGGAGCCTGCCGCCACGCCGCGCCATCCGGCGTGCGTCATTCCAATCGCGCGCCGCGCAGGGTCAAAGAACAACACCGATGCGCAGTCGCCAAAGCGCATCAGCAGGGGCGCGCCGGGCGCATCGGTCACCAGCGCGTCGGTGGACGGCTGGACGGTTCCTACGTGGGCGCGTCCGACCACCCCCACGCGCGCTCCGTGCACCTGATAGGGGCTGATGGTCTGGCCGGGCTCTAGCCCCAACGCGCCCAAGGCCCGCCGGTGGTTTTCTTCCACGGCCGCCAGATCGTCGCCGACGGTGTGGCCCAGGTTGAGCGTGGCGCAGTGGCCCCTGCTGACCCCGCCGATACGGGTCAGAACGGCGTGAAGCAGCCCTTCAACACCATCCAGTCCCTCGAAACGGTATAGCACGACCCCATTCACACGTTCGCGTAGCATCTATCTAATGCGTAATGCGTATAGCTGTTCATTGTTGACTCCCTACTCCCACCCGAATCGCCGGTGCAGCGTCTCGCGGAACTCGTCCATAGTTTCCTGGACATACGGATAGGCCAGCCAGATCGTCCCCAGGCCAAAAAGTCCCCCCGTCACCGTGCGCAGCAGCGGCGTGGATTCGTAGGGAGCGATGGGAAAATCGGAGAACAGGAAGGGAATGAGGGACGAGAAAAGCTGATAGCCGCCGTCCGCCGCCATTGGCAGCAAGCCTATCACGTATCCCCACCAGGGGAGCGGGCGCAGCCACCGTCTGAACAGTGCGTAGAGCAGGCCGGCGAGGAAAATCGTGCCATAGATGGCGACGTCCCGCTGGCATAAAGCTACCTTGTACCCTAGAGCTTGTCCGCCGTACCCTATCACTGTTCTGAGCAAAAAGGCCGTCTCCGACGAGGTGGACAGCGGCTCTATCCCGGTGTGCGCCGTCAGCTCTTCCAGTGTGTAGGCGAACTGTGGGCCGAACAGAAACCAGGAGCGATGGGGCATTTGGTGACACAGTGGCTTGTAGATGAGGTGGATGATTGTCGCGGGCATCTCAGCTCCCAGGTGCATCAGCACCGGAGCCATGATGGGGAGTCCCACGTAGAGCAGGGCCAGCGTGTTGAACACAGCCAACCAATGCTTTGAGAGCCAAAAGACAAAGCGGTCCACCAGCATGACCGCCCTGCGCCGTTGTTCTCCCATAGCGGGCGCGGTCGTCGCTCTGCGTCGCTCTACCTCGGCCAATACCTCGGCTGTGGTCACTTTTTTACCATTGCTTTCTGCGTTCACTTGTGATAGCCTCGTCAGTTCCTTTATCTCTTAACAAAAGCCGATTATAGCACAAACGGCCCATCTCACAACGGTATCACGTGTTCGCACTGGAAAGAGCCGGCCTGATCCCGCACGCTCTGCCAGGCGACTGTATTCACACTCGACTTGCCTTTATTGGCCGACGGTGTTAGACTAGAGGCAACCTTGAAGAGGAGGCAGTGATGGCAGCGCAGGCGTTGTATCGCAAGTGGCGACCGCAGACGTTCGACGAGGTAGTGGGGCAGGAGCACGTCGTCCGCACGTTGCGTAATGCGCTCACCTCTGGGCGCATTCATCACGCTTATCTCTTTGCTGGCCCCAGAGGCACCGGCAAGACGACTACCGCGCGTCTGTTGGCTAAAGCGGTAAATTGTCTGGCCGAGGAGGAGCAGCGTCCCTGCAACGAGTGTGCCATCTGTCGGGCAGTCAACGATAGACGGTTGCTCGACCTGATTGAGATTGACGCCGCCTCGAACACCGGTGTGGACGACGTGCGCGCACTGCGGGAGCGGGTCGGGTTTCGCCCTAACGAGGCGCGCTACAAGGTCTATGTGATTGACGAAGTTCACATGCTCTCGACTGCTGCCTTCAACGCGCTGCTCAAGACGTTGGAAGAACCGCCCCCTCACGCCATCTTTGTCTTGGCGACCACCGAAGCGCACAAGATACCGGCCACGGTGCTCTCCCGCTGCCAGCGCCACGATTTCCGCCGCATCCCTCTCAGCAAGATCGTCGCACGTTTGGAATGGCTGGCCGGGCAGGAGCACATCCAGGCCGACCGGGAGGCGCTGGCGCTCGTCGCCCGCCAGGCGACCGGCAGTATGCGCGACGCCGAGAGCTTGCTCGATCAACTGTCCTCTTATGGAGACGCCTCCATCACCGTCGCGGGGGTGCGCTCGGCGTTGGGGACTGGCGCTGGTGAGGTGGTGATCCAGGTGGCGGACGCGCTGGCCTATAGAGACGTGGCCCAGGGACTAGGCGCCATCAACGCGGCCGTGGACGAAGGGGCTGACCCCAGGCAGTTGGCGCGCCAAATGGTGGAACACTTGCGGGCCTTGCTCCTGTTGAGATTAGAATCAGGCGTCGTTCTGCCCCAAGTTTCGGACGATGTGCGTCCTCGCCTGGAGGATCAGGCTGCCTCATTCACGCCGCGGACGCTGGCGCAAGCGGTGCGTCTCTTCAGCCAGGCGGCGGCCGAGGCTAAAGGAGGCTGGCAGCCTCAGTTGCCGTTAGAGATGGCTTTTATCGAGGCTGTGCTTCACTCTGAGGTAGGGAACCCTGCCCCCTCCGATCAATCGGCACCGGCCAACCCTGGCAAGCCGCCGCCTGCCCGCCATTCGTCCTCCCCGGCCGGGAGCAGGCTGTCGCCCGTCCGTCCAGCTTCCTCCGTTTCATCCTCACCGCCCAGGGTGGTCCGCGAGCCAGCGGCGCTTTATGATGCTTCTACGCCTGGCGACAGCGCCCTGGCGTTCGAAGCGCTACGGAATCTCTGGTCGGAGCTTTTGAACGCCCTGCGCCCGCGCAATCTGTCGTTAGAGGCGTTGATGCATTCCTGCGAACCGATGGCCGTCGAGGGGGACGTGGTCGTGTTGGGGTTTGTTCACCAGTTCCATCGCAGCAAGGTGGAGGAGGATGGCAACAAACGGGTAGTGGAAGAGGTGTTGAGCGATTTGTTGGGCCGGCAGTATCGTGTACGGTGCGCACTGACCCAACAGGAGCGTGTCGCTCAGCCTGAGCGCGCTGGCCTGGCGGCGGATTTGATCGTCGCCGATGACCCGCTGGTGCGTGCGGCGGTAGAGGACCTGGGCGCGCAGGTCGTGCAGAGACACGAATAGTCGAGAATTAGGGAGGTTACGTTGGCGAAGAGAATCAAGCGCAAAGGCGGCCAGGGCAAAAAGGGCGGCCTGGGGATGCTGCAGCAACTGCAGAGCTTGCAGGATGACGTGCTCAAGGCGCAGGAAGAGGCCACCGAGATGGTCTTTACGGCGACGGTCGGCGGCGGCGCAGTAGCGGCCACCGTCACCGGCGAGCGGAGAGTGCAATCGTTGACGATTGCGCCGGAGGTGGTAGACCCCGAGGATGTGGAGATGTTGCAGGATCTCGTTGTGGCCGCGGTCAACGAGGGATTGGAGCAGGTGGAGCGGGCCACGGCCGAGCGACTGGCTCAAATCACCGGCGGGTTGGGGTTGGATATCCCCGGCCTGGCCTAATTGAGGGCGCGATGCAAAAGACTCCCGCTTCGGTGATGCGTCTCATCGAGGAACTGGCCGAACTGCCAGGCATCGGGCGCAAGACCGCCGCCCGGCTCACGTTTTTCTTGCTGCGAGATAAATCTGACCTGGCGGAGCGGCTGGCCGAAGCCCTGCGTGAACTTGAGCGTACCCGCTTCTGCTCGATCTGTTACAACATCACCGAAGACGATCCCTGCCCTGTCTGCGCCGATGCGGCTCGCGACCGTGGCACGATTTGCGTGGTCGAGGAGCCGCTGGACGTGCTGGCTGTCGAACAGGCCGGGGTGTACGAAGGGGTGTATCACGTCCTGCACGGCTTATTGGCTCCCTCAGAGGGGATGTTCGTCGAGAATTTGCGCATCGCTGAATTGATGGCCCGCATACGCAGCGGCGGCGTAAAAGAGGTCATCCTGGCCACAAACCCCACGAGTGAGGGGGACTGGACGGCTTCCTATCTTTTGACCCAGTTGCGCTCTTTGGATGTGCGCGTCACGCGCCTGGGCCGGGGGTTGCCGGTGGGCGGCGACCTGGAGTACGCCGATGTGGTGACGCTGACACGGGCGCTGGAGGGCCGGGAAGAGATATAGTTCAAAGATTCGGGGAAAGAAACCAGGTTTTTGTCGCTTCGCTTACGGAAAAAGCCTGGTTTCTCACCAGCCAACCCCCGATTTGTTGAGCGGATACAGATCTAGCCTTTTTTCAGTCGAGCTTGGCGCCGTCGGGTAGGATTGCGCCTGTGAGTGAGTTGGCTGTGCCGAGTTGCACCTGAGATACTGTGGCTCCGCTTAGGTCGGCTCCACTCAGGTTCGCGCCGCTCAGATTGGCCTTGCTGAGATCAGATGCGCGCAGTATGGCCCCACCCAGGTCGGCATTCGACATGTCGGTTTGGCTCAGGTCGGTTCCGCTCAAGTTGGCCTCTCCCAGATTAGCCTGGTTCAGGTTGGCTCCATGTAGGTTGGCTTTCCTCAGGTTAGCCCGGCTCAGATTGGCGCGACTGATGTTGGCCCTGCGCAAGTAGGCCCCACTTATGTTGGCCGCGCTCAGGTTGGCACCGCTGAGATTGGAAAACCACAAGCTGGCCCTGTTGAGATCGGCGTTTTCTAAACTTGCCTCGTCCAAGTCGGCGAGCCAGAGGTTGGCCCTGCTCAGGCAGGCGTCGTCGAGGAGGGCGTTGTTCAAGTGAGCGAGTCTCAAATCGGCCCCCATCAGATTCGCTTCGACGAGGTTAGCACCGCTCAGGCTGGCGAACCACAGATCGGCCCCGCGCAAGTTGGCTCCTCCGAGGTTGGCCCGGCTCAGATCGGCGTCGCGCAGGCCGATTCCACTCAAGTCTGCTCCGGTCAGGTCGGCCCAGCACAGATTAGCCCCTTGCAGGTCGGATCTGCTCAAGTTGGCCTGTCTAAGATTAGATACAGAGAGACTCACCTCG
Source organism: uncultured Anaerolineales bacterium (assembly GCA_964393895.1). Lineage (GTDB taxonomy): Bacteria > Chloroflexota > Anaerolineae > B4-G1 > B4-G1 > B4-G1. The sequence continues at coordinate 28,350 of CAYMWP010000012.1, read as the reverse complement.
CGCAAGATAGCGCCGCTCAAGTTAGCCTGACTCAGGTCTGCTCCGCGCAGGTTGGCTTTGCTAAAGTTCCGTTCGCCTGCCGCGTACCGGTTGATGATCTCTTGTGCGTCCACTCGTTTGCCTTCCTTTATGGCGTCTTGGGTCGCCCCAAGTCTGCGATGAAATAGTTGGTGGAGCCGGCGGGCACGACGGCGATCCCAATTTCTGTCAACCAGGTACTGAGGATGGTGCTGCGATGGGGGTCGTTGGGAGGCGTCTCGTCCATCCACCAGTTCACGGCTGCCTGAGGCGAGGAAGCGGTAACTGTGATTTCCGCCCATCCGGCGGCGGCATAGCCGGCGCGCAGGATGCGCGTCTGTACGTTGGAGCCGTCAGAGCCGATGTGGGTCAACTTTCCGCGCTGGAGGCAGTCTTGGCCGTGAAGTTGAGCCGCTTGTTCCAGCGTCTCGTCGTGCGCGTAAAGGGGGAGGCCGTGCTCGGCCCGCACCGAGTTGATGATCTGCAAGACCTCGGCTGCCCATTCCGAGTTGCTAGAGGGTGTTGGGGTTTCGGTCTGTGTCGTTGGCGTGGCGGGCGGCCAGGGCGACGGTTGGGCCTGATCCGCGTTATAGTTGTGGGCGGTGACCAGTGCGCCAAAAACCCAGCCGGGTGCGCCGTCGTACACGATTTGCCACCAGTCGCCGTCGCTGCCGGTTAGCTCCGCCTGACCACCCGGGTCGAGGTAGCCTAGCTTGGTGTAGGAGGTGCTCGGCCCGCTGCGGACGTTCACCCCGTCGGCGCCGGCCATGATGTATGGCGTGGGGGTCGCCGGCGGAGGGAGCGGGGTGGGGGCTGACGGCGTGTCGGTGGGGGGCGGGGCAGTGTGCGCCGGCGTCGGCGGCGCGGTGGTCGGCGGGCTGGTCGGCGGCGGCGATGTGGTTGGCGCGGCGACCGGCGTCGGCGGGCTTGGGGCGGGCTCGCCTTCTCCCGTGTATACAAAGCCATACCAGACGAGGCCAATGCCCAGCCCCGTCATAAGAACCCATCCCAGGATGAGTAATGCGCTGCGCGCTCGATCACGCCGGTAGTACGAGCTTTTCATTTGCGGTTTGACTGCACTATGCCTCCCGCACCGCCGTAAACAGGCGGTGCTAGGTGGCTTTCTGCTGCATCGGTGAAGGGTAATCCGGCATCGGCTTTGCTATGGCTGAGAATCAGCCCGCGGTGTGGCTTCCGCGTATCCAAGCACATGATCTCTGACTATCTCGTGCAATGCAGGTTAGTTTCAGTATAGCGAAACTTTGCTCAGATGTCAATATGCATTGAATGTAACTACTCAGCCTGACTCAGACCCTTCGGGCTGAGCCGACTCGGCTGAGCTCGTCGCAGGCTCAGGGCGAAGCCTCCGAGGTAAGTCGGATTGGCAATCCGACCCAACGAGTTTGCCAGCGCCTGCGCGGGTGAAGCCACGGCCTGTACAGGCATAGTCACGGGCAAAACAGCTTCCAAAGACCTCGGAGGTCTACAGCCTGAGCAGTTACCATTGAATCTGATGACTTTCCTGAAAAAAGGTGTTGGTTTGTTCGTCGGTAGGGATAAAATGCCCAAAAACCAGGTTTTTTGGTGAGATATTCCCACAAACACGTCAATTTTGAGCCAAAAGTGGGACGCTGTCCCATAAAACCATTGAAACCCCTGGTTTTTCAGTGGAGTCATCTGATAATTACCCACATTTTGCCGCAAAGCACGCCAAGAGCGCCAAGAGGATCAAAAAGGGCGTTTCTTGGCAACCTTTGTGCTCTTGGCGGTTCAAAGAAAGCGTTGTCACTGACTCGGTTCTGACGTGTGGGCAATCACCGGAATGCGTCCCCTTGCGCCACTCGCAGGTACGTGCTATAATAATACCACCGTGGGGATGACAGGCTTCGACGGGGAAGGCTGGCCACGGATGGCAAGCCGGGGCGCTCTAACCCCGTTAACAATGGAGCACACACTCCAAAGTGCCAAGAACACTTGGATTCCCGTTCCTCAGGCCGCGACGGCGGCAGCCATTCCGATGGTAGCCTAGTCCATCCTGAGGGCGAACTGACCGCACAAACGGTCACGTCCGCTCCGGCTTCTCGCTGGTGGGCCGGGGGCCGGACGTCATAAAGCCAGCGTGCGGCGCTTCGACGCCGATGGAAGCGCCTAAGCGGGAGTTTCGGCTCCCATCGGCTTGGTCTGGGTGTAGCGCGGTCGGCGGTGTCTCCCTGGACGAGAAATCAAAAGGCCGACTAAGCTTGTAAAAGTCCGTGCTCGAATTTCCTGGACCGCGGTTCGATTCCGCGCATCTCCATCAAAGACGCGAGGCTGGCATCATCAGAAAGCCAGCCTCGTGGCATATCAGGTTGTACCGACCCAAACGTGGATGGAACCGCGCCTACATCTCGATGTTTCGAGAGGCAAGATAACATTGCGCTCCTCGAGTGCAGCCGGTACAGAGACCTGCACAACGTTGCCCCAAGTCATTCTTGAACGACTCGTAAGCGCGAGCAAATGAGAGAGCAACATCTCATCGGTATTTCAGACATACTGGAACGCGCTCCCCGCGGCGAGTGGTCCGACGGCGCGCGGGCGCTCATCGAACGAGCGTACATCGTAGCGGAAAAAGCGCACGCCGGCGAGAAGCGCAAGTCTGGCGAGCCATATATCCAACACCCGTTGAACGTGGCGCTCCTGCTCCTCGAAATAGGGATGGACCCAGACACCGTCGCCGCTGGCCTGCTGCACGACGTGGTAGAGGACTCGGACATTGGCTTGGAGGGTCTGACTCTAGAATTCGACGCTCACATCGCAAGCTTGGTAGATGGTGTGACCAAATTGGAGCAGATCGAGCAGGAGCAAAGTGACCGGTTCAAGGACAAAGACGAGCAACTACGGGACGAGCAAGAATCGGAAAGCCTGCGCAAGATGTTTCTGGCTATGGCCCAAGATGTGCGCGTCGTGATTATCAAGCTGGCTGACCGGTTGCACAATATGCGCACTTTGGAGGGGCTGAAACCGGACCGCCGCAAGTCGTTTGCCCGCGAGACGTTGGAGATATTTGCCCCGCTGGCAAACCGGCTGGGAGTGTGGCAATGGAAGGGGGAACTGGAGGACCTGAGTCTGCACTACCTCGACCCAGACACCTATACCGAAATATCGTCCCTCATCGAAGAGCGACGCCCAGAGCGAGAGGCCAGCATTCAAAAGCACATTGAAATCCTGGAGCAAAAGTTTGCCGAGGAAGAGATCAAGGTTCGGACCACCGGACGGTTCAAGCACATCTACAGCATCTATAAAAAAATGGAGCGCAAGGAGGTGCCCTTTAGCCAGATTTACGACGTCCACGGTGTGCGCTGTATCACAAACACCGTCCCCGACTGCTACCGCATCTTGGGCATCGTGCACGGGCTGTGGAAACCGATACCCGGCGAGTTCGACGACTATATCGCCACTCCCAAGGACAACGGCTACCAGAGCCTGCACACGGCGGTCATCGGTGAGAATGGCAGGATGTTGGAGGTGCAAATCCGTACCTGGGAGATGCACCGCGTAGCGGAGTACGGCATTGCCGCTCACTGGCGCTACAAAGAGGAAGGGAGGCAAGCGCACCACCTCGAGCCCGAGAGCGCTTTGCAGCTCTCTCTGATGGAATGGCGGCAGGAGATCACCGACGCCAGAGAGTTTGTGCACGCGATCAAGACCGACGTCTTCCAAGATCGGGTTTACACTTTTACCCCCAAAGGCAAACTCATCGAACTCCCGATCGGCGCGACGCCCATTGACTTTGCCTACCAGGTTCACACCGAAGTCGGCCATCGCTGCCGTGGAGCGCGCGTCAATGGGAAACTGACCAGCCTGGATTATCAACTCCGGAACGGCGATCGAGTAGAGATTTTGACCACGCGACGGGGAGGCCCCAGCCGAGACTGGCTGAATCCCGCGCTGGGTCACGTCAAGACCAACCGCGCCAGGAGCAAGATCCGCCAATGGTTCCGCCGCCAGGATCGGGAACAGAACATCACCCGCGGGCACGAGATCGTCGAGCGTGAGTTAAAGCGGCTTGGGCTAGAGCGCATGGGGCACGATGCGGTATCCAAGTTATTCAACTATGGAAGGCTGGATAACTTTTACGCCGCCGTCGGTTTTGGGGACATCAACAGCCAGCAGATCGCCTCCAAAATCGCTAGTACTGGTCCTCGTGAAAAGGAGAGTGAGGAAGCCGCCGCGCCGCCCTCGCCCTTACAGACTATCGCGGGCATTCAGGTACGGGGCACTGGGAATCTGTTGACGCGACCGGCGCGATGCTGCCATCCGCTGCCGGGGCACGACATCGTGGGTTACGTCACTCGCGGGCGCGGGGTCACCATTCACCGCCGCGACTGCCCCAATATCCTGCGCCTGGAGGATACCGAGCGCTTGATAGAGGCCAATTGGGGCCCACAGCCGCCCACCGTCCCCGCCACGATATACATCGAGGCCTACGACCGCACGAGGTTGCTGACCGAGATTTCCTCCATCATCGGCGCCGAGGATATCAATATCGCGGCCTTGAGACAGAGCAAGGAGAATAATATCTCCACGTTCTACATTACCTTGGAAATCAATGACTTTGCCCAACTAAGCCGCGTGTTGACCAAGATCGAGCGGTTGCCCAACGTGATCGAGGCTAAACGGTATACAGTATAAGAGTCGGGTGCACGAGATTGGGAATGGTGTAGGGGGGGCTTTCCAGGAAAACTAGGGCCAATACGGTTCATTCGAGACCCGTGTCATCCAAGTCGCGTGGCCTAGCTTGGTGCACGCTGATAAACAAAACCCGGCCTCTGGTAGGGGGCCGGGTTGATTTTCGCCAACCGGGATCACGGGTCCATCGGCACGCGGTCTTGCCACGAACCTCCACACGGCCAGAAAAGAGTCCACCGGCACACCGTTGGGTCGCGGTCGCGCCACGAGCGGCGGCACTCATCACGGTACCACGGAGTGTCCCCCTGGCACTCTACCCGCACAGGCGGATACTCGACGAGCGCAACTTGCTGCTGGGCTTCGATCCACTCCTGGAAAGCCTCGTCCTGCATCTGCTGAAGCGTGTAGGGATCCAATTCGCGCACCTGGTGGGCCAGCACTTTGATCACGTAATATCGGTCGCCTTCTTCGTCTGCCACCGACTGGCTGTGTTCCCCCACCTCCATACTGAACGCCAGTTCGGCCAGCGTCGCGCCCAAGAGTTGCTCTAATCTGCTCCTGGGATACCAACTCGGCTCTCGCTCAAACCCGCTGACTTGGTCATTTTCCTCCAACTCGCCCGCCAGGGTCTCGAAATCTTGACCTTCGTCCAGCCGGGTGGCAAAGCCACTCGCCCATTCCTCGTTGTCCACGTTTATGTAGCGTATCTCGACTTGGTCGGCCGAGGTGGGAACCTGGGCATCCATCTGCTCTCGTAACTTTTCGTGTAAGAGTGAGGCTTCTATCCAAGAACGATATTGCTGCTCCGAGATGCCCAGCTCTCTCCAAGATGCGAGGACCTCGTTGTACAACTGGCGGAAGGCCTCCTCGGTCATTGGAGTCGGGGTAGGCATGGGAACGGCCGTCGGCGCGGGTGTGGCATCCGTCGGGGTCAGGGGAGGGGTAGCGGTCGGTGCGGGCGTAGCAGTGGCCGGATTACTGTCGTACCCAAAGTAGCTCTCGATGCCTTGCTGCACCTCCTCCGGCGACACTACAATATCCAGGCGCTCCGCCTCCTGGCGCATCAATTCTCCCACAACCAACTGGTCGAGAACTTGCTTTCCAATAGTCAGAGCGTTCGCCAGCGAGAGTTGAGTCTCCAAATCGCGAATGTTCCCCTGGATATATTCCAGGTAGAATTCCGAGTTCGGGTCCGCCATGTCGAGAGAGCGTTGCTGCAAGTTCAAACGCTGGAGCTCGAGCTGCATCTGCATGCGCGCAAAGCGCACCCGAGCCTGAAACTCTTCTGTTGTGATGGGATCGCCATCCACGACAGCGACCGGCTCACGGGCTTTGACAACTTGCTCGGCGACAAAGCCATAGGTCAAAATAGCCACGACCACTACTCCCAGAACGATAATACCCCAGAGGAGCCACTTCTCGATACGTTTCTCTCGCTCCAAACGGGAAACCTGTTTCCGCGTCAATTTTTTGGACACCCGCGTGCGCTTGGTCTTTTTCGTCATGCCTTCTCCCACTTACGGCAACTACTCAGCCTGCTCCAAGTCCCCGTCTCGGGGACTCTCGTGCGGCAAGACGCTGTCTTTTACACGGTTTTCTCAGCAAGATACGAGCTTTGGAAAACGTTCCGCATTAACTAGGGTGAGTAGTAATCATTTCCGAGGGTTGTCTGAACCCAACCTAGCGACTGCGTCCAGGTTTGAGTTGTACCGTGAACGGCAGCAATGCCAGGTGGCGAGCCCGTTTGACCGCCGTCGCCAACTGTCGCTGATGTTTAGCGCACATCCCTGTTCGCCGTCGGGGCTGGATCTTGCCCCGGTCGGTCAAGAAAGAGCCAAGTGCGTTGGCATCCTTGTAGTCAATATAATCAACTTTGTCTCGACAAAAGACGCACGTTTTGCGACGTCCGCTGAACCGATTATCTCTGCGCTGTCTACTACGGCGCTGTTCTCTCTTTGCCAAAATTCAACCTCCCCAACTCGAATTGAAACTCGGAGGCGGGTAAGAAACCCGCCCTACGTAAATTCGTTGCCAGCGAGCCCGGCGGAATCCGAACCGGCACGCCGATCACCCAGCACGATCATCTCTTTGGCCACCAACTCGGTGCGGAAGCGTTGCTTACCCTCGTCATCTTCCCAACTGCGGGTCTGCAAGCGACCCTCGACGTAGACTTGCTGTCCCTTGCACAGGTGCTGCTTGCAGATCTCGGCCAGGTTGCCCCAAGCCACCACGTTGAACCATTCTGTCTCTTCACGCCGCTCTCCGTCGGAGTTGGTCCAACTGCGGCTGGCGGCGACGCTGAACGACGTCACCGGTCGTCCAGTGGGCGTGTAACGCATTTCGGGGTCGTGTCCCAGGTTGCCAATGACCATCACCTTGTTCAAACCCCTCGCCATAACGATCTCACCACCTTTACTCGGTGACCGATTCGATGGGTTGAGCATCTTCCTGAGCCTCGACCGGCTCTGTCGCCGGTGCAGCTCGTTCGACGCGCACGACCAGATGGCGCATGATCTGTTCGGTCAGTCTCAGGCTGCGCTCTAACGCAGACACGCCCTGGGGCTCCATCTCGAGCTGCATCAACACATACTGGCCTTCCCAGCGCTTTTGAATGGGATAGGCCAGCCGACGCATTCCCCAGGGCTCGATTTTCACAACCTGGCCGCCATCGCGCTTGACCAGTTCTTGGACCCGGTCTACAACGGCGGTAAGATCATCTCCGTCCACGTCAGGATGGACAATAAAAATCAACTCGTAACTGCGCACTAGACGATCACCTCCTTTCCACGGGATTGGCCCCCGGACCCGGTGCCGGGAGCGGAAAGCTCGCCTGTAGGCGCGCAACGGGCGGTATGATAACATAAAGATGCGCATTTGGCAAGGTCGCCCATTTGCCCAAATACGGTATATCTGGTATCATCTCGCCATCCGGGTCTGTATGGAGGTTTAACTTTGATCACAGGACTGGTCAAGACGATGCGGCCCAGGCAATGGGTCAAGAACGTATTTGCTTTTGCCCCATTGGTTTTCGACGTCAAGCTGTTCGACCTGCGCTATCTGGCTCAAACTTTCGCTGGGTTCGTGCTGTTGTGCCTGCTGTCCGGTACGGTCTATCTCATCAACGACCTGGTAGACGTCGAAAAAGACCGCCGGCATCCCAAAAAGCGTCACCGCCCGCTCGCCAGCGGTCAGGTGAGCGCCGGCTCTGCCATCGGCGCGGCCATCCTCATCCCCCTCGTCGCGCTGCCGGCCGGGTTCCTCCTCGCCCCGGGCTTTGGCGCTATCCTGACCACCTACCTGCTGCTCCAGATCGCCTACTCTTTCTGGCTCAAGAACGTCGTCATTGTGGATGTGATGGTCATTGCGGCCGGCTTTTTGTTGCGCGTGGCGTCCGGCGTGCCGCTGGTGGACGCCGAGCGTTTTTCTCCCTGGCTCTACATCTGTATGACGTTGCTGGCGCTGCTGATCGGCTTTGGCAAGCGGCGTCACGAGTTGGTGCTGCTGAAGGAGAACGCCAACGCCCACCGGGAAAGTCTGCAAGAGTATAACCTCCCGCTGCTCGATCACATCATCAGCATCGTGACCGCCTCGACGCTGGTGGCCTATGCCTTTTACACCTTTTCCGCCCCTAATCTGCCCCCCAACCACACGATGATGCTGACCATTCCCTTCGTGTTGTACGGCATCTTTCGCCTCCTTTACTTGATGCACGTCAAAGGGATGGGGGGGGCGCCGGAGGAGATCGCCTTATCCGACCGTCCGCTCCAGCTCACGTTTCTCCTCTGGGGACTGAGCGTCGTCGTAGTGATGTACGTGCTGCCGCCTTTGTGAACATAGACGCGGTAGAGCCGTTCAGTTCCCGGTTGACATGGTGAATTGACAAGCCGCGCCGCCTTAGAACAGGCGGCGCCAGGGCGTGGAACAGTTTGCCGAAAGCAATCACCGTTATTCGTACCGAAACGCATTCTCCGGTGAGCAGTGGAAGATGGTCCTTGAAGGCCGTAGCTGCCTGGCAGAAACGAAGGGAAAATATCCCGCACGTGGCATCAGTTGGCACGATGCTTGGGCGTTCTGCGATTGGCTCGGCGCGCGTCTTCCCACCTTGGCCGAGTGGGAGAAAGCAGCGCGAGGTACAGACGGTCGCCTACCTGTTTCCAACAGGTTTCGAGTGTCAGCGGGGCGTTTCAACTCCGCGCGGCAGGCCGGCGCGGCTTGGTGCCTTTCCCCGACGATCTGCCAGCAGCGTTGAGTGAGAGCTGAAATCAGGGGATACGACGATGGCGCTGAACCCTGTTGATCGTTTCCCCCAGTACCCCCGCCGCGATTCGAACGCGGGCCACCGGCTTCGGAGGCCGGTGCTCTATCCACTGAGCTACGGGGGCGTGCAATTCCTCTTATACCACATAAGGTTCAAAGACGCAAATCGAAACCGCGCGCTCACAGCCGCAGTTCCAGTTGGATCTCGTCTCGCACCGGGATACCGCCAAAGCCCGGCTCTACGCCGTTGTGGTGCTCCACCAGTCTGCCTACCAGCACCCCCGTGATCGTGAATCCGAGCCGCTGGTAGAGCGCCAGCGCGGATAGGTCGTCGTTGCTCGTAGCGGTGATGAGGCGCGTCGTACCGTTGGTGCGCGCTTGCTCAACCACCGCCGCGATCAGTTTCTTTGCCACCCCTCGGCCCTGCCATTGGGGCAGGACGTTGAGAGTTATCAGGGTGTCTACGTCATCTTGGCGGGCATAGCTGACCGCGCCGACGATTTCACCTCCGTCGCAGGCGACGTAGGCCGGCAGTGCGCTCACCTGGTAACTCTGCCCAAAGCACTCGATCTCTGTCTCACCCCAAAAATAGAGTGCCAACTCGGCTATCTGTTGGTGGTCGGCAGGGATTGAGGGTCGGATAGTGAGCGGGGGTCTGGGCGCTTCCCCCCGCGGCCCGACCACTTCCAAGCGAGTGTGAGCCAGGCACAGGTAAGCGCCGTTGCTGCGGTCGCGGTAGAGGGCGTTGGTGTTGCAATAAGCGCACGAATTCATCTCCTTGCTCCTTGTATCAGGTGTGCTAAAATAGAACCCTGTCAGCGAATTCTATACCGTGATTCTACAACGATTTCATCTTGTTTAGGTTACAGCCCTGTTACAGTCAAGTTTCACTCTGGCGACTGCTTCGCTCGGCTCCGGCCGATGGCGCTACCAATATGGCGGTGGACGAGGCGATCTTGCGGGCCCTGGCGGCAGGACGCGCCCCGCCCACGCTCCGGTTCTACGCCTGGGAGCCGGCGTGTCTCTCTCTGGGCCGGGCACAGAAGGCGACCGACATAGATCTGGAAGCGTTGCAGGTCGCCGGCTTTGGCTTGGTGCGCCGGCCTACCGGTGGTAAGGCTATATTGCACGTGGACGAGTTGACCTACAGTGCTATTGCGCCTGATACGGATCCCCGCGTGGCGGGGTCTATTGTGGAGAGTTATCGCCGTCTCAGCGCCGGGCTGGTGCGCGGGCTAGAGTTGTTGGGTGTCACGGATCTATCCGCCGACCGGCGCTGGAGCAGCCGCCGTCTCGCAGGGCCGGTTTGCTTCGAGGTTCCTTCTGATTATGAGATTACGTGCGGGGGGTGCAAGCTGATGGGGAGTGCTCAGATGCGGTCTCGGGGAGTAGTGCTCCAGCACGGTGCGTTGCCGCTGCACGGAGATGTCGCCCGCATTTGCCGCTTTCTGGTTTCTCGCCCTGATTCCGCCCGCGTGCGCGCCCGCGCTACGACTGTCGAGCAGGCTCTGAGCCACCCGGTGGCGTGGGATGAGGCGGCCGACGCATTGGCGACGGGCTTGGCCGAGGTGCTGAATCTTTATCTAGAGCCAGGCGCGTTGACCGAAGAGGAACTAGCTTGGGCGGAAGAGTTGCGAGCGGAGAAATACGCGACCCGTGAGTGGACGCGCAAAGTTTGACTATCTTTCTCGCCATGCTATACTGAACGCGTCCAGTTGCATTTCACGTCTTACGTCATGGTCATTGGTAATTGTATCGTCGAACTGCATCTTCCCGGCAACGGTTCGCTCAAGGGCAAGCGCAGCCTCCTCAAGCCGCTCCTGACCCGGCTGCACCGCGAGTTCAACCTGGCTGTAGCTGAGGTAGGGAGCAATGATCTCTGGCAGTCGGCGGAAATAGCCCTCGTCACCGTCGCCAATGACCCCGGTCGTGTCCACGCAGTTCTCGAACGGACCGTACATTGGATCGAGGCCCACCGCCCCGAAGTGCAGGTCGTGGGCTGGGAGATTGAGATTCTCTAGTTATGTCGGGCGCCTCGAAAACTTGAACGGGCTAAGCCCGAGATGTTACAACCACACAAGCTCAGTGTGAAAGGAAGGAGCCTATGAAACAGGTGCGCTGGTACGATTACATCACGATCAACATCTACTGGCTGGGTCTGACGACGATATCTCAGACCAACGGGCTGATCCAGCCCTTGTTGGTACAAGAGTTCGTTGGGCCTGAGCGGCAGGGCACTGCCTATGGCAACCTGCGCCTCTATACCCTGATGGTCGCTTTATTGGTGCAGGCGCTGGCGGGTATGCTTTCGGATCGCAGCACGCTTCGCTGGGGGCGGCGGCGCCCCTTTGTCCTGGTCGGCACGTTGTTGAACGCAGTCTGTCTGGTCGCTATGGTCGCCTCGCCCAGTTATCGGTTTCTGTTCGGGTTGGCGGTACTCTCACAGATAGCGTCCAATTTCGCTCACGGTGCGGAGCAGGGCCTGATTCCCGACCTGGTGCCGGGCGACCGGCGCGGCATCTTTTCTGGCGTAAAGTCGGTGATGGACTTGCTGCCGGTCATCATCGTCGCTCTCACCATCGGCCAGTTGATCGCGGCGGGCCGGATGTGGACCGGTATCCTGGTGGCGGTCGGCATCCTGTTTCTGGCTATGCTCGTCACCATGTTCGTGCGTGAGGAACCGCTGCGTGAGTCTCCCGAACCGCTGGATTGGCAGCCCTTTGGACGTTTGGTGGCTATGACGCTGGTCTTTATGGTCGTTATCCTGGGGATGGGGAAAGCGGTCAATCTGATAGGCCAACTCCTGAGCGGCGTGAGTTCGCTATCAACTCACCTGATCGTGATGGGGCTGGCAGGGCTGCTGGCGATGACGGGCGCCGTCGTCGTGGGCGTGTGGGCCAGTGCGCGCATCAGTATCGGAAGCGAGGAGGCGCGTCGCTACCCATCCTTCTCCTGGTGGGTGGTCAACCGGCTGGCGTTTCTCGTTGGCGCTATCAATCTTTCTACTTTTGCCGTCTACTTTCTCCAGGCCCGGTTGGGAATGGATGGAGAGGAGGCCGCCGGGCCAGCCTCGCAGTTGATGATGGTGGTGGGTATTCTGATCTTGCTGTGCGCGCTGCCGAGCGGCTGGCTGGCCGACCGGATCGGGCGCAAGCGTCTGGTGGCGCTCAGCGGCGTCGTAGCGGCGCTGGGCACGCTGGTACTCCTCCTCTCGCCCAACATGAGCGTGATTTACGTGGGCGGCTGCCTCGTCGGTGCAGCCACGGGCACATTTTTCACCACCAACTGGGCCTTGGGAACGGACATTGTCCCCCAGGAGGAAGCCGGCAAGTACCTGGGTATCTCTAATCTGGCCGGGGCGGGCGCGGGGGCGGTGGGAGCCTACATCGGCGGCCCCATAGCCGATTATTTCAGCGCGCACGTCCCTCAATCGCCAGAGACGGGGTATCTGCTCATCTTTGGCATTTACGCGGGGCTTTTCCTGCTTTCCACCCTCGTTCTAACCCGCGTGCGAGGAGGATTCGGTGACGAGCAAGTCTGATTCCAGGATATTTCTCGCTTTTAGGTTTCACGTCAATTTCTATCACTCGTACCGGGGCGATACGCCCGACGAGCTTGGCTTTGGCAAGGACATCCGCGTCATTCGCAAGATCATCCAGGTGCTCGACGAGTTCAATGCGAACGGCGTCCCGGTGCGCGGCGCGTGGGATATCGAGAATTATTTCTCGCTGGAGACGATAATGCCGCAGCACTGCCCAGACATCATCGAATCTCTCAAGCGGCGCGTGGCCGGTGGACAGGATGAGGTGCAGGTGATGTCCTACAACAATGGTCTCGTCGGCGCCCACACCGCCGCCGAATTCGACGCCACGATAGGGCGTGCCATCACCAACGAGGCCGGTTCGGGCCTGCGTGATCTCTTTGGCGCGTTCACCCCGATGGTGCGCCCGCAGGAGATGATGTACACGCCGCTGCATCTCAAGTTGTACCGGCAGCGCGGTATTGAGTACATCAGCCTTTTCTATAGCGCGGTTCCCTTCAATGGGTTCAGTAATTTCGTCGCGCCCCTGCCGGTCGAGCAGCGCTACAACCCGCTGACGTTGACGTATCCGGGCATTGACGAGACGTTGACGCTCCTGCCGGCCTACAACCACGGGGACGTTGCCGACAACGTCTCCCTCCGCTGGTGGCTGAAGCGGCTGCGGCGCGCGCAACTGGCGCTGGCCGAGCCGCAGGACTTGTTGCTGCTGATTGATGCGGACGCCGACGACGAGTACTGGTGCGGGTACGATTGGCCCGTAGTAAGCAACCTCCTGGCAGCGGCGCGGGGACTGCGTGGGCTGGTCGAGAGCGTGCGCCATCTCAATTACGTCGCCTTCACGACGCCGGGCGAGTACGTGAGGACGCACCCGCCGGTCGGCGTCATCACCATCGGGCAGGATACCGCCGACGGTGGCTTTGACGGCTACTCTAGCTGGGCCGAAAAGTGGTCCAACCATCAACTGTGGACGGGCGTGGAGCGCTCCCGCATCCTGGAGCTGCAGGCGCGGTGGTTTATGGACTCGTTGGGCGAGGGCGATTGCCGGGAGATGGAGGGGCTGCTCGAGGAATCCGCCGAGGCCCGGCTGAGGCTACTCTCGACCACGCATTTTGGATTGTCGTCGCCGGTTATGAACCGTACTCGCCTGCAGACAGCGGCCAACTTGCTGTACGTCTCGGTCGAGAAGGCGTCTCGCGCCTTTGACTTGGCTGCAGAGAGAGCTTGCGACGATGGGGAAGACGAGACCGCGTTTTCGCTGTTCGATTACGCGCGCGGCCTTTCTACCGGGGCGGTCGAATACGAGGTTAAACCCTCCCGCGCGCTGGTGCGGATCCCCGTTTCCGCCCCGGAGGCTGTCGTAGCCAGGCTGTTCGACGCCGATAGAAGGGCCCGTCCGGTCGTCATCCGCCACGACGAAAGAGAGGATGGATCGCTCGATGCCGAGCTTTTGTTCGTCGCGAGTATGCGGGGCGGCGAGCGGAAGGATTTTTATCTGGATTTCTCGGGGCAGCCGGCCGGAGGCGTCGAGGCGCCGGGCCCTGTCGTGGTGAGAGCGGATCCCTTTGAACTTGGAAACGAGTTCGTCACACTGCGCTTTGACGAGGATATGCGGCCGGTGGGGTTTGCGTGCGCGGGAGTAGAAATGGCCGACGGGCCGTTCGTGCGGAGCGCGGTCAACTATGCCGGCCGCGTCGCCGAGGTCTCGCGTTGGAGGTTATCAGAGGCGGACGTCCTCGGCTGCGGGCTGGTCGGGTTCGTGAGGGTAAAAGGGGAAATTCGATTGGGCGTGGAGAAGCGAGTCGGGGTCGAGCGCGAATTTCTGCTTGCCTCTGGCTTGCCGTATCTGTACGTGGACACACACGTCACTTATCCTCAAACCCGCTCGGACAACTATGACGAGGAGAAGGCGCGCCGGCTGGGGCGGGAGTACGACGGCAACTGGCGCGAGGTCGTGCCGTGCGAATTGCGCCCGGCCCTGTTTGGGCGTCGCGGAAAGCCGCTGCGGGTGTGGAAGCACAACTATTTGGATCACGTGAGCCACTATGACCTCGATTATGGCGAGTTCTCAAAGAACGAGGAGCTCGATTCGTTCAACAATCACGTGACACACGGCTGGGTCGCCGTGACGGACGGGGACAAGGGCTTGCTCGTGGCACAGACGGCCGACGTCAATGCGTCGCTCGCTTTTTGCCCTATGCGAACGCGAGTGACCGCGCGCGGTACACGTGTCTTTCTCAACCCGTTCGGCAGCTATTACGGTAAGCAGTGGAATTATGTGACCGCCTTCAGTGGCCTGGGCAAGCTCCTGGCGGTCAAGTGGGCAGCTTCGCTCGACCCTCTGGCGCCATCCTACAACGGGCGCAGTGAAAGCTTTTCTCAACTGCTTGCCCCTTATGCGGGTGACGCGCCACCGGAAGAGATCAGGCGTGATGCCGAGGCGTTCGCCTACCCCTACGCCGTCGTGTCGCAATCGGAGGCGGTCGGATTGCCGGGACACAGGCGCTGGGTGTACGCCGGCTCGTAAGGGCGGGGGCGTTGGCACGAAAACGAGTTTCGTGGTATAACCGTAGCGTGGTGGAGGCGCAGGCGGCGAGCTTGCAAGTGGGGCGGGGGAGGTTCCTATGAGCGACAATTTCTCAGTTCTACTGGAAACCGAAGGCACTTACCCTTTCGTGGGTGGGGGCGTCAGCACGTGGTGTGACATCCTGGTGCGAGAACTGAACGGGTCGCTGGATGAGCCGGGCAGGAGGGTGGAGTACCACGTCTGCGCCATCACCGGCGACCCCAACGTCAAACTCAAGTACCAGTTGCTGGATAACGTGAAGCAGGTCATTCACGTCCCACTGTGGGGCACCGAGGAGCCGGCCGAGTACATCCTGCCCGACGCGCCTTTTTCCGAGATTTACCGTCACAAGCGGGATACTACTCCACAGGTCATTGAGGAAAAGTTCATCCCCCTATTCCGCCGCTTTTTGGAGGGTATGGAAGAGACCGGGTTGGATGTGACCCCCTACGGGCGTACGGTCCACGAGTTGTATCACTACTTTCAACAATACGATTACGTCGAGAGTTTCAAGTCGCAGCGGGTGTGGGAGGTCTTTCAGGAGGAGATGTTGCGCCCTTACCGCGAGCGGCCCGACGACTTTGTGGCCGCAGAGATTCCCAATCTCTACGATCTCACCACCGCGTTGCGCTGGTTGAACAAGCTGCTGATGGTGTTGAACGCGCCCATCCCGGATACCGACATCACTCACGCCACCATCGCCGCCTTCGTCGGGTTAGCCAGCGTGATCGCCAAACTGGAATACGGCACGCCGATGCTGCTGACCGAGCACGGCGTCTACATCCGCGAGCGGTATATCGCCGTCTCGGCCACCGATATAACTTATTTTCTCAAGCGATTTCTGATCAACCTGTCGGTCTTTGTGTCGCGGCTGTGCTACGCTTACGCCGACCAGATCTCGCCGGTGTGCAACTTTAACCAAAAGTGGGAAAGGCTGTACGGCGTGCCTGAAGAAAAGCTCCAAACTATTTACAATGGCGTCAATCCCGATGTGTTCAAGTACGAGCCGGAGCCGGAGGAGGCAGTAGCGGTGGTTGCGGCGGCCCGAGTCTTTCCTCTCAAGGATGTCGAGACCATGATTCGCACCGCTTACACCGTTCGTCGGACCATCCCCGACGCGCAATTCAAGCTCTACGGTTCGGTGACCGCCGACCCGCCCTACGTCCTCAAGTGTCTCAATCTGATCGCGGACGAGGAGGGGAGGCCCGAGGAGAAAGAGCGGATCGCCGAGACGGCGCGGCGAGAAGGGATATCCCGGGCGGTGGATCTGATGGCCGAGTTGGGGTTGGACGAGACGTTCAAGTTCGGCAAGTTCCACCCGGAGCCTCACAAAATTTTCGTCGAGGGCAAGGTCAGTATCCTGACCAGCATCTCTGAGGGATTCCCCTACACCGTTCTGGAGGCCATGTCTTGCGGGCGGCCGGTGGTGGCTACCGACGTGGGGGGAGTGCGGGAGGCGCTGGCGTGTTTTGACACGGTGTGCAAGCCCCGCGACCACGAGGCGCTGGCGGCGAAGGTGGTCCAGCTGCTCCAGGACGACGAATTGCGCCAGTGGATGGGCCGCAAGGCGCGCAACGAGGTGTTGGCCAAGTACCGCACCTCGAGATCGGTGGATGCCTATTGGGATTTGTACCGGAACTTGGCGCAGGCGAAGAGTGAACGGGTGCCGCTTGCTGCGCCGTCGCCGCTGGTGGTGGAAGGGAGGGTGAGAGCATGACGGTCGTTGAACGAGCTATGCCCGGCCCCATTGGGTTGGAGCCAAGTCCTGCTCAGCAGCCCCGACGGCAGGATCAGATCGAGGCGACCAGGACCGAGTTGGTGGATATGATCGTCGAGACCGTCGGCGTGCCGTTGGATGTGCGGGCCGTGGTCGCCACCCTGGAGAGCACGGGCCTGCGCGACATAGATGCCCAAACCGACTTTGGAGCCGCCGATCTATTCGATCTGGCGGGCGAGGTCTACGAGCGGGCGCGGCAGCGTGCTGCCGGCGAGGGCGGCGGGCCGCAGGAATTGAGACGGCGGGGGCTGTTGCGCCGGGTGGGGCGCTTTATCAAGTTCTACCTCAAGGGCAGCCTGTTCGCGGCCCCGATGACGGCCCAGATCATTGTGCTCTTTGCCCTGAGTTCGTCGCTGTGGGCCTGGCTGTTCTTTAGCGAGCGGCAGGCGACCGTCATCGCCGTGGGCACCATCCTCAGCTACATCGTCACCGGTGGATTCTCGCAGATCATCAGCCGGCGGGGGATGTTCTACTGGCAGCAGGGGATCTATTTGCTCGCCAAGCGCATCAGCGAAAACTTTTTGCTGGGGGGCGTCGCGCTCACTCTCGTCGTGGCGGTCTTGATGTACGTGGGCAATCTCATCCTGCCCATCTTTGAGCAGGACATGATCCTCATCTGCATCATGTATTTCGTGTTGCTTGCTTGCCTGTGGCTCAACGTTTCGATATTGTACATGCTGGAAGAGCACCTGGCTATCCTGCTATCCACAGTGATCGGTGGAATGTTGGTGTGGGTCATCATGACCTACCTGGGCTGGTCCATCTATGCCTCCCACGCCATCGGTATTCTCGTATCCAACGTCATCGCCTTCCTGTGGGGCCGCCAGATTCTGGTGCGCAAGGCGCGCGACGTGGCCGGCGTGCAAGAGTTGGCCAAGATGCCCCGCTATTCCATCATCACCTGGGCGGTCAGCCCTTACTTTGTGTACGGCGTGCTCTATTTTGGTTTCCTCTTCCTCGACCGTGTCGTCGGCTGGTCGGCGCCCTACTCGCCCGGCGGCGAGCCGTCGCCCTACATCATCTGGTTCCGCACCGCCTACGAGGTGGGCATTGACCTGGCTCTCATCTCGCTCATTTTGACCATCGCCATGCTAGAGTACACCATCAACGAGTTCGCCACCATGATCATCCCCGAGCAGGAGAAACACGTTGCCTTTGACGTGCACCGTCACAACCGCTCGTTCAAAGCCTTTTACGTGCGCCAATTGCTCCTGTTGTTGATCGTGACCGTGATCAGTATGATAATCAGCGACATCGTCGTGGACTGGCTGCGCACCTTGCCCTGGGCTGCCATGGGCGACGCCGTGATCACCCCTTTCGTGTACCGTTGGGGGATGGTGGGGTACGCTTTCCTGGCCCTGGGGTTGTTGAACGCCGTGTTCTTCCTCTCACTCTCGCGCCCGCGCTTTGTACTGCGGGCCATCGGGGTGGGCTTTGTGGTCAACGTGGTGGTCGGGTTCTTGCTCAGCCGTATCGTGGTCTATTACTACAGCGTCTTGGGCCTGGTGGCCGGCGGCGTCGTGTTCGGATTGTTGTCCACCTGGTATGCCTGGCGGGTCATGGACGAGTTGGATTATTATTACTATTCGTCTTATTGATGACTGGGGGGAGAGTCGTTTAAGGGAGACACCGCGCTTGGAGATAATCTGGACAGAGTATATGCAGTATCGGGCCAAGTTGCGCGGATTTGATCTGGGCGAGATAAAGCGCATTGTGCGCTACACAGGCGAGAGATACGTAGATACGGTGACAGGGCGTTTGGTAGCGATAGGTCGGCATAAAGGCGTCTTGGTGCTGATTCCCTGCGAGATTGAAGCCCAGATGCTCATCCCTATAACGATTCACGTCACTACTCGCCAGCAAATCAATTTGCGGCTCAAGACGGGGAGGTTGGCGTATGAATGAGACACGGATGGTGTATTTTGAGCAGGACGATATATTACATATCGTGATTTCCGATGAACCTGAAGCGGGAAGTGTGGAACTTGTCCCGAACATCACCGTGGAAATGAATGCGGCGGGGGAGCTCATCGGCATTGAAATCTTGGCCGCAAGTCGCTTTATTCGTGATACGATCGTAGAGTCCATCCAAGGGCGTGTGTTACAAATCCCAGAGTTGCAACTGGCCTAAGGCAGAGCTTTGCTAGACACTTCTCGTTGAGTGTCGTTACTAGACAGACCCCTCGGGTTTCAGAGAACTCGAAGGGTCTAGGGTGGGGGAGAGGGCTGCAATGGCATCAAGCTATGTTCTCGGTTTGCTCGTAGCGGCGGCCAAAGTCGTGGTCTGGTTCTGGGCCATCTTTATCCTGCTGCCGCGCCAGATTCTCCCCGCGCCGCAGAAGGGGGAGAGCCGCTTGTGGGCCGACGTGGTGCGCATGGGCTTTTACACCACCCTCATCGTCCATCTCCTGACCATCGTCGGCGTCTATGATCTCTTTTCCCTGATAGTCAGCTATATCCTGCTCTATTTACTCGTCCTGTTTCTGCGCCCCGAGGGGTTGCCCCTGGCCGACCTGAAGCGTCTGTTCGCCCGCTTCGTGGCCTTTCTCATGGACGCGATGGAGGGGCGGGTGGACTATGGCGAGTCGGCCCGCCGCTGCTGGGCCGATTTCAAGACCTGGGCCAGAGAGTGGCTGCCCGACCGCGACCGGCTCCTGTGGGGTATAGCTCTACTGTGGGTGTTGCTGCTCAGCGCCTACCTGAGGCTGTACGAGGCTCTCAACCACGCCGCCCTCACGCCGACCTTTTACTCTCACCTGAGGTGGCTCAAGGGCCTGACCCGCAATGAATTGTACGTGGACGGCATCTATCCCTACGGCGCTTTTACCCTGCTCAGCGGTCTGAAGCAATTCGCTTTCCTGGACGAGGCGACGCTGCTGCGGGTGGCCCAAGGGCTGGTCGGCGGGTTGACCGTGGCAGCCGTGTACTTTGCCATCCGGCGCTTTTCCGGGCGGCGCGACGCTGCTCTACTGGGAGCCTCCCTGTATGGGATGTTCACCTTTGCGCAGGTTCTCCCCGGCCTGCCTCTCTATCCCGACCAGGCACTGCCGACGGAGCTGGCGCTGGCCTTCCTGCTGCCCACCTGGGTCTTTATGGCCCGCTACCTGGCGGAGCGGGAGCTGGTCTGGCTGGGACTGGCTTTCCAGGGGACGGTGACGGTGTTCCTGATCCATCCCTTCGTCGGGGTGGTGGCCCTGGTGGGCTGGGCGCTGGCGCTGCCGGCCGGGCTGATCTATGGCCGCTGGCGGGGCCGGGGACTGCTGTGGATACTCCTGGCCGGACTCGGCGCGATTGCCTCCGGCAACCTCTTTTACGTCGTCGGTTGGTTGGGGGGCAAGGAGTGGGTCGAGGGGCCGCTGGCGCTGACCGCCCAGATGGGGGAGCGTTGGTCTGCAGAAGTGACCGGACTGCCTCAGGTGTTGGCCTCAGAGACGCCCCTGTTCTTGGCGGCCCTGCTCGCCGCCCCGCTCCTGCTGCTCCCCGGCGGCGACGACGACGGTCTCGTGTCGCAGCACAGCACCCGCACGGGCCGCGTCACGCTGGCGCTGGCCCTGTTCGCCGCCGCTATCTTGCTGTGGGCCAGTCAGCAACCGACCTGGTCGGTGTTGCTCGCCAGTCGCCTGATGGCGGCGACGCTCTCACTGCTGACCTGCGCTGGTTTGGGAACGGCTTACGGCATGCTTGCCTCGTGGGTGGCTGCCCTGGCAAGTCGGTTCAAATCCCCAATCTCCAATCTCCAATCCCCAATCCTGTCCCTGGGAGCGGTCGTGATTATCCTGGCCCTGTCGCTGTTCGCCAGCCCGCCCCTGGTGATCGAAGGGGCCGCCAAAGCCGAATACGACGTCGTGGCTCTCGAGATATACAACATCAAAGAGGAGCACCTGGCCTACACCTGGACCATCGTCGGCGCGAGCGAGGTTTTGCCCCACACCCTGGGCCGGGGTTGGTATCTGAACGGCGACTACTTCCTGCAAACCTATGCCCCAGAGATGTACCACTATGACCCCGATGCACCCGAGTTCAGCGTGCCTACGGAGCACGTCTACATCCTGGTCGAAAAGAACGCGTACGCTGCCCCGTTCACGGCGCAAGGGCTGCACGAGAGAGTGCGAATGGAGCAGGCCCTGTGGGATTGGTGTTCCACTTATGAACGCTCTCACGACAATATGACCGTCTACTACCAGGACGACGACGTTGTCATCTATCACATTCACCACCCGTTGGAACCCGGTGGGCAAGAGTGAGGATGCGAGTGAGGTCTGGGAGAAGTACAATGAAAAACTCGAGATTGCCCCTTTCCACCTTGCTCGCGGCGGTCGCGCTCGTGGGCCTGGGGGGCGTTGGCTTTGTGGCCGTGGTCAACAAGGTCGCCTTCCAGCCTCAACCCGTCTACACCGGTCTGTCGGCCC
The DNA here is from genome assembly GCA_964393895.1 of uncultured Anaerolineales bacterium. Taxonomy (GTDB): domain Bacteria; phylum Chloroflexota; class Anaerolineae; order B4-G1; family B4-G1; genus B4-G1. The sequence goes on along the minus strand of CAYMWP010000012.1, from coordinate 7,117 downwards.
AAAAAGTGCTCCTGCTTTACGATGGCACGGACGCTGCCAGCCAACAGTTGTATGGCCAGGTGACCGTGGCCCTGGACTATGCCAAGATCGCCCACGCGGGGGCGGACGTGGCGGGAGGGGGGCAGAGCTCTTCCTGGGAGGAGTACACGGCCCTGGTCATCGCCGCCCAGGACGTATCGGGCATCGGTGAAGAGGCGGCGCTCGCGATCAAAGAGTACGTGGTCGCTGGCGGCGGGTTGGCCGTCCTCGCCCCCGCCCGCCACCCGGTGTTGGACGAGCTGTTCGGTATCTCTGGCCGGGAAGTGGAGGGCGAGGCGATAGTCAGCAGCGGTATCCACTTTGTCGGTGACCTAGCTCCGGGGCTGGAGGGGCTGCTGGTCGAGGCGCGGGACGTGGGCGAGTTCGATTCGCTGGCCGTGGCGACGGTGGACGGGGTCGAGATACTCGCCACCACCGGGGATGGCAGCCGCCCCCTCGTCTGGCGGCGGCAGTTTGGCCTGGGGCGCGCCATCTATTGGAACAACGACCTGCTGTCCTCCAAGCAGTTCCGAGGGCTGGCGGTTCAATCGGTCATGGCCGCGCACGGTGGGGCGGTGATGGCGCTGGCCAACGCCGGCGTCTTTCAGGTGGACGGCTTTCCCGCTCCCCCGCCGGCCGGGGCGGAGGATTTCTACTACCGCCAGTGGTTTCCGGATATGGTCGAGCTATCCGGTGAGTACGGGGTGAGATACACCTGGTTGGCGGACCTGCAGGCCGAGCCGCCCTGGGACTTTGCCGCGTGGGATGAGCCGGCGGTCGAAGTAGAGGGGCACGAGGCCCCATTCTGCGCCTACATGGCCTACCAGGCCGGTCGGGGCGGCCACGAGCTGGCCCTGCAAGGTTATTCTCGGGAGGCGGCCTTCGAGGCGGCCGGGTTGCGCTGGCAGGAGGACAGCCTGGGGCCGCTGCCCGCGACCTGTGTGCTTCCCGGCGGTCTCTACGACGAAGCGAGCCTGGTCGCTCTGCGCGCGGCGCTGCCCTCGGTGCGGGTGGTGGGCGCTGCCCCCTTTGGCGCGTTCGAGGAGGGCGGCGACCGCGAGTTTGGGCCGGAACCGTGGAACGAGGAACTCTTTGCCGTGCCCCGCTGGACGAACGGGTACGCGGGCGATTCCTACACCCGGCTGCTGGCGCTTTCGGAGCTGAACACCTTGGGCGTCTGGAGCCACGCTGTCGGCGCGGGCGACGTCTCCTCCTGGGATGAGAAGCACGCCCAACTCGACGAGCTGTTGGAGTGGAACCAGGAGCACTATCCCTGGCTGCGCTGGCTGACCACCAGCGACGCTCACTCCGAGCTATTGAATTATCTTGCCACCGACGCGACCTGTACCTTTGACAAATCCTACCAGGTCACCGTCCAGTTCTCCGACCATCCGACCTATCTGCTGCTGCGCCTGAACGACGGGCGCAAGCTGGACATGAACAACGTGGTGAACGCGCAAATCGTCAGCTACTACGAGGGCCAGGGGTATTACCAGTACGTGTTGCGGGCCACGGATTCAGAGGTGCGCCTCGGCCTGCTCATTCCCACGGCGGGTTCGTAGACGCCGGTTCCGTCGCAACTAGTTGCGCACACGCTCAACTGCCTGAAGAAAGCAAGGTGACATTGATATGAAAGACTACCGTATCAGCCGCAGAGAAGCATTGCTGTTGGGGGGCAGCGCTCTGCTCCATTCGCTGCTGCCGTTCCCCCTCATTGACGAGGTCAGAGAGAGTGACGTCCCTCGGAAGGGATTGGCTGCTGCTCCTGGCGAAGCGCCCCAGCGCGTGCTGCTGATCCACGACACTGCTGGCCCCTTGAGTCAGGTGCTATACCCCCAGATAACCAGGGCGCTGGACTATGCCAAGATCGCCTACGACGACGCGGATATTGGGCCTGACGCGCTCATCGCCGACCTTAGCCCCTACTCGGCGGTGGCGCTGGCGGCCGAGAGCATCTGGCGCCTGAGCGACGAGCAGGCTCTCAAGATCAAAGAATACGTGGTCGGCGGCGGGGGACTGGCGGTGTTGGTCCGCGCCTGGAACCCCGCGTTGCGGGAAGTGTTTGGCATCCAGGAGCGGCAGGAGCCGGAAGGCATCCTGGTCGAATCTGGCCTGCGCTTTGTCGCCGACTTTTTCCCCGGCCTCCAGGACCTCTACTTGGAAGAGCAATACCTCAGCACCTTCAGCGCGATGGCCGTGACGGCGGCGGACAGCGTCGAGGTGCTAGCTACCTCTGGTGACGGTCAATATCCTCTTCTGTGGCGTCACAAGTTTGGCCGGGGCCGCGTCCTCTACTGGAACAACGACCTGCTGGCCTTCAAAGTATTCCGGGGCTTTGCCGTCCAGTCGCTGCTGGACGTCCATCCCGCTGCGGTGATGGCGCTGGCGAACGTGGGCCTGTTCCACGTTGACGATTTCCCCGCGCCGCCCCCTACTCGCAAACTCGAACCGGTAGCCGGCGAGTACGACATGTCGGTGGTGGATTTCTACTACAAGGTGTGGTTCCCGGACATGATGCGCCTGGCCCGCAAGTATGGCCTGTATTATCTGTGGATCATTCCCTTCAACTACAATGGCCTGGTCGAACCGCCGTGGGATTTTAACCAGTGGGTGCACGCCAAGATCGAGGTGAACGGGCAGGAGGTGCCCTTCTGCTCCTACATGAGCCACCAAGTGGCCCAGGGGGAGCACGAGTTGGCCCTGCACGGCTACGACCACCAATCTCTGCGCCTCGACTGGTGGATGAGGGACGGTATCGGGGAGCAGGAGGCCAGGCGGAACATGGTCTCTGCTCTGGAGGAGGCGCGCCGGCGCTGGCAGGAAGATAGTATGGGGCCGTTGCCCTTTTCCTACGTGCCCCCTAACAACCTGTACGACGCGGCCGGCCTGGAGGCCCTGCACGAAGCCTTCCCGTCCATAAAGGTCGTGGGGGGGATATATACGGACAAATTTGAGCACGGCGGCAGTCGCGAGTTCGGCCCCGAGCCGTGGAACGATGACCTGTTCTCCATCCCCCGTTGGACGCACGGTTACTTTGACAAGCCGTTCACGCGCCTGGTGGCCCTATCCGAGTTGAACATGTTTGGCGTGTGGACCCACTTTGTCCACCCCGACGACATCTTTAACACCCGCAGCAATTATCCCGGCGAGGACGATCTGCGCAACCCCTACGACGCCCCCTGGCGCGGCGACCCCTCCGATCCCGCCGACGGCATGTTCGACCAACTGGACCACCTGCTGGCCTGGAACCGGGAGCACTATCCCTGGCTGCGCTGGATGACCACCCGGGATTCTTACGCCGAGTTTGTGAACTATTTCGAGACCCAGGCCAGCTACACCTTTGCCGGCGACGAGATCGTCGTCAGGTTCTCGGAGCAGCCCACGCACCTGCTCGTCCGCCTCAGCGAGGGGCAAAAGCTGGATCTGAGGCGGGTGTCCAACGCCCAGATCATCAGCATCCAGGCGGGCGAGGGGTACGTTCAGTACGTGCTAAAGGGCATGGGGCAAGAGGTGCGCCTGGGGCTTGACCAAAACCTGTCGGGTCTTTATGAGGTAGGGGAATGATGGAAGGACGACGTGGTAAAAAGATACTGGCCACCATACTGGTGGGATTTTTGGTTCTGACGTTCTTGCTAACCTGGGGCGTGGTGCGCATGCGGGTGGCGGCCGGTCTGCCGGCCTGGGGCTACAGGGAGGGCGGCCCGACCAGCACTCCCACGCCCACTCCCACCAACACGCCCGGCCCGACGCCGACTGCCTTGAGCGGTCATCCCGGCAATATGGAGTCGCTGCCTGGCGGTATCGAACGCTAGGCAGTGCAGGGTGGAGCTGGCCCCGCCGTCACTCACCGCCTCCGATGATCACCCGGCGCGTGCGGCCGGCCGCCTCGGGCGGGCCGATGATGCCCATCTCTTCCATCGTCTGCATCAGGCGGGCCGCGCGGGGGTGGCCGATGCGCAGCTTGCGCTGCAGGAGCGAGGCCGAGGCGCTGCCAGAGCTTTGCACCAGCGCGATCGCCTGTTGCAATACGTCTTCGTCCACGTTGTAATCATCCTCGTCGCTCGCCGTTGGCCGCATCATCCGTTCCCAGGGGGCCGGTTCTTCGACCGGGCCGGCCTGATCGCGCCAGAGCTTTACCACCCGTTCCACTTCTTCTTCCGAGACAAAGCAGCCCTGTACGCGCACCGGGTAGCCGGCGTCCGACGCCAGGTAGAGCATGTCGCCGTTGCCCATCAGCGTCTCCGCGCCCGGCATGTCCAGGATCACGCGCGAATCAACCTGGCTGACGGTGGCGAAAGAGATGCGGGCCGGAAAGTTGGCCTTGATCAGCCCCGTGACCACGTCCGTGCTGGGGCGCTGCGTAGCTACGACCAGGTGGATGCCGGTGGCGCGGGCCATTTGGGCGATGCGGCAGATGGTGCGTTCGACCTCGTCGGGGGCCAGCATCATCAGATCGGCCAACTCGTCCACCAGTACGACTATGCGGGGCAGAGTCTGCTCTCCGCGACGCTTCATCGTGCGGTTATAGTCGTCGAGGTTGCGCGCGGTGGCGGCGGCGAAGCGTTTGTAGCGGCCGTCCATCTCCAACGCGACCCAGCGCAGCACTTTGACCACCCGCTCCAGGTCCACCTCCACCCGGCCGTAGAGGTGCGGCAGCCCATTGAAACGCACCATCTCTACCATCTTGGGGTCAATTATGACCAGGCGTAGTTGGTCGGGCGTGTTGTTATAGATCAGGCAGGTGGTGAGCGCCTTGATGCAGACCGATTTACCCGACCCGGTAGTGCCCGCGATCAACAGGTGCGGCATGGTGGCCAGATCGGCCGCGACTGGTTCGCCGGCCACGTCGCGCCCCAGTGCAAAGGCCAGCGGCGAATCGAGCTGGCGAAACTCGTCCGATTCCATCGTGCCGCGGATGCCCACTAATTGGATCTTGTTGTTGGGCACTTCGATGCCGACGACGGAGCGACCGGGCACGGGCGCCTCCACGCGGATGCGGGGGGCCGCCAGCGCCAGCGCCAGGTCGTCTGCCAGAGTGTTGATCTGGCTCACCCGTACTTTACGGCGCCGGTCTCCCGATCGCTCTACGAAACCGGGAGCGACCCCGAACTGGGTGACGGTGGGGCCGACGCGCACTTCTGCGATCTCTACCGGCAGCCCGAACTGGGCCAGCGTCTCCTCGATGATGCGTGATTTTTGGCGGATCTCTGCGTCGGTCAGCGCGGGGCCTTCAGCCTCGTTCAATAGATCGAGTGAGGGCAGCGTGAACTCGCGCTGGCGCTGGGGGGCAGGCGTTGGCGTCGCGGGGGGCTCGTCTATGATCGGGATGGGGGCGGCGCGGCGTGGCCTTTCGGCCGCACGCTCTCTAGGCGGCGCAGCCGGCTCCGGTGGTGGGGGAGATGGGTGGCGAGGAGCGATCTGCGCTCGCGCGGGTCGGGATGGGCGTGGTTGCTCTCGCTGCGTCGTGGGTCTGGCGGGACGGCTCGCTGCTCGCCGCGTGAGCGTCCCCAACACCGCGCCCGCGGCCTGCACGACTTCGGCGGCGGTCACGTCGAAGGCCAGCCCCAAACCCAGGGCTGTCAGCGCCAGTAGGATGAGCACGGCTGCCAGTGGGTTGAGGTAGGTGGAAAGGGTGACGGACACTGCCCAGCCGATCATGCCTCCGCCCCAGCCATCCTCCACCAACCCCCATGGGTCGTCGCGCCCAAAGATGGCGTGGGTTAGCGCCAGCAGGTTAAAGAAAACCAGTTCCGCCCCGACGAACGGCCGCCAGCGCCACTTTAATGGGCGATCCAGGTGGTGCTGCAGCCACAACAGTCCGGCCAGGAGGATGGTCACGCCGACGGGATAGGCTCCCCATCCGAACCAGCGCTGCAACAGGTCCATCCACGCGTCGGTCCAGCGGCCGTGTGTCACCCGGAACAGCGTCAGTAGCGTGATCACGCCCACGGCCACGACGATCAGGGCCAGGATCTGTTGCAGCAGTGGATCTGTGAGGATGGTTCGCCAGTTGATGCGGAAACCTGTTTTTTTGTCGTTACGTCTCGTCATTTTGTTTACCGGCCCGGCGCAAGCTCAACCCTATTCGTCGCCGCTGCTCATCAACGTTGAGGATGAGGGCGGTGACGGCATCGCCCTCCCGTACCACGTTGCGGGGATGGACAAAGTTGCCTTCTGCCAATTCCGAGACGTGGATCAACCCTTCCACTCCCTCTTCGATGCGGGCAAAGGCTCCAAAGTTGACCACGTGGGTGATGGTGCCGTTCACGATTTGACCAGTTCGATAGTGCTCCTCGACGAACTGCCAGGGATCGGGCTGCAAGTGCTTGATGCTCAACCTCACGCGCCTGCGCTCGCGGTCTACGCTGAGGACGTGTACCTCGACCTGTTGGCCTGGTTCGAGGACGTCGCTGGGGTGCTCTACTCGGCCCCACGAGAGCTCGGATATGTGTATCAATCCCTCCAGCCCGCCCAGGTCCACGAACGCGCCGAACGAGCAGAGGTTGGTGACGCGGCCCTGGTGCACTTCACCTGGGTTGAGTGTGTCCAGCAGTTCCCGGCGGCGGGTCTCGTCGAACTGGGTGGCCCGCTCGGAAAGGACGAAGCAATGCTGCTCCGGGTCCAGCTCAATGATCTTGAGTTGTAGCTGCGATCCGACGAGTCGTTGCAATTCGTTGCGCCGCTTGCTCTCGCTCGCATAGGGCGAGAGGGCCGTCAGGTGAGATGCGGGGACGAACCCGCGCAGACCATCCCATCCGACCAGCACGCCGCCCCGGTTACATCCTACCACTGGCAATTCGAGCACTTCTTCGCGCTCCATTGCCAGGCGCGCCTCCTCCCATTGCTTTTCTAACGTCGTCCTTACCGCTGGGGCCGAATCTTGACGGTAAGCGTTTTCCTCTTCCCACTCGAGCGTCTGGGCGGCGGCGGGAGCCGCTTGCCCGTTCTCTCCGTCTCGTAGCAATGCTTCCCAATATCCCTCGTCTGGCGGTGCATCTCCCGTGATCCATTTACTCCTCTGCTCCATCGCGTACTCCCTACTACCCCAGTAATTCCCGTTTTGAAGCCGCACCGCCGTAAAACAGACGGTGCTGGCTAG